>CAZMCW010000307.1:2449-6291 GCA_964564405.1 uncultured bacterium
AGCGCCGCTGCAATGGCGTGCGCGTGCATGGGGCCTGCGCCGCCAAAAGCAATAAGTTGCAAGCGCCGTGGGTCAGCACCGCGCTCGGCAATATGCACCCGCGTCGCCGAGATCATTGCCTCATTCACCACGCGGTAAACACCATAGGCAGCTTCACTTACGTCTATATTCAAAGGTTTAGCAAGATGCTCGTCGAGGGCTCGAGTGGCAGCCTCAACATCCAGCGACATGCGCCCACCTAAAAAGAAGTCGGGGTTTAAGTAACCAAGGAGCAGGTCAGCGTCTGTAACCGTCGGTTTGTTGCCACCAAGTCCGTAACAGGCTGGCCCCGGTGATGCTCCGGCAGATTCTGGTCCAACTTTGAGGAGGTCAAGTTCGTCTACTCGAGCAATGGACCCACCCCCTGCGCCAATCTCAATGAGTTCAATGGTCGGGACGCGAATCGGCAACCCGCTACCGCGCTTAAAGCGGTGGACACGGGCAATCTCAAAACTGTCTGACATGGCAGGTTGACCGCCGTCAATAAGGCACATTTTGGCGGTGGTGCCGCCCATGTCAAATGACATTAAATCGCTGTGACCTGTGAGTTGTCCGTAAAACATGGCAGCTAGCGCGCCCGCTGCTGGGCCGGACTCCACGAGGCGCACGGGAAAGGTACACGCGGTGTCGAGGGTGCAAATACCACCGCTCGAGAGCATCACATACAAGTCTTGCTGGAACCCATGAGTTTTGAGTTCGTCCGCCAGTTGTTGCAAATACCTCGAGGTCAGGGGTTGTACGTAAGCATTACAGACCGTCGTGGACATACGTTCATACTCGCGCACTTGCGGGGCAACTTGGCTCGAGAGTGACACGGTTAGGTGAGGTAGGTTTTGCTCGAGCCAGTTTGCCACTTGCTGTTCATGCTCAGAATTGGTGAACGCGTGCAGCAAACACACGGCGACGGATTCAATGTCCTGAGTAACGCCGGCTTGCTCGAGCACCTCTTTCATAGCCTCTAAACTGCTTAGTTCTAAGGGCGTAACAACATCCCCAAACGCATCGCGCCGTTCGTCAACCTCAAACCGCAAAGGGCGCGGTACCAAGTGCGTCACGGGTTCAGCGTGTAGGTCGTAAATGTCGTAACGCATTTCTTTTTGCGTGTCCAGCACATCACGAAAGCCTTTGGTAACGAGCAGCAACGTGGGCGCACCTTTGCGTTCAATGAGTGCATTGGTAATTAAAGTTGTGCCGTGAATGGCATTGTCTACTTGGTCTGGGTTGATGTTTGTGTGCTCGAGCAGATGCGTCCAGCCCTCAATCACAGCCCTAGCAGGATTGTCTGGTGTAGTTAAAGTTTTATAACTGCTCATGGCACCCGTAGCGTTGTCAATAAGCACAAAATCGGTAAACGTCCCGCCGATGTCAAAGCCAAATCGGTAACTCATGCCCCGTACCTCATAGCTAAGTAATTCGTGATTGTGTAATTCATGACTGGATAAACGTCACAATGAGGTTGGCGTAGCTGTCAATCTGTACCGTCGTGTTGGGGCCAATCACCGAGGTTGAGTCGATGTCTTCAACGATGACCGGGCCCTTGAAGGTCATGCTTGGTGACAACTTGCTGCGTTCATACAACGGCGTGTCCACAAAGCCGCCCACCTCCGCAAAATAAGCTTGGCGCGAGCCTTTGATGGCCACGCTAGGATCAGCGCTACTTGCCTCAACTTGGTAAAGGTGCAGTTCAGGTTTGGGACCGCTGGCGGTGAGTCTACAGGTGGTGAGCTCGAGCCCCAAATGTGGGTGCGCGTGCCCATAAATAGCTTCATACGCACTATAAAAATGCAGCCGTAGATCATTATCTAAGTCAACCTCGGCAAGTTTGTCGTAGGGTAGTTCCACCAAAATCTCGTGACCTTGCCCCACGTGCCGCAAATCTGCTTGGCGGGTAAAGCTCATGTCAGCCTCAGCCACACCGGCAGCAGCTAAGGTTTGCCGCCCTTCAGCTTCGAGCGCGCTGTACACCTCATCTAAATCTTGTAAGGTGCTAGCGTCTAACTTGCTAATGTAGGTGCGCGCAAACTCAAAGGCAATTGGTGCGGTGAGGAAGCCAAGCGCAGAGGCTACCCCCGCACTGGCAGGTAGCACATAACCTTTCATGTTGAGCGCCGATGCAATGGCGTGCGCGTGCATGGGTCCCGCGCCACCAAAGGCCGTAAGTTGCAAGCGCCGAGGGTCTGCGCCACGTTCAGCAATATGCACCCGCGTGGCAGAGATCATCGCTTCGTTCACAACTCGGTAAATGCCATGCGCTGCGTCGGTCACGCTGAGGCCCAGAGGTTCAGCTAAGACATTGCGAACAGCTTGCTCTGCCGCTGCAACATCCAGCGACATGCGCCCACCCAAAAAGAAATCAGGATTTAAGTAGCCGAGCAGTAAATCTGCGTCTGTCACGGTTGGTTGGTCGCCACCGAGCCCGTAGCACGCTGGCCCTGGTGAGGCCCCGGCAGATTCTGGTCCCACTTTGAGGAGGCCAAGTTCATCAACTCGAGCAATTGACCCACCCCCGGCACCAATCTCAATTAACTCGATAGTCGGCACGCGAATCGGTAAGCCGCTACCGCGCTTAAAGCGGTGCACGCGGGCAATTTCAAAGGTATCGGTGACGGTGGGTTGACCGTCTTTAATGAGGCACATTTTGGCGGTGGTGCCACCCATGTCAAATGACACAACGTTATCCTCGCCAACAAGTTGCCCGTAATACGCTGCAACGAGTGCGCCCGCTGCTGGGCCAGACTCAACTAAGCGCACGGGAAAGCGGGAGGCTTGCTCGAGACTGCTAATACCGCCGCTCGAGAGCATCAGGTAAACACCGTGTTGAAAGCCAGTCTTGCGCAGGTCAGCTTGTAAGTCCTCGAGATAGCGCTCGGTAAGGGGTTGCACATAAGCATTACAAACCGTGGTTGACATGCGTTCATACTCACGAATTTCTGGGGCAACTTCGCTGGAGAGAGACACGCTCAAGTCTGCTAGGTGCTCCTTAAACCACGTGCCCGTTTGGTGTTCGTGGTCGCTGTTCGTAAATGCGTGCAAATAACAAACTGCCACAGCTTGTACGTTCTGCTCGTTTAGGATGGGTTTAAGCGCTTCCAAATCAGCAGGGTTGAGGGGACTAATCACCTCACCTTTGGCGGTGATGCGTTCATCAACTTCTAGCCGTAAGGGGCGGGGCACCAGTGGCTCGGGCAACACAAGTAACAGGTCGTAGATGTCGTAACGCATTTCTCGGGCTAGCTCGAGGATATCCCGAAAACCCTTAGTCGTCACAAGTGCAGTTTTGGCACCTTTGCGCTCAATGAGGGCGTTGGTAATCAAAGTTGTGCCGTGAATGGCGGTTTCTACGTCTTCACTGGTGGCTTCTGCCCGCTCGAGCAACGTCTCCCAGCCTTCAATCACCGCTTTAGCAGGGTGCTCAGGTGTGGTCAGGGTTTTGTAGCTAGCAATGGTGCCTTGCTGCGTGTCGAGTAGCACAAAATCCGTAAATGTGCCGCCAATGTCAAAGCCGAACCGATACCGTGTTGTCATCTGTTAACTCGGTGTACAAGATTAAGACGTACGAAACGCCTAGCCAAAGATTGAACACGCATATAACACTCCTCAAAAGTAAATGAGACGAACTTGATAAGTATGGTTTGAGTTTTTATCTGTCTACACTCCTAGACAGGGTTTAATAGCCTTATGGTTTTGCTATGTAATGAGTAGATGATAAATTAGATAGCACTTGGACAGCAGCATAAAGTTGCCACAACCTTGCCTTGAACGTGTTAGCCTACTATAACTGTCAATTGTTAACAGTTGTCAAG
>CAZMCW010000308.1:0-6290 GCA_964564405.1 uncultured bacterium
CACGTTAAACAAGAAGGTGCACTCAACCACCGCGAAGCCAGTTTGGTGGAGTTAAGTAACGGCTGTATCTGTTGTACCTTGCGAGAAGATTTGCTCGAGGAAGTCAGTCAACTCGCTCGGGCCGGACGGTTTGACTACCTCCTCATTGAATCTTCAGGCATTTCCGAACCTCTCCCGGTGGCGCAAACCTTTTCATTTGAGGACACCCTAGGTCATTCTTTGAGTGACTTTGCCCGCTTAGACACGCTGGTTACTGTGGTGGACGCGCCCAACTTTTTCACCGACTACCTCGCCTCGCAAGACCTGCAATCGCTTGGGCAAGCTGTCAGTGATGTCGATCAGCGCACGGTTACCGACTTGTTAGTGGAGCAAGTTGAATTTAGCAATGTCATCATCATCAACAAGTGTGACCTTGTCTCGGAAGAGGACCTGGGGCAACTCAAAGCCGTTGTACAAAAGCTCAACCCCAACGCACGCATCATCACGGCAAGTCATGCGAAAGTTAGCCCAGATAAAGTGATGAACACAGGTTTGTTTGACCTCGAGCAAGCTAGCAACACAGCAGCCTGGCAAGAGGAACTGGCCACCGAACACACGCCCGAAACCGAAGAATACGGCATCGGCCATGTGAGTTTTCGGGCGCGCCGGCCATTTCACCCAGAGCGCCTTTACGCCGCACTTAGTGACAGCGAGCTGATGCGCGGGGTGATTCGCTCCAAAGGCTTTTTTTGGCTCGCCACGCGGCCAGCACACGTACTGCTTTGGTCGCAAGCGGGGCAGGTTTTGGGCATTGAACCTGCTGGGTTATGGTGGGCTGCTTCGAATAATACCCCCGACCCGCAAGATGACACCGCCGTCGACTGGCACGAGACATGGGGCGACCGCTGCCAGCAACTCGTGTTTATTGGGCAGCAGCTCGAGCCCGACCAAATCACCCAGTTGCTCAATGACTGCTTGCTCACCGACGCTGAAATTGAGGCTGGCGCAGCCACCTGGACAGAGTGGCAAGATCCTTTTCCACATTTTGCTGCTGTGTAGCTAGTTAGCGGCTTGCCTACGCAGTATGATGCCTTTAGGCATTAGGCGAGATACCAACGGACTGCGTATTTATGGACAGAAGCGCCTTTCTCAAAGAACTCAAAGCAACCTTCCCAAATTTACGGGAGGCTGTTAATGCACAGCAGGGTTTAATCTGTTTTGAACTTGGCGAAGTGCGCCGCTTTACCCAAGAAGCAATTAGCCGTGGTGAGCGCGAGACGGTAGCCCAAGCCTTTGGATTAGTTGCGCGCTTCTACACTCAGGCTAAACCTAAACTACAGAACATGATTGATGCTTGCTTTGTTGAGGATTTGGAGTTTGACAAGCGTCACAGCTGGGCATGGGAGCTTTTACCAGACATATTAAAATCTCTTTACATAGCCTTTCACGGGAAGGCTGGCTCGAGGTGGTCATAGCTTCTAAGCTTCATCTATAGAACAGAAGCAGCATCCCACCCCACAAAATCCACCCACGCGGTATTATGAACTATGGCGTTAAAAGGTGAAGGCAAAGGGCCACTGCCACCCCTCCTAGAACAATACGTAGAGCTTTGCGCGCAGTACCCGGATTACTTGTTGCTGTTCCAAGTTGGCGACTTTTACGAGACCTTTGGAGAAGACGCCGAGCGACTAGCACGGCTTATCGACATCGTCCTCACCCGTAAAACCAGCAAAGACTTTGTGACGCCTATGGCGGGTATTCCACTTAAAAGTGCCGATACCTACATCGAAAAACTACTAGCTAAAGGCATTCGTGTGGCGGTTGCTGACCAAGTGGGCAATCCTAAAGTTGAAGGGTTGGTCAACCGCGACATCAGCCAACTGATTACCCCAGGCACCGTTACCGAAGCAAGATTACTTAAGCCAGATGCCAATTATCTCGCCGCCATCGCCACTGGGGACGGTTACGGCGTGGCGCTGTTAGACGTGAGTACAGGTGAGTTTCGAGCGGCCCATGTTTATGCAGTCTCGAGCCTCTATGACGAACTGCGCCGCTATCACCCTGCAGAGGTATTACTTTCGCCTGAGCTTTACAACCAAGAAGCCTTTAGGGAGGCGTTTAGCAAGCGCTTTCCGGTGATGGTCTCGAGCGGGCGGTTTGAGTTAGATACGGCGAAAGACGTCTTGCTCGAGCAGTTTGGGGCTAATCATTTAGCTACCCAGCAGACGGATGCTGTCTCGAGGGCGGCTGGGGCAGTTTTGTCCTACGCGCTAGAAACGCAACGTGGGCAGTTGCCGCAGGTGACGAAGCTCGAGCGCTACGACCCCAGTAGCTATATGCAACTTGGTGAGGTGGCGCTCACGACGCTCGAGATTTTTGAGAGCCAACGCGGCACGCGCGAACAGAGCTTGTTTGCTGTTTTGGATGATACTCGCACTGCTCCCGGACGGCGCTTACTCAACGCGTGGTTGCGGCATCCGCTACTCGATGCCAGCCAGATCAACAAACGTTTGGATGCAGTGAGCGTCTTTGTCCACGACGGCGTTCTGCGGGCAGATGTGCGCCGCGACCTTTACAAAATGCACGATCTTGCGCGCATTGCCAGCCGCTTGGCAGCTGGGCGAGCCAGTGCGAGGGATTTAGTGGCACTCGCCCGAAGTTTACGGCTCATTCCCCACTTACAAACGCTCTTAGCAACGCGTCCAGAACCTGTTCTGCAAGCCTTATTAACCCGCCTAGACGGACTCACCGACATTCACGATCAAGTCAGTGCGGCACTTGTTGAGGATCCACCACTCAAAATTACCGAAGGTGGCCTCATTAAAGACGGTGTGGATGATGTTCTTGACGACTTGCGCCACAGCGCTGAAAGTGGACGCGCATTTATTGCCGCACTAGAAGCCAGCGAGCGTGAGCGAACCGGCATCCCCACGCTTAAGGTGGGTTTCAACGGCGTATTCGGCTATTACTTTGAGGTGACGCGCCCGTACTACGATGACGTTCCCGACGACTATCACGCGCTGCAAACCCTCAAAGACCGCCAGCGCTACGTGCGCTCAGACTTGCGCGATAAAGAGCGTGAAATTAGTCGGGCTGAAGTTGCCGCGCAGTCACGTGAGTATGAGGTTTTTCAAGCTTTACGTGAACTCCTCGTCCACCGTGCTAGCGACGTACGCGACGTAAGTGACGCCCTTGCTGAGCTAGATGTCTATACGGCCCTAGCTGAGGTTGCTGCTAACAATCACTATTGCCGACCGAAGTTTGGCGATGTGCTCGAGATTCAAGCAGGCCGTCACCCAGTAGTCGAGCGCTACCACAGTTTTATTGCCAACGACTTACACTTATCCACCGACGCCCATTTAGTGATGCTCACGGGCCCCAACATGTCGGGGAAAAGCACTTTTTTGCGGCAAAACGCGCTCATTGCGTTACTTGCCCAAATTGGTTCATTTGTACCCGCTGAGCAGGCAACCTTGCCGATTTTCTCGACGATTCTCACTCGCATTGGTGCGTCGGACGATCTAGCTGGCGGGCGCAGTACGTTTATGGTTGAAATGGACGAACTCGCTGACATTTTGGCGCAAGCAAGCACTAACAGCCTCGTTGTCTTGGACGAACTCGGGCGCGGAACCAGTACCTTTGATGGACTGTCGCTAGCCTGGGCAGCCTCCGAGTATTTGCACGATCATGCCAAAGCCTATACGCTTATTGCCACGCACTATTTTGAACTCACCGGGCTCGCCAACCGCTTGCCAGCAGCGCGTAACTACCATGTGGCGGCTAAAGAAGAAGCGGGCGGGCTTATGTTTTATCACCAAGTGTTGCCGGGGCCAGCAAGTAAATCTTATGGGCTACAGGTAGCGAAGCTGGCGGGACTACCTGCGGAAGTACTGGCTCGAGCAGAGGTACTGCTAAGCAGCCTCGAGGCAGATCGGGACGCTCGAACCAGCCAAGTTAGCGAGTGCATCGCCGCCCAAGATTTAAGCCGCCTTACCCCAATGGACGCACTCAAGCTTTTGTACAGTTTGCAAGATATGGTTCACGGCGTGGATGCCAACACCAACACTGAACCCTCTGAAACCACATCATCTGAAGCGCAGCAAGAGGCCGTTATCTCATCGACATCGTACATATCAACCGCATCTTTAAACCGTGAGGATTCGTAAATGACATCTCTCTTACCTGAACAAGCGCCACTACCCTTACCGCCGCAGTTGTACCAAGTTGATAGCTACGTGCGCACTTGCTGGGCTGAAGTTACAAGCCTTAGTGAACACGCAGGACAGCCTGCGGTGACGTTATCCCAAACGGTGTTGTATCCAACCTCGGGTGGGCAGTTGCACGACACAGGTAGCCTCACCTTGGAAAGTATCAGCGAGGATACTGATACAAGCGTTGAAGTTGTCGATGTCATCAAACAAAACGGTGATGTGTTACATATCTTAGCTGAGGCAGGACTCGAGCCTGGCCAGCGCGTTCAGGCTAGCATCAACTGGGCACGGCGCTACCGCCACATGCAGCGCCACAGCGGGCAGCATTTATTATCGCAAGCGTTTGTGCGCGTTAACTCCGCGTTTGCAACGCAGTCAGTGAGTCTCGCCAGCCCAGTTTGCACACTTGACTTAGCAGGTGACCCTGATGAGCAAGCCGCGCAAGCTGCCGAAGCGCTGGTTAATCAGATTGCCCGCAGCGGCTTACCTGTCAATGCGTTTAAGGTGCCTGAAGAACGCTTGCGTGAATACCGATTGCGCCGCCCGCCCAAGGTGACGGGAATCATTCGTTTAGTCAATATGGGTGGCTGGGAACTGTCTGCGTGTGGGGGCACGCACGTTAAAAGTACAGCTGAGGTTTTACCGCTTAAGGTGGTGAAGCTCGAGCGCGTGAAAAGCGGCCTCATCCGCGTGCATTTTGTTATTGGCGAAGAAGCTTTAGACGATTACAACCTCAAACACACCGTAACAAGTGGGCTTGCCTTGGATTTTAGCAGCCAAGTTGAAGACGTACCTGCTAGGGTCAGCAGTCTTAAAACATCCCTCACAGAAACTAAGCAGCAGATGAACGCTCAAGGGCAACGCTACGCAGCACTGCTGGCAGAACGCCTTTACAGTACTGCTGAACCCTTAGGTGAGGTCAAGCTAATTGTTCATCAACTCGAGGCTGACGACAGCACCTTAGCGCGACCGCTAGCAAGTGCGCTGGCAGCCAAAGACGACGTTATTGTCCTGCTAGGAACTGTAAAAGATGACAAAGCGCAACTTATCTTTGCACGCAGTCAAGGCTTAGAGCATGACATAAACGCACTTTTAAAAACCTCACTGAGCGCCATTGATGGGCGCGGCGGCGGCAAGCCAGACTTTGCGCAGGGGGCAGGTTCTAAGGTAAACGGGCTAGCTGAAGCGTTGGAGGTGGCTCGAGCTTCCCTCAAGAAAGACTTTTAGTTAAGAACCCTTAAGGTAGTAAGGTCACCACCATCACAAAATGGCTGATGCTACCCGCCAGCACAAACAAGTGCCATAACTCATGATAGCCAAAGTGCTTAAACCAGTTGGGGCGTTTAAGGGCGTAAATGACCGCCCCCACCGAGTAAAACGCACCGCCTGCCACCAGTCCAACAAACCCGGCGGTACTTAGTTCGCGGCTCAGGGGCACAATGGCAATGACGGCTAGCCAACCCATAAGCAGATACAGTCCGGTAGATAAAAACCGGGGTGCCTCGAGCCAAACCAGCTTAAATACTAATCCCAATAGGGCAAACCCCCAAGCAACCCCAAACAGCGACCAGCCCCAGGCAGCCCGCTCACCTTGGAGCGCAATTAAAGTAATGGGGGTGTAGGTACCTGCAATGAGCACATAGATGGCCGCGTGGTCAAAAATTTTAAGCCACTTGCGCCAGCGTTGGTTGGCGTGAACGCCGTGGTGGAGCGTGCTAGCACTGTATAGCAAGATGAGGCTCACACCATAAACGGCAACACTGACCATCCGCAGAGGATGACCGCGCGTGAGTACCAGTAACACAATGAGCCCTACCACGCTCAAAAGTGCGCCAGCCAAATGGGTAAGGCTGTTGATGGGTTCGCGCAAAATACGCATCAAATTATTTGAAGGAGGTTGTTTCATGGCCCAGTGTAGCAAGCTTACACGGCTCGAGCAGGTGACGCACTGGACAGGACGTGATGAACTGGCAAGTGTTCATTGTCCTTATAGTGACTTTGTTCCTACAGTGACTTTGTTCCTACAGTGACTCTGCGAAATGGAACGTGAGTGAATTACGAAAAGCCTTTAGCCAGAGGTATCATCTTTGACAGATGATA
>CAZMCW010000309.1:0-1537 GCA_964564405.1 uncultured bacterium
CTATGCACTTGGGTGCTAACTCTTACCTTGGTGAACTCTATGTCGAAACCGGGCAAATGGAAAAAGCCCAAGCCCAACTCGACATTCTTGCTGAGGCTTGTGACGCCACCTGTGACGAGTACAACGACCTTGTCGCTTTTATTGAAACCGGCGCAAGCTGGTAATTCACTTCATCAACATAAGAGAAAACGTCAGCCCACAAGCTGACGTTTTTTATTGCAGACTTTGTGAAACTTACGGGAAGAATACGCTATACGTCGTTGATAACGGCGTGCCGTTCACGCCAAAAAACAAATCGCCTTCAACTGTTGTGCCCGACTCTGGCACGGGTGAAAAGGCTAAGGTCACACAGCCAGATGCTTTAGTGGCATTAAAAAATCTATCAAAAAACACATCTAGGCTGTCAGCTGTTTCAACTGATACAAACACGCCACCCGTAGCGCTGGCAATGTCGGCGAGTTCGCTAGCGTTTACACTCCGCCCTAAACCGATAGCACTTACGTTGACGCTTTCAGCTAGCGCTAGGTCGATGATGTCTTGGGGGGTGCTCGAGCTGCCATTGTCGCCACCATCGGTCAGGAGCACCGCTGTTTTGTTGCTACCTGTGGCACCTGCCAGTAAGTTGACGCTATCTACACCCGCGTCCCACACGTTGGTCCCGCCGCTATCAAACGTGGCGTTGTCCACGGCAGCATCTAAGCGCACTTGGTCATTGGTTAACGCTTGCCAAAGACGAATGGCCGTGAATGGTTCAGTTGGTGCTGTGCCAGTATCAAACGAGGCCACGGCTGCCGTGTCTGCCGAGGTCATGCGTGAGATAAAGCGCTTGGCGGCAACTGCCCGCAACCTGCCGGGGTCACTTCCCGACATAGACCCGGTTGAATCCAGCGTGAGTATAGCCGTGATATTACCTTTGTCGACAATGCTGCCACAAACCTGGGCAAACGCACGTGTTTCCTGTTGTAGTGATACAGCTGAGGTTGTCACGCTCGTCACCGTGGCAAACGGGCCGGTAATGGTTCCGGTAAGAAGTTCCCCCGTCATGTTTAATGCGCTTACGCTTACGTCGACCACACCCGCCTCAGCATCTAAGCGGCTAACCCCATTAAATGAGGCTGTGGACGGCGTTGTCATAGACGGTCCACCTTGCACAGCTTGTTGACCACAGGCTGTCAGCAGCACAAGCATCATGACCAGCCAAGCGCCATACCAAGATACACACCAAGAGTTACCCCGAGAACTACGTTGCATCCTTCATTCCTCCGTCACTCTCGAGCCCTATTGTGGTTGTCCCAGTGTCAACTTAGCCTACACGCCGCTATAACGCTTATCGTCAAGCTTTAACAATGTAAGGTGTTAACATATTGTATCGAGAGGTCTGGCCAACTGTCAACGTGTGTCAAGGAAATGTTGCACGTGTTTGCCATAGCGTCTTATGATCTCGAGCACTTTCTAAGAAACGTAGCAAGACACTACACGACCAAGGTCACGTAAACTAACCCCATGAACCCACTTCAACAACTTGCTGATGCCAAAA
>CAZMCW010000309.1:1547-6255 GCA_964564405.1 uncultured bacterium
CAAGGAAATGTTGCACGTGTTTGCCTTTAATATCTTGTGAGCTCGAGCACTCTCTGCCTAAGTTGCGTAAACTAACCCCATGAACCCCCTTCAGCAACTTGCCGACGCAAAAGCTCGAGCAGTACGCACAGATGACCCCAACGCACCCTTTGGCGCGCTGGCTACCGCTAGCCCAGACGGCCAGCCTTCGGTGCGTACCGTGATTGTGCACGCCATTACCGACACCGCGTTATTTATCGCTGTAAGCCGCCTCCACCGCAAATGGCACGACATGGAAACTAATGGGCGCTTTGAGATGATGCTGTGGTATCCGGTGCTCAGTGAACAGTATCGCGTAAAAGGTCACGTAGAACCTGCACCTGCCGCCCAAGCAGACAGTTACTGGCAGAAACTTCCACGCGAGGTACAACTACTTGACCGCACGTATGAAGATGCACGCCTATCACCAGGCGACACCCTTGCGAACCTTGATGTCCTCAAAAATCACGTTCAGGAAACAGCCTTGCGCTACCCCAACGAGGTTCCCACTCCCGACCACGTGGCCGGGCTTCACTTAGTTGCTGAGGAGGTTGAGGCACTCATTGCCTCTACGGACAGGTTGCACACGCGCCAGCGGTTTTGGCTCGAGGACAATATATGGCAAGAGAGCCTGATTGTGCCTTAATGTTGTGTCTTAATCCTGTGAAGATGTTTTAGCACGATGCTGCCAGTACGCTTTAAGAATATCGCCATACATCCCCAAGCGAATCCAAAACCCGCGCAACACCCCGCGTTTTTCTTCTTTCATGATTTGGGAAACACCCTCGAGCCAAACGTCTTGCGTTCGCCAACTGTGCTTACTTGCATGCTGGGTAATGGCAATTTCAACCCCGTAACGACTTTCAGCTAACCCTTCAACCTCTGCCAGCTTCGCGCGCAACACCGCCCGCTGGCCGCTGAGTTGGGGCGCTAAATACTGCGCGGCTGTGGTCCGAAAACGCCCGCCTTTGAAAATGCCCCGCGTCATATGAACGTCACCAACAAGTACAGGCGCAGCGAGTTGTTGTAAGTGGTGTGGTTTTAAGTCAGTGAGGTCAGCATCAACGAGCACAAGTACATCTGCTGATATGTTCTGTGCAGCAAACGCAAGTGCGCCACCTTTACCTTGGTTTTGCGGGAGGCTGTGAACGGTTGCGCCAGCCTCTTGGGAGACTTGGGCAGTGGGGTCGCTCGAGCCATCATCAATGACATAAACCGGACCCAGCTCACTTGCTTGCGCCACAGCAATAACCGAGGCCACCGTGACAGCCTCGTTAAACGCTGGAATCACAACTGCAACAGAAGCTTCAACCATAAAACACTAGCGCCACAAGACACTAGCCGCCGCTGATGAGTTCGCCAACCTCACCAAAGGTCACCAGCACAATAAAGACAATCAGCACAGCGATGCCGATAAAGTGAATCATCTCTTCTTGACCAGGCTTAAACGGCTTACCGCGAATGGCTACCAGCGTGGCTAAGAGCATCCGCCCGCCATCTAAGCCAGGAATGGGAAGTAAGTTAAAAATAGCTAGTGAAAAGTTGATGAGTGCAGCCACAAGTAACACGGGCACAATACCTGCTTGGGAGGCTTCTCCCACCACGCCAACAATGCCCACAGGGCCAACGACATCTGCACTACGCCGCCCAGTTAGGGTGCTACCAAACGCACGAGCAAACCCGCTCACCGTGTCTGGCACAATGCGCGCCGTAAAGCCAACTGACTCGACAAGCGCTTGACCAAAATTCACGCTTGGTAATGGCTCAAACGTAATGGCGTCTAAACTTACGCCGAGTACAGGCGTTTCAGCATTTTCCGGCGGCCAGTCTGAGGTGATGGTGACAACCTCACCTGCACGGTCTAAGCGAAGCTCTAAAAAGTCATCGTTACGAATAGCTTGTTGCACTTGGGAACGGTCAGGGTTGGGCGTACCGTTGATTTCCAAAACAACATCACCCGGTTCAATGCCCAGATTAACCGCAGCACTGCCGGCGACAACGTCGCTAAAAATAGTGCCTGATTCACTAGGTACTTGCCCGGTAGTAAGGTTGCGGAAACTAGGATCAGCCGTAGTGACAATGGCAAGGAGCAGCACCGCCATAATGTAGTTGGCAATGACTCCACCCACCAACACCCACAGCTTTTGCCACAGGGTTTTGGTGGCTAGGCCTTCCTGTGGATGATGCAAGTTGCCGTCTTCGTCGGCTTCAGCGGCCATACCGGGTAAATCCACGTAGCCGCCGAGGGGGAGCAGTGACAAGCGCCACTCGGTCCCACGCCACTGTTTACGAAGGAGCACTGGACCCATGCCGACGCTAAACGCGCGCACAGGTAAGCCAACGCTTTTGGCGTTAAAAAAGTGCGCTAGTTCGTGAATCACCACGGCGCTCGTAAGGATAAGCAAAAAGATAATAATCGTCATAACAATCTGCTTTTAGTATGGCAGATGCACGCGCGTTAAGCTGTCAGCCATGTCGCGGTTGGGGGTCACGATTTGTTGAGGGTTTCCTCAGAAATTGGGTTTGGTTACTCAGACTTACGAATCAGCCGATGAATATGTTGCTCGAGCACCTCGGGTGCTTGTCGTGGTAGCCAGTGCCCGTAACCTTTAAGTTGGGTAAGTGGTAGGTTATACCGCGCTGCTGCCCGTTGACTATCTGCCACTGGTACAACCAAATCCCGCGTCCCATGAACAAGTTGCACAGGATAGCTTAAGTCTGCCAGTATCGGCGCGTCGTGATGACGGTGAGCAAGCCAACCCACCTCTGAGCGCAACCATCCCATAAACGCAGCCGGTAAACTTAACTCAGTAGCAGCAACTTCATCAAATAAACTTGCGTCTACTTGACCGCTAAGTACCACTTGGCGCATAAGCACTTTGAGCAACCGCTTTGAGCTGAGTAATGGATTGACAAATGCCTCAGCTACATGACCTTGCAAGCCGAGTTGCAGCAATATGCCCGGAAAAGGAATTGTCCGCAAGCCGTAACTGCTTACAAGTAGTAAGCTGGCAACTTTATCAAGGTTATCACAGACATACCGAAGTGTAATTGCCCCACCCATGGAAAACGCCACTACATGACAGTTGGCGATGTTCAAAGCATCCACAAACTCAGCTAGCGCACACGCGTAAGCATCGCTGTCGTGAATAGGATTGCCGTCAGCATCTACCAGTTCATCACTTTTCCCAAAGCCGGGTAAGTCAGGGACAATGACTTGATAGCGTGAGGCAAGGCTGCTGGCAAGCGGTCCGTAGGTGAGGAGGCTCGAGCCCAACGTAAAGCCGTGCAACATCAAGATGGTAGGAAGGGTATCATCTAGGTTTTCATGAGATGCAAAATAGTGCCATTGTCGTCCATTGACATTGATATCGTAGGCTTGTAAGAGTTGACCTTGTAGTTGTTGTGGAGATTGAGCCAGTTGTGATGAGTCAAGTTGAGGTAGCGCCATGACAGCTCGAGCCTAGCATGAACATCCCCCACACGACTTAGAAGATGCCCCCACAACTCCACTTGTCTAAAGCAGAAATAGTTGCATTTTTTGATGTTTGATTTTAAGCCAGTTGAGATGGACTGGGATTTACACAGTTGGCGTCCCCAAGTCTACGTAATGAGCACATTAAATCAATTCTTCTCCCCTTCCCCCTTTCTCCCCTTCCCTTTTCAAGACGGTAATAAGCACATTAAATCAACTCTGCTCCCCTTTCTCCCCGTCTCCCTATCTCGCTCGAGACTGCTTAGTCGTTTAGTACTACACCCCCTGATGCCACTTAAGTTTCCGAGTGGTATTGTCATACGCGTATGCCTGTTACTGATTTTCCAGATACCCTAACAATCACGCCACGCGGCCCACTAGCAGCGAGCGTCACCATCCCCGGCTCCAAAAGCCTCACCAACCGCGCCCTCATAGTGGCAGCGCTGGCAGAAGGTACAAGCACCTTGCACGGTTGCCTTATTGCTGAAGACAGCGAGGTGATGGTACATGCCCTCAATCAACTTGGTATTGACGTTGAGGTAGATGGCAGCACCTTCACTGTTCACGGCGCTGGTGGCAACATTCCGGCTGACAACGCTGACCTTGATGTCCGTTTGTCAGGCACATCAATTCGTTTTTTAGCAGCTTTGCTGAGCCTTGGTCAGGGCACGTACAGGTTAGATGGCACCCAGAGGATGCGTGAGCGCCCCATTGGTGACCTACTGACTGCCCTCAATCAACTTGGTGCAAATACTACCAGTGAGTTTGATAATGATTGCCCACCAGTTGTGGTTAAGGCTAGCGGACTACAAGGTGGTACAGCCCAGATTGCTGGGGATAAATCGTCACAGTTTTTGTCGGCCCTGCTGATGAGCGCGCCGTATGCTGACCGTGAGGTTGTGCTCGAGGTCACTGGCATACTCCAATCCAAACCCTTTGTTGACCTCACACTAGGACTCATGAACGATTTTGGGGTGCAAGTTCAGCAAGACGGTTACAGCCGTTTTACTGTTTCTCATGGACGCTATCAAGCTCGTGATTACGCTATTGAAGGCGATGCTACTGCTGCAGGTTATTTTTGGGGTGCCGCCGCCGTTGCGGGTGGACAAGTGACTGTTGAAAATGTGGGTCAGGCTGCCCGGCAGGGTGATAAACGGCTCATGTATGTGCTCGAGCAAATGGGTTGCACCCTCACCACCACGGCAACCTCCTCAA
>CAZMCW010000310.1:0-6216 GCA_964564405.1 uncultured bacterium
AAAAAGCAGTTAAAACTACGGCGTTTGACTTACAGGTCAATCCTGCCCACCCAAGTATGCAGTTTCACCGGATTGAACGGGCCAAAGACGATGGCTTTTGGTCAGTGCGGGTGAACCGCGATATTCGCTTGATTGTGCATCAGGGTAAAAAGAGTTTACTGCTTTGCCATGTTGCCCATCACGATGATGCTTACCGCTGGGCAGAGCGGCGCAAGTTGGAACGTCACCCCAAAACAGGGGCAGCCCAACTGGTTGAAATCCGTGAGACGGTTAAAGAAATTGTTATTCCAACGTATGTGGGGCAACCTGAAGTTAAGCCTGAATTACCTCTACTGTTTGACAGAACACCTGAGGCAGAGTTACTGGCGTATGGGGTGCCGCTCGAGTGGCTTGATGACGTGCGGCAAGCTAACGAAGAAACCTTGTTAACCCTTGCTGAGCACTTACCCAATGAAGCTGCTGAAGCACTGCTCGACTTGGCAGTGGGGGTAACACCACAAATTCCAGAGCCGCTTACCGAATCTGCAGATCCTTTTAGCCATCCTGATGCACAACGCCGCTTTAGGGTTATGAAAGACGTTGAAGAGTTAGAACGCGCCCTCGACTACCCTTGGGAAAAGTGGACCATCTTTTTGCACCCAGCCCAGCAAGCTTTGGTCACACGGGATTTTAACGGACCAGCTCGAGTAGCTGGTTCAGCGGGTACAGGTAAAACGGTGGTGGCCTTGCACCGGGCTGTGCATTTAGCTAGTACGCATGAAGACGGTAGGATACTGCTCACCACCTTTTCTGATTCACTTGCCAACGCGCTGGACATAAAACTGCGGGCCTTAGTAAGTAATCAACCGAGGTTGAAAGAACGTATAGACGTGCTCTCTTTAGATGCTGTCGCTAAACGACTTTACAGCTTGACAGACCCATATAAATTGACGGAGGGAATGACAGGGCAACACCCAAAATTTGCAACCCAACAAGACTTGTTAGCAAGTTTTGCAAACACTAGCAGCGAGTTTAGTGAGCAGTTTTTGTTGACCGAGTGGTCACAGGTTGTAGATGCTTGGCAACTTGATACGTGGCAAGCGTACCAAGGTGTTCCTAGGTTGGGTAGGCGCACGCGCTTATCTGAAGCAAAACGTAAGGTCTTATGGAGTATTTTTGAGGGCGTCCGTAAAGACCTCAAACAGCAAGGCTTAATGACCTTAGCCATGCTGTACGGTGAGCTCGCCCAGTACTATCAAGACAAACCATCGCCGTATGACTTTATTGTGCTTGACGAGGCACAAGACGTAAGCGTTGCACAGCTTAAGTTTTTGGCGGCTCTGTCAGGTGGTGGGAAGAACAGCTTGTTTTTTGCGGGTGACTTGGGGCAGCGTATTTTTCAACCGCCGTTTTCGTGGAAGTCGCTAGGGGTAGACGTGCGGGGTAGGTCGCACAGTTTGCGCATCAACTACCGCACCTCACACCAGATAAGAAGCCAAGCGGATAGGTTACTTGGGTCTGATATTTCAGATGTTGACGGCAATACAGAAAGTCGCACGGGAACCATTTCGGTGTTTAATGGGCCCCTGCCCAAGTTAGCTGAGTTTGCCTCTGAAGATGCCGAGATTAGCGCCGTAAGTAGTTGGCTTAAGCAGCAACGCGACAAAGGTGTTCGGCCCGAAGAAATGGGTGTGTTTGTCCGTTCAAATGCGCAACTTAAACGCGCTGAGCGCGCGCTATACCAAGCAGGTATACCTTTTAGCGTGCTAGATAGCGACTATCAAATGCCGGAGCAGCACGCTTCTGTGAGCACGATGCACTATGCCAAAGGGCTCGAGTTTCGCGCGGTGGTGGTTATGGCTTGCGATGACGAAGTGATGCCCCTACAAGAACGCATTGACACCGTTACCGATGACGCTGAATTAGAAGAGGTCTACAACACCGAACGGCACTTGCTGTATGTAGCTTGCACACGAGCTCGAGATAATTTGTTTGTGTCAGGTATAGAACCGGTCTCTGAATTTGTAGATGATTTGAGGATGTGAGAAGCCACTAAAAGCTTTACATTTGCCCCGTTTCAGGTAATCTAAGACTTATGTTGGACCTTAAAACAATCCGCGACAATCACGAGCGCGTGCGCAGCGCGATTCGTCAAAAACAACTGGGTGATGCCGCTAGCAAGCTGGACGAGCTTTTACTTCTCGACGAAGAAAACCGCCTCTTGCGGGGTGATTTAGAAAGTAAGCAAGCTGAGCGCAACGCCAGTAGCAAACGCATCGGCGAACTAAAACGCAAAGGTGAAAATGCTGACGAGCTCATTCGCAGTATGGGGCAACTTAGCGATGAGGTAAAGCGGCTCGAGGAACGCGCGCGAACCCTAACCGAGCGCATGGATCAGTTGATTCTAGAAATCCCCAACCCACCCCACGAAAGCGTTCCTTACGGCGAAACCGAGCACGATAACGTCATTGTCTACGAACGCGGTGACAAACCTAGTTTTGACTTTACCCCCAAACCTCATTGGGAACTAGCTAGTGAACGCGGTTGGATTGATTTAGAAGCAGGTGTGACCCTCACTGGCTCAGGTTTTCCGGTATTTAAAGGCCTCGGGGCACGCTTTTTGCGGGCGTTACGCAACTATCAATTGGATACACTTGGTGAAGCTGGCTACACCGAAATTGCCCCACCGCTCATGGTCAACGAAGCAAGCGCCATCGGCACGGCGAATTTGCCTGACAAAGAAGGGCAAATGTATACCGTGAGCGACGGCTTTTATTTGATTCCTACCTCAGAAACAGCCATCACCAACTTGCACCGGGGTGAAATTTTGGATGAGGCGAGTTTGCCCATTTGTTACACGGCTTACACGCCTTGTTTTCGGCGTGAAGCGGGCAGCTACGGCAAAGACGTGCGCGGTATTAACCGCGTCCACCAGTTTGACAAAGCGGAGATTGTCCAGTTTGTAAAACCAGAAGACAGCTACGATGTGCTCGAGACCATGACCAACATGGTCGAAACCACGTTGGACAAGCTTGGCCTCCCGTATCGCCGTTTGCTCATGTGTACGGGTGACATGGGCTTTGCGCAAGCTAAAAAGTACGACATTGAAGTGTGGAGTGCCGGGCAAGAACGCTGGCTCGAGGTCAGCAGCATCAGCAACTTTGAGGGCTTTCAAGCGCGCCGCTTGCAGACACGGTTTCGCCCTGGTGGCGCAAGCGGGCGTGGTAAACCTGAGCTTGTACATACGCTCAATGGCAGTCACTTTGGCATGGTGCGCCTTTATGCGGCAATTTTGGAAAACTTCCAGCAGGCAGATGGCACGGTGGCATTGCCGGAGGTGTTACATAGTTATATGGGGAGGGGCGTGCTCGAGTAGCCTCTTTTTGATATAGCCTTGGATGCACGTTGATATGGCGTTAGTTGGGAAAGGGGGAAGGGGAGGACGGAGGAAGGGGAGAAGGTCTCTCGGTGTAACCTGTACATATCGTAGAGATGCATAACCGTAGGGGAAAGTGATGTGCTCGAGGTCGCGTGTATAGCATCCTAAATGCTCTTTAACTGCAATTCCCTCATTGTTATTCTCCCATCGCAATTTCCCTATTACAACGAAGCTTTATACGCCTTCAAAACCTGCTTCATAGTTTTTGCCGCACGGATAATCATAGCCTCATCTACGGCTGCGTAGCCCAGATTAAGCCCACCAAATCCTAAAGGTGCGTGGGCATAGTCACTGAGCGGGCGCGCTTCAATACCTGCACAGGCAAGTTGCGCTGACAGTGCGCGGTCATCCCAGCCGTTTGGTACGCGGACGCTGAGTTGTAAGCCGGTATCACTGGTGAGGCGATTAAGGTCAGGGAGTTGCCCAACGGCATCAATTAGAGCTTGGCGACGTGTGCGGTAAACCTGACGCATCTTACGAATGTGGCGAGTAAAATGCCCGCCATTGATAAACAGCGCTAGCGTTTTTTGGGCGAGTAGTGGCGGTGAACGGTCAGCTAGACCCCTTGCACTTATAAACGCGCTGCTGAGTGCTGGTGGCAAGACCATGTACCCTAAGCGTAAACCCGGATAAAGTACTTTGCTGAGCGTGCCTGCATAAATAACCCGCTCGCGGCGTGTGTCTAAACTTTGTAAGGCCGCCAGAGGTTTACCTGCATAGCGGAACTCACTGTCGTAGTCGTCTTCAAAAAGCCACATCTTCATAACGTTGGCAGTTTCTAAAAACGCTAAACGACGCCTCAGACTCATTGTCACGCCAAGAGGGTATTGGTGAGATGGTGTTAAGTAAGTAAGCCGAACTGGGGTGGTGGGTAGCTCGAGCCCCTCATCATCAACCCGACCGGGCACAAGTTGAGCGCCGAGCGCCTTAAGCACCTCATGGCCACTGCTGTAGCCAGGATTTTCGACCCAGACGGGATCACCAACATCTAGCAGCAACCGGGCGGTGAGGTCGATGGCCTGCTGTGTACCTGTGGTAATGACGACATCCTCTGGCTGACAGCGCACCCCCCGCGCCACTTGTAAATGTTCTGCAAGTGCCTCACGTAATTCTGGTAAGCCCGCACTGTTGCCGTAGCCCATCGTCTGATATGTTTTCGGCTGGGCAATGAGCTTGGCTGCTTGACCTGCCAGCCGCATCCACAGTTTCCAAGGAAATAAGTCGAGAGCAGAAAGTCCCGCTTGAAACGCGAGTGGGCGAGTCTCGTCTTGTTGTTGGGCAAGTTTGCTAGTGGCTAAACGTTGACCTCTAGCGGAAAGTTGTGGCGTGATGATGACATCAGCGTCAGGACAATCAACGGGATTGTTCGTGATACGTGATGGATGCAGCTCTTCATGCGCGTTATCTTCATAAGTCCTGGCAAGAACATCAACGGCGACAAAGGTGCCGGCACCGTGTTTGCTTTCTAGGTAGCCTTCTGCCAAAAGTTGGTCAAGGGCCTCGAGCACCGTATTGCGCGACACAGCTAGATGCTTCGCCAGCGCCCGCGAGGCAGGAATGCGCGCCCCTTGCCGTAACTGCCCTGCTAAAACCGCCGTTCTGACCTGATCGTAAAGTTGTTTGTAACGAGGTATATCCGCGTTGACATCAAGCTCGAGACGTTGCCAAAAGAGATCAACATGAAGGTCACTAGGCATAGTCTCAGCATAGTGGCCCAGCGCGTTTGCTCACAAGTGGTTCTTTGATAGGAACCACTTACGGTGTAGCGTAAACTTGCGAGCCACCTTGTCATCACCTTGAGTCATCGTGTTAAGAGTGTCTGCCTCGAGGTTATGACATTTGTGAGATCATCCGTCTTGAAGACCTCACGCTAAAGTTATCAACCCTAAAGACGTCATCCGTCTCGAAACCCTCGCATTAAGGGTCATCAGGTTGAGATGTCAGCGTCGCAAAGGAGTTACCCACTATGCCCAAAGATTATGGAACGCTTGCCCCTAACCAAGTTCGCCGCCGTGACCGCGTTGTTGAAGATGACGCCTGGATTCACACGTTTTTAGAAACTGCTCCGCTGGGCATCTTGGCAACAAACGACGGGGAGCAGCCGTTTATTAACAGCAATTTGTTTGTGTTTGATGCCGCTGAGAACGCTATCTACTTGCATACGGCTCGAGTAGGGCGTACCCGCAGCAATGTTGATAACGGCGTTAATGAGAGAGAGGATACAGGTATTCCCGCTTGTTTTCACATTATGCAGATGGGGCGAGTATTACCTGCAGATAGGGCGCTCGAGTTCAGTATTGAATACGCTGGCGTGACTGCGTTTGGACCTCTAACTATAGTGAGTGAAGCAGACGAAGCCAAGCACTGTTTACAACGCATCATGGACAAATACGCGCCGCACCTGCGTCCAGAGCGAGATTACGAAGCTGCCACAGCAGATGACCTCAAACGAACCTCAGTTTACAAACTTGCCATTGACAGTTGGAGTGGCAAGCGCAAAGTAGTAGCTGATGATTTTCCTGGCGCGTTTTACTACAGTGAGGTTGTCAAGGTGGACGATGAAGGGATGATTCGGGTTGATCTGCCAAACGCAAAATAATCTGAGCACGCTTGTAGCCTAGACGAGGGTTTTTGACGACAATGTGCTCGCTCGAGAGGCGTGTATCTTTTAAGTCACAGTTATCTTTTGAGTCACAGTGCAAGTACAATCTACAGATGTAACTTGGTCACAACCTTGTCACAGTATAGCGTTTCCACGAGTAACTGCCACAGGCAGTTGCGCGTGCGACCTAGGGGAG
>CAZMCW010000311.1:0-6196 GCA_964564405.1 uncultured bacterium
CATATTCTGAATCATCTAAGGGTACGCTCGAGCTGCGCTATACTTCGTAAATACGAGCGATTTTGATGCCGCAAAGCGACATCAAAACATCACTTTAGTATAAGACAGCTAGACTGAGATTTCCAGCGACCGTTGCTCATCGTCCGACACCAGCAGATAGCGAAACGCCGCGGCCAAAAATTGCCGGGTTTGCTCAGGTGGGCGCGCATAAAAACTAGCCCACGCTTGCGATTTGTCTTGTTCGTAGTCTTCTGCTGCGTGCTGCGTATCAGCTAGCCAAGCTAGCCGCACAGCGTGACCTACAAGGACGTCAATAACAATCACATCAGCTACGGTTAATTCGGGGTTGTTGACCGTGAGATCAGCTAAGACCTCGAGCGCTTCAAGACTCACCTGCCGGTATTCAGGGGATGAAATTTTGTTGAGTAAGTGCTCAATACGCAATGCAAAATTGCGCTCATAGGGCGTCATTTCAGACAAAATTAAACTGCTGTCTAAGCGGTTACGGCGTTCCAGTTTGTCGCCAATAACCAGACCTTTGCAATGCTTAAAAAGTTGCCACAACTTAGGATAAAATGCATCTGAGGTTCGGTTAAGCGTACCTTCTAGTTGCCGCCAGCGCCACCAGTTGGAAGTAGGCTGTGAGCCCTTAGCAGGTGGCGTAGTAGGGCTTGCCACAGGCGGACGACTTAAACTGTTGTGGGCAGGTTCAGGGACATCTGTAGGTGCTGTTTCGTCGTGCGTATTTTTTACTGACGAACTAGGCTCGAGGCTAAACTCGCTAAATTTGAGGCTGCTCGAGGTTGTATGTAGCGCTTCTTGGTCACGCAATACCGCATACGCGTGCTGATAATCAGTAAGCACTTTGTACAACCGCACACGCACATCCGCTGGGCTTAACTGCATAAGACGTTCGTAGGCTTCATCTTGCGAGAGCTCTTGAGCGTGGGCAATGTCACTAGTGAGAAGCAAAATATAATAACCCACCCGCAACGTGAGAATGCCCTTAAACACTTCGGGTTCAGCTTTCATAAGGAGCGCCAAATACACTAGAATTTCTTGGGTTAGCACCCGGTCGCGCACGTCTTTACGGCAAAAGCGCACCAGTTTCATGAGCAGTTCACCTTCTGAAACAGGTTGGCTAATCAGGGCGTCATCACTGTAAGACTTACCGATGATAAGTTGTTTTTGCCGCACAACAATGTCGGTTACGGCGTCATCTAAGCCGCTTACCATCTTGTTAAGTAGGCCGGCCGTGCGCCGCAACACCGCCCACAAACGCAAGTGCCCAGCACGCTCGTGGACTTCCTCGAGCAACCTTGCCAAACTTACTAATTGATCACCTAGGTGAATCTTTGTGTTCAAATCTTCAGCGTGGCTCAGGTTAGTAAGCACTTCAGCGTGTTCGTAAAGGTTCTGGGATGTTGTCAAGTGCTCGAGCAGCACGTTGACGTCAGATTCAACCTCGAGGGCAAGTTCGTGCTCAGCTGTAAGCGGTTGACACGCAAGGCTATCAACCCGTAAAACGTACTGCGGGGCGCGGCGGTTTTGGAGTGCTTGACCTTGAAACGAAAACTCGTGCAAGTTATCAATGCGCTCAAATGAAGCTGTTTGCCTGAGCAAGTGTAACGAATCTAATTTAACTAGCACGTTGTTACAAATGCCCGAACGAAGTTCTTGAATAAAGCCAAGCAGTTCGCCGCCGCCGCTAGTCATCATGCTGTTGGTAATAAGTAGCGTGAGCGTCGGCCGGCCTACCGACGACCAGTGCCGCTGAATGTAGGCAAGTTCGCGCTTGAGGCCATCTACAAAAACCTCTGGGTCAAGGTTGAGGTAGTACTGTTGTTGATCGTAAAAACTGGGCAAACATACTACAACTTCGCCGCAGATACGGTACAACCGTGCACTTGTCAAGCTGCGCAACATGCGCTTAGGACGGCCTGTTAGGTTGAGTTTGTGGTTGCGCCCCACGTATTCGTAAGCAGCTGCAATTTCAGACGCGCGGCGCACTTGAATGCCCACTTGCTCAGGCGTCTCGGTAGACACACCCAACGCTTCAAGGTCTGCTTGTAAAACGTCATCTTCTGCAAGCAGAGCTACTTGTACCGCAGTACTTGCACGCTGCCCTACTTTGCGGTGCCGCCCGAGCGGATCGATGTCATCTGGACTGATGTGATCGCCGTCGATTAGCTGCCCCAAAATGTATAAACTTTGCGCCCACACAAGCGGCACGTTATCGTTAGGGACGCGCGTTTGTGAGCCAGGTTTAACGCGCTCTGCCGGCACGCTTTCAGCAGGTACAACATACAACTCAGGTAGTAGGTTAACGCCCCCACGCGTCACCGTAACGCGGGCTAGTCGCGCACGATAAATGCGCACTTGGGGTTCGTCATGTCGGAACAGCGCGTCTAGATAGAGATACGCGAAAAAGAGCGGCCACTCTGACTCAATGTGTTCAAACTTTTGCAGTTCTTCGGGCGTATAGTGAAGGCGTTCAATGTCTTCTATGGTAGTTTGATGGCCGTCTCGTAAAAAACGTTTGAGGCCGTATTTGCCCTCGAGCTTGCTGACAATCTCGGTTCGCGTTGCATTAATGAGGCTCACATCATCAACTGCAAACGCTGGAAAACTGATAGCACTTAAAAGTGCTGCATCTACCTCTTTAGACCGCGATTCACGCGGCAATAACGCTTGCATAGTAACACGCAAGCGGGCAATGTCATCTGGCATGGTGTGCAACTTAGACGCTTGTGAGCCATGCGCGCCAAACAAATCAAAATCATTGAGCGCTTCAAGAGCAGCTTTAGCCATCGCCAGTGAACTGGTGTTAAGTTCGGGCAAGCCGTGATTAGTTTTATCGCCACGCTCCCAAATACCGTAATCCGGCGTGCGGTAGGCCCTGCCAATGTAGTAAATTAAGTTTTGAATAAAGTTAACTTCGTCGTAACTATAAACAATATTTAAGCCCGAGGTGGTCATTTGTGCCAACATGAGTAAATACAACGAGGTTGCATCAACTTGCAAATGTCCCCACGCGTCATCGGCCACAACCACATCGCCTGTAGCGGTATCGTATTTGGCGTGCAAGGCGTCTAATGGGGATTGGCTGTACTTAAATGCTTCGACCTTATGGGCTTGTTTCATCATCGCTTGTAAGAGCCCGCGCATCAGCTTGACGGTAGCGTGCTCCAACTCAAAACGACGCCCACTTAAATCTTCGTTTTTGCTGTAAGCAACAGCTAAACCCCAGACAGCCAAAACACTGTAAACATTGTCGCGCACCCACGCGTCGGTGTAGTCACCATGTGTAGTGACAGCAGTACTCGCAGGCAATAGCCCCGTAACCGGATGCTGCCGTGCCAAGATAATTTGGGTGACCTGTTGGTAAAAGGGCTCGAGCGTCTCCATGCGTTTCATCATTATACCAGTGACGCAACATTATCCAGAAACCCAGTCTGCACTTACGCTGCTAAAACGATATTCGGTACCCGACAGTCACACGTCCGAAAAAGGGAAAAAGCATACCATCATTTTCATCGCCATTATCGCGTAAAACTAAGGGATACACTCCAATAGCGCTGTCGAGCAAAATACCACTGTTATCATTTAGCGCGATATCCGTACCTGACGTGAGATGTAGCCCGGCCACAGTGAGAGTGTCACCTATTAGCAACCCCGACCCTGCACCCAAATAAAACCCAGAACGGCCGCGCACAAACCACAAGCTATCAAGGTTGACAAACGCGCCCCCTGAAAGAACGTAGCCCACGACCAAACGCGGATTTGCCCACAGACCAAAAGGGTCATAAAAGCCAATTTGAGCGTCTATCGTTGGAAGTCCCACACTGAACGCTGCCCAGTTGCGAGCACGTTCTTCTTGTGCTGTACTTGGTACTGGGTCTTGCGCCGTGTCTTGCGCAATAGCGCAACTTAACAAACAGAGTACTAATAAGGATAACACTCGTAATTTCATATGACCTCACAAACAAGTTTTTTGATGGTTACATTATTCTATCTACCTATCGTAACATCCAACACTACAGTAAGTCGCTGATAATATTGGTAACAACACGTTATTAGCAACAAAACCGGCTATTAACAGTAGAACGTCATCATCAAGACATGGTTCTAAAACGTTGCACTCGTAAGGCTAACAGCACAGTCTAAGGCTCGAGTTTGGAACGCTTAGGGTATAAGCTAGTACTATGGACAGCGCGAGCCCGTCACCTTCAGCACCCTCCACCTCAAACCCTGTAGTCTCAAATCCTGTAGTAGAAACCGTCTTAGGCATCGACATTGGCGGTTCTGGCATCAAAGGTGCACCTGTCGATATTGCACGTGGTGAGCTTGCTAGCGAGCGCTTGCGCATTCCCACACCACAACCTTCCACACCAGACGCGGTTGCGGGTGTTGTGGCTGAAATTGCCCAGCACTTTGCCTGGCAAGGGCCTATTGGCTGTACGTTTCCAGCAATTGTTAAACGTGGGGTGATCCACTCAGCTGCCAATGTGGACAAACGCTGGATCGGCGAAGACGCTGGTAACCGCTTTACACAAAGTACTGGACAACCCACAACTATTTTGAACGATGCTGATGCCGCTGGCATCGCCGAGATGACACTTGGCGCAGGCAAAGGTCAAGCTGGCGTGGTATTTGTACTCACGTTCGGGACAGGCATTGGTAGCGCGCTATTTGTCGATGGCACTTTGGTCCCCAACACCGAATTAGGGCATTTAGAATTAGACGGTCACGACGCTGAGACACGCGCTGCTGCTCGCGTGCGCAAAGAAGACGACCTCAGTTGGAAAAAGTGGGGTAAGCGGGTCAATCGCTACTTAAACCACGTTGAGTTTTTGTTTTCGCCTGACCTGTTCATTATTGGCGGTGGGGTCAGCAAAAAGCCTGAGAAGTTTTTTGATGAACTGACTTTAGACACTAAAATTGTCCCTGCAGAACTTCAAAATGAGGCTGGCATCATTGGCGCGGCTATGGCCGTAAGCAGTCATGCGGTGAGTTAAACCCGTAGGTATTAAAGACTGTCTCTAACTGCCATGTTAGAACATCCCTTGTTCATATCAATCAATGTGAATCAACGTAGCTGATGTTCTAAACCGTGTTGCAAACTACTAACCAGGTAATACTTGCATGTGTCATAAATTCTTCTGATGATTTTCTAGCTGGCTCGAGGCCGTCAGCAACAATTATCAGAACTACAGCTTGCCTATCTTCATACCAAGTCCGACAAAACACATCATAAACTCCTACGGAGTTCATTACGTTCTAGTCGGACTTGGTATCTGTTTCTGCTCGCTCCGCTCGGGTTACTTTGTTACCAAAATAACCGGAAAGGCTATCATGACAATGCTTCGGTAGTATCTCGTTCAACTACACTGCTCGAGCTTGTATCTCCCTTTCCCCCATTCCCTTATCCTCAACGACACCCCCAAACCGTGAGACGGAGCCAAATACCGCGTGTCACGGTAAGATAATCTCATCTCATGCCTACTCTAACGATTAACGGTAAAAGCCAAAAATTTTCAGAAGATACGCGTTTAGTTCTCGCCATCGAGCAGATGGGCATACAAATTGGTCACCGCTGCGGCGGTCAAGGGCGCTGCACCACCTGCCGCGTGTCGTTTGACGCAGGCGAACCCGAGCAGATGACCCAAGTTGAGTTTGACAAGTTGCAAAGCCAAGGGCTTTTGGAGACCATGCGTCTTTCTTGTCAGCTAACCTGCAATCAAGATATGACGTTGAGTGTGCCGATGACGCTCGAGAACCAAAACTGGACCGACACTGGCCCCGCACCTAGTGACGCCATTGAACCTGAGCCAGAATGGCACACGAAAGCAGAATTAACCGGTTAAATTGCTTGTTTTCGAGAGAGATGCTCGAGCCAACTTAGCTCAACAACGCCCGCAAATGTCTTCATGCGGGCGTTGTTATTAGATGCTAGTGTCAATCAAGCATACCCGCCGCGTTGAGTTAAGAACCCTCGAGCCACCAACGTAAGCGCCGCAACCAACACCAGCACCACAACCCAATCCCCAAAGCGCACATATAACGTGCGCCCATCACGCAAGTCATATCCAACAAGTAGCGTATCTTGAATAGCCCTAGGCAGTTCCGTCACCACCTCACCTAACGGGTTTATGAGCGCCGTGATGCCATCATTGCCGACTCGTAACAAGTAGCG
>CAZMCW010000312.1:0-5958 GCA_964564405.1 uncultured bacterium
TTCTTTTGAAACTTGTTCTTTTGAAACTTGTTCTTTTGAAACTTGTTCTTTTGAACCGTTAGCCATGATCGTTTGCCAATCTGGGGTCATGGAGTGGAAGTAAAGGTTTGTTTTTAAGACGCGAAACAAACACAGATAACCAAACGCCGCCAATACCTATGAGCACAGCAGCATCTAACAAGCTAAACGGTATGTTGCGCTCAAAAGTTGGCACAATAATCCAAAAGATGTCAACTAAGCGCATAAACAACATCCAACATGCAATGATGACTAATGCCCGCACTTTTTGCTTAACCCAGCGAGAAAAAAGAATGAGGAATGGTGATGCAAAGTGGAACAACAGCAATGCTGCACCAACCCAACCCCAAAATCCGTTTAGACGTGTGACATACCACGTGTTGGTTTCAACGACGTTGTTTGACCAAAGAATAATGAGCTGTGACGCACTTACGTAAGCCCAAAACATAGTAAACGCCATCAAAAAGTTACCTAAATCTTGTAAACGTTTAGGATTGGCAACACTCGCAAGAGGCTCAAAGTGTCCGAATAACGTCATGATGATAATCATAAACGCAACAGCTGAAATCGCTTGACCAATCATAAAGATAACGCCGTACATACCGCTAAACCACTCAGGGGTAAGTGACATACCCCAATCAAACGCAGCAAAGGTCATCGTTAGGATAAAAAAGATAAGCCCTGGCGCGCTAAAATTGCGCATGCGTTCAGCAAATTTAGGGTCGTTGGTATCATCTTGTTGTTGCGACCAGTGCCGCAGCAAAAATGCTGTACCAATCCAGACGGAAAAGTAAACAAGCGCGCGAACAACAAAAAACGGAATGTTGAGGTAGGCGGTTTTAGATGCAATAACCTCGTTGGCAGCGACAATGTTGGGATTGGTCCACTCGTATAAATAGCCCATGCCTGCCAGTATAGGAATAAAAAATAACCCCATAATTGGAATAAGCGTGACGCCTGCCTCGAGCGGCCGGCGGATCATCGGTCCCCACGGTCCTCCGGCAATATTTTGTAAGAGCAGTAGGATAAGGCACCCCAAAGCAACGCCAAGCCAAAAAATGAACCCGTAGAGGTAAGACTGAAAAAATTGCTCGAGCCCAAAAATAGCCCCCACTAGACAAAATCCTAGACCGCCAACCCCCACAATGAGCGATACCATCTGAAAGCGGTCAAGGCTGGGGCGAAAGTCTCTAAATGTTTTATGTTCAATCACCGACTTGCCTCCTGCACATTGAGACCTAAATCAAGGCGTTGCGCTTCGGTAAGGGCCATTTCGGGTGCGTTTTGACTGTACTGTAGCGCCCGCACGTAACTGGCAATAGCCCAGCGGTCTTCAGGCGGAATACGCGACGCATAACTGTACATGCGCCCGTAACCATTGGTCATCACGTTGTAAAAATAGCCAATAGGTTGGTCACGCAAACGTTGCTCATGAAATGATGATGGCATCACAAAACCTTTTTGGACAATCATGCCTTGACCGTTGCCATTAAAGTTATGGCAAGGTGAACAGTAGATGTTGTAACGCTGCTGCCCACGCAAAAGTACGTCTTCAGTAACTTCAAACGGGGGTTCACTAAGTAACCCACTACTGTTTGTACCCGTAAAAAAAGATGCGTTCACGCTACCTCGGTCGCGCGACACGGTATTGGCAGGTAGTTCGCGCGCAGAGGTGCCATTTTCAAATAAATCAGAGGCTTCATAAACTTCGTACTTAGGTTGGTTATACATGTTGCGACCACAACTTGCTAGCAGCACACACAAGCAAGCTAGGGCAACCCAACGCCCGGTTGAAGAAGGAAATATCAACTTCACGGTTCTACCTCGGCAACGTGGAGAGGTTTAGGATCAAGCGATTCTAAAAAGGCTTTGGTTTCGGTAGCATCAAACTGACCGTCTTCAGCTTCAATACATAAAAAGAAGCGGTCGCGGCTCGCGTGTTCAAAGTTGGGGGTGTTAAAGATAGAGTGATAAGGCTGCGGTAAACCGTTGCGACCTAACATAAACAGTCCTGCTGTGAACGCTGCAAAAAGCACGGTACACTCAAACGTAATCACAATGTAACGCGGCCAGCTATTTAAAGGCGTGCCGCCAATATTGAGCGGGTAAAATGTCGTGTTGGCGTACCACTGCATGAAAAAGCCACTTGCGCCCCCAACCATACCCATAAATAAAACGAGCCAACCCAAGCGGGTATTACTCATACCAAGGGCTTCGTCTAACCCTTCAACAGGAAAAGGCGTGTAGGCTTCCATTTTTTTGTAGCCAGCTTGCTTAGCTTGTTCAGCTGCTGCAATAATGGGTTCTGGCTCGTCAAATTCGGCGACAATACCGTAAAGTGACGGGTTAATAACGGCATCACTCATGCGTGGGCCTCCTCACCGTGACTACCTGAACCGTGATGTTTGTCGTGGTGAACTAACTCTTTAATCTCAGATGTGGCAATTGCTGGCAGTAAGCGAATGAACAAGTAAAAAAGTGTTAGGAACAAGCCAAACGAACCAATGTACATCGACCAGTCCCAAACTGTTGACCCGTAATCGTGCCACGCGGAGTTGGTGTAGTCGCGCGTTAAGCTTACAACGACGATCACAAAGCGCTCGAGCCACATGCCAATAGAAATAATAATTGAAATCACAAACAACCAAAACTCACTGCTGCGTACCCGTTTAGACCACAGAGGTTGAATGGCCAGCGCGTTACAAAAGATAAGCGCCCAAAAAGACCAGCCGTAACCGCCGAACATGCGGTTAAACGCCATATAGCGCTCAAACTCGCTGCCGCTGTACCACGCGATAAAAAGCTCGAGCACATACCCGTAAACGACAATCATGCCTGTTGCCAGCATCACTTTGGCTGAGTTGTCAAGGTGCTTTTTGGTAATAAGTCCTTGTAAACCAAACGCGTGCCTAAGTGGAATAGCTAAAAGAACAACCATGGCAAAGCCAGCAAACACTGCACCAGCCACAAAGTAGGGGGGCATAATAGTATTGTTCCAGCCAGGTACAAACGCGGTTGCGAAGTCCATGGCAATCGTAGAGTGAACCGAGAGCACTAGCGGGGTTGACAGTGCTGCTAACAGCAAATACGCACGCTGGTACCGTTGCCAGTGTTTGGTTGACCCTCGCCAGCCTAGCGCCAAGCTGCCGTAAAGGAGCTTGACGTACTTATTTTCGGCGCTGTCGCGTAAGGTTGCTAAGTCAGGCACAAGCCCAATAAACCAGAATAAGGCTGAGACTGTTGCGTAAGTTGAAATTGCAAAAATATCCCAGTCAAGTGCGCTGCGAAACTGGGGCCACAGTCCGTAGGTGTTGGGATAAGGTGCTAACCAATAAAATACCCAAGGCCGACCTAAGTGGAAAATGGGGTAGAGGCCCGCGCAAGCAACTGCAAATAACGTCATAGCTTCCGCAAAGCGGTTAATCGATGTGCGCCAGTCTTGTCTAAAGAGTAGCAAAATCGCTGAAATAAGCGTGCCCGCGTGCCCAATCCCAATCCACCACACAAAGTTAATAATTGGAAATGCCCAGGCTACAGGGATATTGTTGCCCCAGATGCCTACCCCGGTTGTAACCAAGTAGACGATGGTGTAAAGGTACATTGCCAATAGTGCAAGTGCGCCGCCCAACCCTAAGAACCACCAAATAGGCGTTCTAAACGGGTGGGTGAGCACGGGCTTCATGACCACATCGTCAACGTCACCGTAAGTTTGCCCGGAAGCAATGACCTTGGTTGTTTCTTGAATGCGTCCTTGTCGTACGGCCACTAGTGTCCTCCTACGCCTTCTTCGGTTAGGCCTTCTTCATTACTGATGCTGTTAGCACCATCCATATGAGGATCGTCGTGGCTAATAAGTGACTCGAGGCTAGGGTGTGGGTTGGCGACTCGAGCCAAATAGGTCGTGCGCGGCACCGTGTTAAGTTCGGTGAGCACGCCGTAGTTGAGCGGTGATGTTTTAGTTGCCACTACGCGGCTATCAGCATCACTTAAATCGCCGAAGACAATCGCCTCAGCTGGGCAAGCTGCTTGGCACGCGGTCACAACTTCGCCGTCCACAATGCGGCGATTTTCGTTATTGGACTGAATGCGTGCAGCAGCAATGCGCTGCGTGCAATAGGTACATTTTTCCATCACACCGCGGCTGCGCACGGTCACGTTAGGGTTTTTTTGCATCGCGAGTGAGGTTGCGGTGGTGTCCAGTTCAGCGTACTGCAACCAGTTAAAACGGCGCACTTTATAAGGGCACGCGTTCGAGCAATAGCGGGTGCCGACACAACGGTTGTAGACCATCACGTTGAGGCCTTCGTGGTCGTGAATCGTTGCACCTACAGGACAAACTGGCTCACAAGGTGCTTTTTCACAGTGCATGCACGCAACCGGCATCTGGTACATCTCAGGATTGTCCAGGTCGTTTGAGTAATAGGTATCTACCCGGAGCCAATGCATAGCGCGTCCGCGCCCAACTTGGTCTTTACCCACAATAGGAATATTATTTTCAGCTTGGCAGGCAGTAATACACGCGTTACAGCCAGTGCACACGTTCATGTCGATAACCATGCCCCACGCGTAACCTTCATAGATATAGTCGTCGTAAAGGTCACTGTGGTGATGTTCTACAGGATGTACAAAGTGAGGGTGCTCAGGTTGCTGCTTAAGCGCAGTTGTCGTGCCGTGCCGCACAATGTGGCGGTCGCGCTCAATGTACTGGTGCATTTGCGTACTTACGAGTTCGTGGCGTTTACGGGTTTTACGCAGTTCTAGGTTTTCTGCAAACCACATGTTGTCGCTGGTGCGCAGGGCGTAGGCGTTAAAACCAGTGTCTTCACCCACGTGACCGGTGCGCTCGCGTCCGTAGCCTAAGTGAACGGTTACCGTTTCTTCAGCCTGACCAGGTTGTACCCAGACAGGTGCGTCTACGCGCATATCGCCCAAGCGCAATTGCACAACGTCACGACTTTTAAGGTCAAAACGCTCAGCGAGTTTTGGCGAGATAAGCGCGGCGTTATCCCATGTGAGTTTGGTGAACGGTTTAGGTGTTTCTTGGAGCCAACCGTTGTTGTTAAAACGTCCGTCGTAAAGCGTAGGGTCGGTGCGGAAGACAAGCTCGAGCCCTTGTGGTGCCGGGCTAGACGGCGCAGCTAACGCAGACGCTTGCAAACTCACTGAAACTGGTGCAGACGTACTACCGGGCACAATACCCTGATACAGCGCTTCGCGCCAAAAGCTGTCAAAGCTACCGTCAACGCGAGCTTTCCAGTAGTCTTGCACGAGATCGTAGGTTGTTTTGCTGCTTTCACCAAGCGCCATCGCCAGCACTTCCAGGGATGCTTTACCTTCAACAAAAGGTGAATAAGTGGTTGCCCAATGCTGACGGTACCATCAAACGCTTTGGCGTCGCCCCAGACTTCAAGGTCGTGGGTTTGCGGGAGGTGCCAACTTGTACGGCTCGAGGTTTCATCAACGTAGGTGCTTAGGTGCGCGCTAAACGGCACGCTGGCAATAGCACTCGCCATGTCAAGGTTGGCAGGCGCACTGTAAACCGGGTTGCCGCCCAAGATTAAAAGCGTTTGTACGCTGCCAGCGTTAATATCATCAACGAGTGTTTTGAGAGAGCCTAGTTGGTCAGTTTCGGTTGTTGCAGGTGGGTGAAAGTGGACGGTTTGACCAATATTGCCAAGCACGTAGTTGAGGGCGTGAACCAAGGCGTGAACAGATGCCGGTTGGCTGTCGCCAGCCACAACTAAGCTCGAGCCTTCGTGAGCAAGTAGGTCATCAACAAGGGCACTGAGGACGTCCTCAGAAACTTCGTCTGGGGTGATGCCGGCAGGTAGCTCGAGCCCAATGCGGTTGGCAATGGTGCGCACAAGTCCTTCCATGCGCGCAGCTCGCACCGGCACGCGGTGGTCAGACGTTGCCCCAACTTAGGTGGGTGTACTTTCA
>CAZMCW010000312.1:5968-6186 GCA_964564405.1 uncultured bacterium
CGGCTTTTATCATCAGCATTACTCGCGTCGTGAATGCGGCGGCGCGCACTGTAAGCGCGGGTGTAAGGCAATTTGGCAGGACCTTCACCCAAAAAGTCAGCATCTAACGACACGACGACATCAGCGTTTGCAAAGTTGTAGTGAGGTACTACATCTTGACCAAACGCAAGGTCAGCGCCAGCGCGAACACTGTCACTTTGAGCCGGGCTGTACTGATG
>CAZMCW010000313.1:0-2678 GCA_964564405.1 uncultured bacterium
AAATGGTGCCAGCTCGTGCCTTTTTACGCCACGGTCGCGCTTTGTTTAAGGGAATGTCCCAACGAGGCTCATCTCGGTTAAGCATGTGGAGAGTGACATCAGCTTGATTGGGCTTGCACTGCGCTACGACTTCACCAGATGGGCCAATAATGCAGCTGGGACAGGCGGCACTCATTTGGGCAGGGACTGAAAGACTGAGCCAGACGTTATTGCAAGCGGCATGCCCTTGAGCTTGAATCCCAAACATGGTGCTATCTGAATACGCTGATAGCAGCACACAATCTACCCCTAGCGCGCGGTATTCGCTAAAGATTTCTGGAAATTGCACTTCAATACAAATAGCACAACCAAACCGGTAACCATTAACCTCAAAGGTAATCGGAACTCTACCGGGCGTGAACCAATCTGTCACTTCTGTGTGGGACAAAAAGCGTTTGTCGTAGCGAGTATGAAGGTTGCCATGACTATCAATGACGAGCAAGCTATTGTGGGGTCGGTGTGGGGATGTGAGGCGGTGGTTGCTGCCGCCTACCACCCACATACCTGCATCTTTAGCGCAGTTGCAGATGTGTAAGAGGGCGTGCTCGAGCGCATCCCAGTCAACGTCTTCCCAGTGGTGAACTTGATGTTTAACGTAGCCGGAAAAAGCAGCTTCTGGAAAGTGGATGAGGTCCGCACCTGCTTGTTTAGCGCTAGTAATCAGGTGACAGGCGGCCTCAGCATTGTCCCAAGGTGTTGGATAAACGTGGGCTTGGGCACTGGCAATCGTTATCGTCATGATCTACGTGTTATAGCATGTTAGAATATATGATATACGATTCTAAGAAAGTGTCAAAGATGTTGATGAGGCTATTTTTAGTGGTCTTGTCCAGCCAGGACGTTCCCTGGTTGTTAGTGCGTTGTGCTCGTGAACCAACGAAGTTAATCTGAATTTATAGCCGTAAAAGACTGAGCTGGTTTATGAAGATATTGGGTAATGGTCAAAGCATCATCAAACATGACGAAAGTGCAGCACTGCTGGATGTTGCTGTCAATATATGGTGATTTGCTCGAGCCGTGATGGTTCATGTTCAGCGCAGTGGCAGTACGGTAAACTGTCTATAGATCATTAAGAAGAATATTGATTGCCCCAAGGCTTACCAAGGAGTTGGTCATGACTGAACGCGTTAACTCAGATCGTCTTAACGCTGATAATCTCACTGATAACCTCGCTGATAACCTCGCAGATAATCTCATTGAGATAAAAGACTTACACACCCATTTTTTTACGGATGAAGGTGTGGTCAAAGCAGTTGAGGGCACAAGTTTTACCGTGCCTCGAGGCAAAACGTTGTGTGTCGTAGGGGAGTCTGGCTCGGGTAAAAGCATTACCGCGCGCTCAATTATGCGCATTGTGTCACACCCTGGCAAAATTGTGAGTGGCGATATTTTGTATCACCGAACGCCTACCGAAACACTAAATCTGGCCGAGTTTGACCCGCGTGGCGAAGACATTCGGGCCATTCGGGGTAAAGAAATTTCGATGATTTTTCAAGAACCCATGACGGCGCTTAGCCCGATTCACACCATCGGCAACCAAATGATGGAAATGGTGCGTTTGCACCTCCCCGTAAATAAACAAGAAGCGTTTGACCGCAGTGTCCAGATGTTGGAGCGGGTTGGTATTCCCAAACCCAAAGACCGCATGAGTGCCTACACCTTTGAACTGTCTGGCGGTATGCGTCAGCGGGTTTGTATTGCTATGGCGCTTGTCTGTGAGCCAAGGTTACTCATTGCCGATGAACCGACTACCGCACTTGATGTGACCACCCAAGCGAACATCCTTGACCTTATTTATGATTTACAACAAGAAATGGGCATGAGCGTCATGTTTATTACCCACGACCTTGGCGTAGTGGCCGAAATTGCCGACACTGTTGTGGTGATGTACTTGGGTAAAGCCGTTGAAAAAGCAGACATTGATAGCATCTTTGATGATCCCAAGCACCCCTACACGCAAGCCCTGTTACGCAGTATTCCTAAAGTTGATTTACAAAAGCGTGAACGTTTGGAGCAAATTCGCGGCATGGTGCCCCACCCGTTTAACCGCCCTAGTGGCTGCGGGTTTCACACCCGTTGTGACCAGTTTCAGCGTGGGCTGTGTGACCAGGTTGTGCCCGAGTTGATTCAGCTCGAGGGCGGCCGTGAAGTAAGCTGCTTACTCTACGACGAAACTCATGCCAAGGAGGCTGTTGCATGAGTCAGCCCTCTATGTCTAACGATGGTCCACTTTTATCGGTTCGAGACCTAAAAATGCACTTTCCCATCAAAAAAGGTTTTTTGAACCGCACAACAGGCTATGTCAAAGCTGTTGACGGTGTGTCATTTGATGTTTTTGAGGGTGAGACGCTTGGCCTAGTGGGTGAATCTGGCTGCGGCAAAACGACGACCGGGCGCTCGGTAATACGGATTTACGAGCCAACCTCAGGTGAGATTTTGTACCGCACGCAACGTGGCAAACAAGTTGATTTAGTGCCCCTCAACAAACAAGAGATGCGCCCCTACCACCGGGAAATTCGGATGATCTTTCAAGACCCGCACTCGAGCCTCAACCCGCGTATGTCGGTTTTTGAAATTGTCAGTGAACCTTTGCGTGTGAACCGCATTGCCAAAGGACGCGAACTAGAAGACCGGGTAAG
>CAZMCW010000313.1:2688-6169 GCA_964564405.1 uncultured bacterium
AGCGACTTGTTGCAAAAAGTGGGCTTACGCCCGGAGTATATTCGCCGTTACCCGCACGCTTTTTCAGGTGGCGAGCGGCAGCGTATTGGCATTGCCAGAGCCCTTGCCCTCGACCCTAGATTGGTCATTGCCGACGAAGCTGTGTCTGCGCTGGATGTCTCTGTACAAGCCCAAACCCTCAACTTGCTACAAGATTTGCAAGAAGCCTTTCAACTAACCTATTTGTTTGTAGCTCATGATTTGAGCGTGGTTGAGCACATTTGTGACCGGGTTGTGGTGATGTACGTGGGTAAAGTTGTTGAAATTGCCACCACAGAAGAACTCTTTAGGCAACCCAAACACCCCTATACCGAAGCGCTTTTGTCGGCAGTGCCTATTCCTGACCCTAAAGTACGCAAAAAGCGCGAGCGCATTCGCTTGCAAGGTGAGGTTGCTGACCCTGCCAACCCGCCCAGCGGCTGCTATTTTCATCCGCGTTGCCGCTATGCTACAGATAGATGTAAAACAGACACACCAGCGTTACGCACGCTAGAAAGTGGCCATCAAGTTGCCTGTCATTATGCTGAGGAGCTTGACTTAAGAGGGGTTGAGGCCTTGAGTGTGGCTGTTTGATAGGATTGTTTGATGGGTGAGGCTCGAGCCTCTTTTGATATAAACTCTAAAATTTGATGACTATAAATATCATCACAAAATGGGCGTCCTGGACGTTATAACAAGTGGTTGCATATATACTTAATCAGATGATACCTGCTGTATTACTCAAATACCTCAAACTGAGCGTTGTTAACAACCAACATAATAGGGTTGTAAATGGCTTTACCTGTTTCATCAAAAGAGAATTGACCTAAGATAGTGTCAAGATTTTGAATGTCAGCGAGTGCGTCTCTTAAGTCCGCTGCGTCCGTGCTAGTAGCATTCTGTAAAGCTTGTGCAAAAATATAAACGCTGGCGTAGCCTTGAGCTAAAAAGCGGCTGGGTTCAGTGCCGTAAGTTGTGCTATAGGCATCCACAAAAGCTTGGTTGCCGGGGTTTGGCGCAAAGCTGGTCCACGTTGAAAAGGTGATGACACCCTCAGCTGCATCTTGGGCTAGAGCAATTTCATCCGTTGAGAACGCAAACGGAATAATAAAACGACTTTCGTCTGAAAGACCAAGCTCTTTGGCTTGTTGCAAAATGCCCACGCCTTCTAGCGGTAACGTTGAAATGAAGATGGCGTCTGGCTCAGCGTCTTGAATGCGGCCGAGTTGCGCGCTGAAGTCGGTATCGTCGGTGACTAGGGTTTCTGTTGCCACAACATTGATGTTTTGTGCTTCAAAACTGTCTAACAAAACCTCATAAGCACTTTGTGAAAAAAGGTCGTTGGTATCAACTAATATAGCTACATTCTGATATCCAAGGCTTGCTTGGGTCAGTGCGACGCCATTAGGTATCACCACGTCTGTGGTTAGGTTGGCTTGAAAAACGTAGTCACCTATCTCGCTAAGTCCGCCTGCAGCAGCTAAGGGACTCAAGGTAAGTATGCCACTTTCTTGGGCGATAGGGAAGGCTTGTTCTGAGGCGCTCGAGGTCACCGGGCCAATAATGGCGGTTACGCCTTGTTCAATAAGGTTGTTAAACGCCGTAACGGCACCTTCGGCTGTGCTGGCGCTGTCTTCAACCACAAAGCTAATGTTAAGTGGGGCAGTTTGGTTAATCTCTTCAAGGGCAAGTTCAGAGGCGTTTTTGACGGCATTGCCAACCGCCTCTAACGACCCTGTTAAGGGTAAAACAAGCCCCAACTGAAATTCTTCGTCGCTGCTAGCGGATTGTGCTTGGCTAAACGTTAGCGTTAAACATAGCAGCAAGAGTCCTAAGCTCAACAAGGTTTTGTGGTTCATAGGCATATCTAGGCTCCAAATGTGCAGGATTGTCTGTTTGTAAAGCTGTCATGCAGGTGTGACGTGGACAATATGGAAACTTAGGCTTCTATTACGTCAGTGAGGCTCGAGCTTGAACGACCAACCATCACAAAGTGCTGACCAGACTTGCCTAGCGTAACATCGAATGACACTGATGACACCAGCAAAGCGCTGTTAAAGACTGCGTTTTCCGTAGGTATCAATCATCACGTAAGGATAGAGTGGGGGGAGTTCGCTGGCACTGTCGAGCTGGTCTAGTTCCTCTTGTGTCAGGTCGATGTCAGCAGCGCCGAGGTTGTCCTCGAGCTGTTCCATGGTGCGCGCGCCCAGAATGACGCTCGAGACCGTTGGCTGCGCCCGCAACCAAGCTAGGGCAATTTGGGCGTAACTTGCACCCCTCGCCTCAGCAACCGCACCCACAGCATCTACAACTTGCCAATTTTGATCAGTTGCACGCTTATCCCAAAACTCAGCTTGTTCAGCTGTCGCTGTCGCTAGCCTGCCCTCAGTACTATGTGTTGGGCGCTGACCACGGGTGTACTTACCGGACAAAAAGCCGCCGCCCAAGGGTCCCCACGGGGTAATGCCCACGCCTTCGTTAAAGCACAAATCGGTAAACTCGTACTCAATATCGCGTTGTAGCAAGCTGTATTGATACTGTCCCGCTACGAACCGCGCGTAACTGTGTGCGTCGCTTATAGCAAGGGCTTTCATAAGTTGCCAAGCTTTAAAGTTAGAGACGCCCAAATAACGTACTGAACCTTCGCTCACCAGGTCATCTAGCGCACGCATGGTTTCTTCAAGTGGCGTAAACGGGTCCCAACAATGCACGTAAAGCACATCAATCACATCTGTTGCTAAGCGTTTGAGACTCCCGTGAACGCCTTTCATAATGTGATGGCGCGACAGACCCATATCGTTTTTGCCTTTGCCAGTGGGAAAGCGCACTTTGGTGGCGAGAACTACATCATCGCGGTGGTCCCGAATGGCCTTACCGGTAATTTCTTCAGAACGCCCACCTGCGTAGACATCTGCGGTATCAATAAAAGTACCGCCAGCTTCAATAAAGCGTTCTATCATGGTGATAGCCTCAGCTTCTGGGGTCGCCCGTTCACTTTGCTCACCAAAAATCATGGTTCCTAAACACAAGTCTGAAACAATCAACCCGCTATCACCTAAACGTTGGTATTGCATGGGAGCCTCCTGATATAAAATCATGAAACGATTATTACCTGAATCGATTCAGATGATAACATAAAATTTATGACTGTCAAGCGTGGGGCCAACAAGACCAAAGCTAGAGGGCGCGTGACGCTCAAAGACGTGGCGCGTGAGTTGGGCGTAGCGGCTTCAACCGTGTCGAACGCCTATAACCGCCCGGATCAACTTTCGCCAGCATTGCGTGATGACGTGTTGCGCACGGCTGAGCGACTTGGCTACTTGGGGCCTGACCCTACGGCAAGAAGTTTGCGGCGCGGCGTGACGAACACTATTGGCTTGGTGTATCCGTCGCCACTTTCGTATACGTTTACAGACCCCATTGCTGGGTTGTTTGTGCAAGGGATTGCGCTCGAGGTTGAACG
>CAZMCW010000314.1:0-4175 GCA_964564405.1 uncultured bacterium
CGCCGCTTGCATGATCACCGAGCGGTGGTAGAGCGCTGCGAGTGGTTCAAAGTCCCCTTTAGCATTTTGAGCAATCACAATGGGCGCGCCACCGCGCCGGGCAAATAAATAGTCCCAGTAGTAGCGGCTCACATAGGGTAAGTCGTAAGCAACGACCGCCACCCAGTCTTGAAAGGCAAAGGAGAGTGCGCTGTGTAAACCGCCAAGTTCTTTACCAGAAGGCGTTAACTCAGGATAACGGGGCACATCAAGATCAGTTCCTGAAAGCACATCTGCAATTACAAATTTTTCGTAGGCATGGTCAAGCCCTTTGAGGGCGTAGCTGATTAAACTGCTGCCCAAATAATCATCTAAAGGCAAGTGGCTACTGCGCCGCAAGATGCTGTCGGTCGCCAGCATAGCCCCACTGTAACCTTTGGCAGCTAGCGGGTGAGCGTCGTCACCTGAATTAGCTCTAGCGACAGCATGCTCTTGGGTCTTCTGCCGCGCTTCAGACGATGACATGAGCCGGGGAGCTTTAGGACTAAGGGCGCTATCGATAGCTGGCTTAGCTTTTGGCTTGGCGTTGTGGGGTTGTTTGGTTTGGGCTCGTGCTGCTAAGGCAAGCTTACGCTGCTGCACGAGCGTGTGAGGCACTGGTTGATGCGCATGTCTTACACCACAGGTACCACAGGTACCACAGGTACCATGGTGGTCATCATGATCCGTCTGTAAAGACAGGGCTTGTGACGGCAAGGTCCAGCCCAGCTTTCGCCAAACTTTGACCAATTTTGCCCACAACGCATGATGCTTTAGGTGACGTGACGTCATCATAGCCTCGAGCCTACCCTGCAATTAGTAAGGCTTTGATGACAAGCACGTAAGAATGACTCAGATTTATGCCATTTTTCTGAGATTTAGCGCCTAAAGTGAGATTTCTAGCACCTTGCCAAGCATTTCACACCTTGCTATCTGCGTATTTGTCTAGTGCATAGTGATAACCTCTCGCTTAAATCACCTTCACCTCTCGCTCAATATTACCTAGACGTGCTTTCTTAATTCATTAAGACGACCTTTTGACTCCACAATCAGGTTGCGTTGATGACATCTACCCTCATATTTAGATGGTCAATTCCCAGCGAGAAGTACACAAGCTTGTGATATTTACCACAAGCTTACGGTGAGCCGCAGCATGGCCGTTTCATGAACGCCTCACTTTGCTTATATACCTCACGTGAACAGGACACTGTACTTGCTATACTGAACTTGTGAAGGTTCTGCAAGGATTATTTTTAATTATTTTGACGGGCGTGCTGTCAGCCTCAGCGCTACTGGCGTCATCTGCGTTTATGTGGGCTCAAGAGCTGCCCGAGCTAAATGAACTCACCAGCCTCGAGTACACCGCTACTACGCAAATTTTTGCACGTAATGGCGAGCTCATCGGGGAAATTCTACCGGTTCAAGGCGAAGATCGTGCATCTACCGACCGCATCCCGGTCACGTTAGATGAAGTCTCGCCAGCCGCACTTGCTGCCATTATTGGCTCAGAAGACGATCAATTTTTTAATCACTACGGGTTTGACGTACCTGGTCTACTGCGGGCTACTTGGCTCCTAGCTACTGGTGAAGGTGGTCGGGGTGGGTCAACCATCACCACACAGGTCATTAAAAACGTCTTTTTTCCAGACATTGCCGAAGAGCAAACCATTGAACGTAAAGCTAAAGAGATCATGATGGCTGTTGAGCTCGAGCGCCGCCACACCAAAGCAGAAATTTTGCAGCAGTGGCTGAATGTTACCTTTTGGGGCGGCAACTTCTACGGGATTCGGGCAGCTTCACGGGCTTACTTTAATAAAGACCCTATTGAACTTACCCTTGCTGAAGGTTTGTATTTAGCGCGACTCGTGCCGTTTCCTAGCCGCAACTACGAAGAATTTGAAAATACTCGCCAAGCTATGCGCAACGTGCTTGACAACATGCTCGAGCAAGGCGTCATCAGCCAAGAAACTGCTGACCGAGCGTGGCGGCAACCTATTCAACCTACCGGCTGGCGTGTCCAGTATGATTCAGACGGCAACTTGGTAGGTACACCTGAACGCACAGGTGAACCACTTGGGCTTTCTTCTACGGTAAGTTCCAACTTGGCACCGCACGTAAGTTGGACAGTGCGTAACCTTCTTACCGACCGCTACGGCGAAAGCCGGGTATTTAATTCGGGTGGGCTGCGCGTTTACACCACTATTGATGTACAAGCGCAACAAGCTGCCAACCAAGCTTCACTAGATGCCGCTGCGCCACCGGGCGCGCAAGTTGCCATTGTAGGCGTTGATCCACGCAACGGTGAAATCCTCGCCATGATTGGCGAACGGCTTATTTTGGGTGAACCCATTGGCGAATTTAACCGCGTTACTGCCGCCCTACGGCAGCCAGGTAGCTCGTTTAAACCTATTATTTATGCGACTGCCATTGAACAAGGCGGCTATACCCAAGCTGACGTGGTAGTAGATGAACCGGTTAGCTTTCCGCAACCTAATCAACCCAACTGGGAACCAGATAATCACGACAATACTTTTATCGGCGCGCGCACACTGCGCGAACACTTGAATATCTCACGCAACATTCCGCTGGTAAAACTAGTTGAGGCTGTTACTCCTGAAGCTGTAGCTGCGCGCTCACAGAGTTTGGGCTACACCACTGTACAACCATTTATTTCTATTGCTTTGGGGTCGTTTGAGGTAACACCACTGCAACATGCAAGTGCCATGGGTACATTTGTGAACGGTGGCGTGCACGTTGAGCCGCATCTCATTAGTCGGGTAGAAGACGTCGAAGGTAACGTACTATGGGAATCCCAACCACGTGAAACCCAAGTTTGGACGGAGCAAACAGCCTACATTATGCTTGACCTTATGCGCGCTAATGTTGCTGATGGGGGCGCGTTTAGCCGCCGCGCGCAAGTTGGCGAACGTTGGATAGGTGGTAAAACCGGTACCACCAACGATGACCGCGATATCTGGTTTGTAGGCATGTCACCCGAACTTGCGTCTGCCGTGTGGATTGGCTACGACGACTACAGCCCACTACCTGGGAGTATGCCAGACGGCGAGCGCATGACCAGCTCGAGGCAACCCATCTACATTTGGCGTGACTTCATGGAACGTGCTTTACGGGGTACGCCAACTACCAGTGACATTCCCGTACCAGAGGGCATTAGTTTTGCGTCCTTTGACCGCACAACAGGAAACCCTGGCGGCAGCACGCGCGGCGCGTTTTTAGCAGGTACAGAACCCACGGGCTCGCAAACCACCACCCAAGCTGTTCGCATTACCATTCCGATTGACAACCGTACTGGTAGCCGAGCAACTGCTTCCACGCCACGCAACAACATTGTCTGGCAAGAGATTGCGCCTAACGAGATTGAGCGTTACGTCAATAACTAAGCTACCTCTGACATATTCTTTTTGAAACGTTAACCACTGTACTCAGCAGAATCGAGTACAGTGGTTTTACAGTTATATTTAGTACCGTCAAGAATTACAAAATGATGCAATTGTCAACGCCAGAGATTACCATGACATTAAAATACTCAGCTTGTTTCTCCGGGAAAGGTTTGTAGGCGCTTAGTCGCGGTACTTTCACGCAATCTATAGGCACGTGTTTTAACTTGCTCTAATACTTCTTGCTTATCCAACTTGGTTAGCACCCGCCGCTGCATTAACACCTCGCCATGAACCATCACGCTTTGAACATCCCTCGCACTTGCTGAATACACAAGCGCCGCAGCAAGGTTATGGACAGGTTGTATGTGAGCTTCATCTAAACTCACCAGAATAATATCAGCTAAATAGCCAGCTTGTAATTTACCGAGTTGAGGTTCACGGAGCACGTTCGCTGCGCCAGCTGTGGCAAGCTCGAGCACCTCATGCCTTCTTAACACCGTGGCATCCTCTTGTTCGTGTTTTTGCAACATGGCTGTAAGCCGCATCTGCTCAAAAATATCCAGCGTATTGTTGCTCGCAGGGCCGTCTGTACCCAGCCCAACCGCAACACCTTTGGCAAGCATATCTGTAACGTCTGCAATGCCAGAGGCCAGTTTGAGAAAGGTTTTAGGGCAGTGGGCAACGCCTGCATCGTGGTGCGCAAGTAATGTGATGTCATCTTTTGTGGCGTGGGTGGCGTGGGCGCAGAGGACGGGG
>CAZMCW010000314.1:4185-6166 GCA_964564405.1 uncultured bacterium
GAGACCAAGTTGCTCGAGGTGGCTAACGGGCGTTTGACCGTGTCGCTCAAGGCTCATCTCAACCTGAGTCTTCGTCTCAGAAACATGCAAATGCACGCCTATGTCTAACGACTTGGCTAACTCTTTAACCTCAGTAAGCATCTCTCCGGAACACAAATACGGCGAGTGCGGCCCCAACCAGACCCGAATACGTCCCACATCATCTTTATCTGAGGTTTTTCCTTGATGTTGCCAACGATTTACAAAATCCTGTGAGGTTTGCAACGCTTGATCTAACTCAGCGCCGGCGGCATCAAATAAGGTTGGGGCGATGTGAGCGCGCAAACCTACGTCCAGAAAAGCCCTGGCAACCTCATCCGCAAAAAAGTAATGGTCACTAACGGTGGTAACGCCTGCCTCAACCATCTCGATGGCAGCCAGTTTGGCACCCCAATACACATCTTCGGGAGAAAGGTTTGTTTCCAAGCGCCAAATAATGTCGTTAAACCAGGTCATCACGTCAACGTCTTCGGCAACACCGCGAAAGAGCGTCATGGCGCTGTGGGCGTGACAGTTGATGAGCCCCGGCAAGGCAACTTGCCCGCAGCCGTCCAAGATGCTTGCATCACCATAAGTCAACGTGCCTGTGGGGGCAATTTCTGCGATGTGTGGTCCGCGTATGGCAATGTCGTGATGTTCTAAAGTTTGCCTACTTGCTGGATCGTAGACAGTTGTGTCTTGAATGACCCAGTCGTAGGGCAGTTGGGCTGATGTTAAAGTATCTGGCGCTGGAGTATCTGGCGCTGGAGTATCTGGCGCTGGAGTATCTGACATAGATTTATTGTACGCAGGCTGGTTGAGTGGAAGCATTTTTGCAAAATCTTGTTATGGGTGACGCACTGTGTTTAGGAAAGGGTGAAAGGGCGAAGGGGGGAAAGGGAGAGTTTATGAGATGCCACGTACACGTCGTTACAGAGTTGCCATCGAAATACCTCGAGCCTCGTCAACAAACTCAATATATAGCCTTCAAAACAGCATTATCCACTGAATGATGTAGGCACTGTCCAAGCTCAACACTAGATTTACAAAACAGTCTTTGTGAGGTGATCGCTCACTCCGTCATCGGCAAGGTTTCAGCACTGTTCATAAACGCTAAGGTTGTCTCTAAATCGACAATGCCCGCATCTGACCCTAGACCGGTAATGACTTGGGCGGCGGCAGCTGTGCCGAGTTTGCCAGCATCTTCCAAACTGTAATTTTTGGTGAGTCCCACAATAAACCCAGCACAGTAAGCATCCCCGCAGCCTGTTGAATCTACGACGGGAACTTTGTGAGCAGGTAGGCGGATTTCGTCCATGTTGTGCCCAGCGATGCTCGAGCCTTGCTCGCCCATCTTAAACACCGTGTGCTTAACACCTTTATCTAAAAAGAACTGGATGACATCTGCGCGCGCGTCTAGCCCACAAATCATCTTGGCTTCGTCCAAACCGGGCATAAAATAATCCACATAAGGTAAGCAGGGTTCAAGTACGCCAAGCATGTCATCTTGGGCAATCGCTAACATGTCTAGCGTCGTGGCCACACCGTTGTCTTGAGCAAATTTGAGCACCTCGGCACTAGGTTCGCCGTCAAGCTTGGGCATCACGTAGGTGCCGCCCAGATGCAACACGTCGGCTTTAGCAATCACATCAAAGTTAATGTCATCTAGTGAAAACACACCATTCGCACCGAGTACGTGTAACGCCGGACGCTCGCCGTTAGGACGAATCGGCAACATGCTAGCAGAGGTTTGCACGCCGTCTTTACGCACCAGATGTTCTGTGTTGATGCCGTAGCGGTTCATAGTGTCTTGCACAAAGTTGCCCGCTTCGTCATTGCCGAGTGCGCCCATGGCAATGACATCCGCACCTAGTTTGGCTAAATCTACGCTCATGCCAGCAGCCGTGCCAGCAACGGTCATGCGAATTTCATCCAACAGTGCCAAGTTTTGGCCCGGCGGAAT
>CAZMCW010000315.1:0-6161 GCA_964564405.1 uncultured bacterium
AGTTAATTTTCTCGAGTGGTGCAATTTTGACTATCTCATCCCCAATACTCCGATAGCCTGAAAACCCAAACCCTTTTAGAATCGTCATAACAATATTTTAATACAAGCATTGCCGCAGAATTTTCTCTATCCCAGAACAAAGCGGCTTTTCTTTGGTTAGTGCATAAAGTTTGAGTAAACTAGAACAGACATGCCCCTCACCCTCTCTCTAGCCGACGCACGCCGTCTCCTCGCCCGGCATCACTTTGAACTAACAGATGCACGTAGCGTGTTTGAGCGCTTCGGCAGCATCCAGTTTGATCCCTTGAATCCGGTTGGGCGCAATCACGATTTGGTGCTGCAAGCCCGCGTAACTGACTATCAGGTGGACGGTTGGCAACAGCTTGCGTATGAGGATAGGTACTTGCTAGACGCGTGGGACAAACAAGCCTCCCTTGTGCGCATGCGTGACTGGCCAGTGCGGCGGGTCTACCACAGGTGGCACGCCAAAAGCTGGCAGATCAAAGTTTTAGAACCTTACGCTGAGGCAGTCAACACAGTATTAACTGAATTAACGGAGCGTGGGCCGCTCAGCAGTAATCAGTTTGAGTTTCAACCTCATCGAGCGGAGTGGGAGGGGTCGTGGCACGGACCTAAACTCACCAAGAATATTTTGCGTGGGCTGTGGCATACCGGGCAGGTCGTCACTCACAGCCGTAACAAAGGGCATCACGTCTACGACCTCACCGAGAACGTTGTGCCTGCTGAGCTTTTAGCAGTACCTACTGTGAGCGAGCACGACAGTACCGCATGGCTTATTTTGCTGCGTCATCACGCAGTTGGTTTGTTGCGCCCAAATGCTAGTTTTGAGGTCTGGAGTCTGTATTTACCAGCACCTGAGCGGCGCAAGATTTTGGCGGAGCTAGTCAGTGAGGGAAAGTTGCTCGAGCTAGACATTGAAGGCGTGCGCTTTCACGTGTTACCGGAGGTTTTAGCTAAGCTCGAGCACTCCCCACTCCCCCCACGCATGGTCTTCGTAGCCCCGCTTGACCCCATCATCTGGGACCGCAAAGCAGCTTTGCACTTGTTTAACTTTGACTACCTGTGGGAAGTCTACAAACCCGCTGCCCAGCGCACCTGGGGCTATTACGTGCTGCCTGTGTTTTACGACGACAGGTTTGTGGCACGGTTTGACTCGAGGTTTAAGGGTGGCGTCTGGGAGTTATACCGTTGGTATTGGGAGGAAGGTATTACGCCAGATGCGGAGATGTTAGTGGCGCTCGAGGCTACTGTGGGGAGGTTTATGAGCTACCTGGGGGCAAGTAAGCTTAAGCTTCCAAGTGGTATGGACAGAGGGACTCGAACTTCGTGGCAAGCTGGGGCACGTCTCAGGCAAGCTTAAAATGCGCTACACTAGCTACTATGAAGCACACGACAATAGTTTTGGATGAGCAGGTTGATAAAGAGCTTACCCAGCTCGCTCGTACACAGGGGCAATCTAGAGAAGAGCTTATTCGCACAGCTATTGACAGATTTGTTCAATCACATCAGCAGTAAGTTCACGAGCTACCTAGTTGGATTGGCGCTGGCCAAAGTGATGATCCTACAGCCGCTTCTCAAACGGACAGCTTACTTAGTGAAATCTACGAAGAAGACCATAAAGCTGCTCTAGCGAGCCGTTAGGTTGACAATTATGCTAGTTCAGCATTTTTATTTTTCATGTCGTGAATTTTCTTAATATCCTTCAAGTCTTCAATATCATATGGAGGATTTTTCTTATGAAGCATCGCATGACAGTTAGGACAAACTGGACGCAAATCTTCCACAGGATTTAGTTCATAGGTGTCTCCTATACTGGATAGAGGTATAAGGTGGTGAACGTGAATAAATCCCTCGCCCACCTTTCCATAATGGGCTTCAAAGTTGAATCCACACACTGTACAACTTGTCCCCCAGTAAGCTATACAGGTATGACGGGCAACATGACTGCGCTCATACAGATTGACTGTTATTGTGCGTTTTGCCCCTTCACTTATGGTCCTAGAGGCTGCTACCGAAATTTCTTCGGCTATTATTGGTTTGTCGTCCTCTAGTTCCAATGTTTCAAAGGCAGTTACTAAGCTAGCTTTCATCTTCCAAATAAACCTTGTGGCATCATCGTTGTCAAAACCTTCAAAAAATAGATTCCAGCAACGAAGCTTGCCATTATTCCGTACGTCAAGAGTTATAGGATACGATTTAGCGATACGCTTAGCATATCTAGCTACCCATAAATTGATACTGCCATGAGATGTATGACCTAAAGCTTGAGCAAGCTGACTACCAGCAGCTTGATGATCTTTGAAGCTGTGTAGAACTCGCAAAATAAGTCTATCTTCTGGTCTGGTAACTTCCTCATTTGACAAAACGTCTAACCACGCCTCTTGGTCGAGTTCTGTGACCATGTGACCCTCCAAAGCCTCTTTGATACAGGCCATTTTGATCAAGTTTCTGCAACATTATTTTATATTATTTGTATGAGGTTGAATATGATTGTTGTTAAAGTCGGCGGCTCAACGGGCATTGACTACGACGCCCTCTGTGAAGATACAGCTGAGCTCTGGCAAGCCGGGCAAAAACTGGTCATTGTCCACGGCGGCAGTGCTGAAACCAATCGTGTCGCTGAAGCTTTAGGACACCCACCTAAATTTGTCACCAGCCCCAGCGGCTACACCAGCCGGTTTACCGACCGCGAAACCTTAGAGATTTTTGAAATGGTCTACTGCGGCAAAATGAACAAAGGCATCGTGGAGCGTTTGCAACGCCACAATGTGAATGCCGTAGGGCTGTCTGGGTTAGACGGACGCATTTTTGAAGGCAAACATAAAACATCTGTGCGCAGTGTGGAAGACGGTAAGGTAAAAATTCTGCGGGGCGATCATACCGGAACTGTAGAGAAGGTGAATGTGGGGTTGCTCGAGCTTCTGCTCATCAACAACTACCTACCCGTCCTCACCCCACCTGGTGCCAGTTTTGACGGTGTGGCTGTCAATGTAGATGGTGACCGTGCCGCTGCCGCCGTTGCCACTGCCCTTGGCGCTGAAGCACTTTTATTGCTTTCCAATGTACCCGGACTACTCCGTAACTTCCCAGACGAAGCTAGCCTCATCACCAACATTCCAGCGAATGACGTCGAAAGCTACTTAGAGTTTGCTCAAGACCGCATGAAGAAAAAAGTTCTTGGTGCTGCTGAAGCCGTTCACGGTGGCGTTGGCAAAGTTATCTTTGGTGATGCGCGTATCGCTAACCCCATCACGGCAGCGTTAGCTGGACGCGGTACAGTTGTCGGTTAAACTTGCACAATCTCAAACAGATGCTTTTAGCAATGCGGTAGGCTCCAATGCGGTAGGCTAGGGTATGGCTGGCTGGCTTAGTCACATTTCAACCCTTGCTTTTTTACTTGCTATACGCGTTGCAGATCGTTTGGTTGCGCATCACCTTTACGCACACGCTGTTAGCAAAGGGCATCAAGACGAAGCAACCTCTCCTCAAGAACTCAACGTTTACTTGCGGCGGTATACCTTTTTAGGTGGGGTTTGGGAAACGCTTTGGTGGGTGCTTGTGGTGGCAGTCGCGTTTTCGTTCTATTTTGTGTTTTAAGGGTGATGCTCAGCAAATGCATTGATGTCCTTTGTCGACGACCTCGAGGTATTGCAACATTGTGCGCTACACGTAACCGAGCATAGTGATATCTACCTTATCAACGGCAAAAAAATAACGCTCACATCATCAACATGTGAGCGTTATTTGAAAAGCCATTCTTCTCAGAAAGTATGTCTAGCGCAAGCTAAACTCATCAAACTTCACAACCTCACTGCTGGGGTCGCGGGTATCAAACGCGTAGCTGGTGACTAAACCAGTCCCCGTATCCAAAATGGTAAACGCGGTGATGTCGTTGCTGCACATAAATGGTTGATTGCTTTCGTCCTCGAGCCACTGCCCCATCGGATTAAAGTCGGTTGGCTCAATTGGGGCGCGGTCGTGCGCGTCACCGGTGCGTAAGTAGTCGCTAGCATCCCAGGTGAGGCTGGTGATGGGATCAACGGCTTCGTTCCACGCGTCTTCTTCCGGAAAACGAGCCCACGGCGCGCGCTCATCGTAACCATCAAAACCAGCCCCAAAGCAGTTACCTACGTTTGAGGTTTCAATGTAGTTGAGCGTGTCTACCTTGGCGCGGTTCCAGATGTGCGAGTGGCCGGTGTGCACAAGCTGAACGCCGTTGTCAATAAGAAGCGGCTCAATCTCGTTGCGCCACAAGTCGTTTTCAATAGGGTATTCATACTGGATATAGGTGATAGCCTCAGCGTCCACGAGGGGTTGAATAGTGCTTTCCCAAAACTCACGGCTGGCCGGATAGCTAAACTCGGGGAGTGTGTTGCGTTCGCCATCTTCTTCGTATTCGATGGTCACAACCGGATTGGCCATCACTGGCAATGAGTTGTCGCCTAAGCCAAACATGGTTTGGTGGGCGAGCAGCACGCGGTACTCCGCGTGCTGGAATTCAGAGCTGGCCATCACCTCTTGTAACCACGCGTATTGGGTACTGCCGGGTGCATAGTCGGCAAAAAACATGTCGCCAAAGCCCCACTCGTCGGGGTTGTTGAGGTTTTCTAAGTCTTCGGTAAACTTTCCGCGAATATTGGGGTTCCAGTTGCGCCACACGCGCGACACGTTCATAGAAATCACAAACACATCACCTAAGCGGTAGGCATAGTAAGACTCACCTTCGGGACCGTCACTAGGGTGCTCCCACATTTCAAAATAGGCCGTAAATTCATACGAGTTATCGCGCACCCACTGCTCGCGCGGCTCGCTAATACCCAGTTGGTCGTAGCGCATGTCAGCGTACCAACGGGGTTGTGGGTCGCCGTCCATTTGACCAATGGTGCGTTCATCTGGACGCCAACGCCCGGGTGTTTCATGGTTGCCAATGGTGCCAAAAAACCAGGCGTTTTGTAGAATTTCGCCGCCTGTGTAAGGGTGTTCTGGGAACAAATCTTGGAACTCACCTTGTAATGCTGGGAAAAATGCAGGACGGCCTTCGTTGTTGCGGTCAAACCATTCTGAGGCGCGGTGAGGGTTATCCACTAAATCGCCTGCGAAGAAAACGCCATCAACCATACCGACGGTTTCAATCACTTTTTGGAAGTTAGCAGGTGACATGGCCCGGTTTTGTTGGTCAGAGGTTAGCAAAATTTTGAGGTCGCTGCTAGCGGTTGGTAGGGGTTGCAAGCTAAACTGATCACTTTGGTAAAGCTCACCGTCAATCATGCTGCGTACGACGTAAGGCACGCGAGTATCTGCGGTTAATCCCGTGACAGTAGCCTCGTGACGCCATACATCGCGGTCTTGCAAGCTGGTGAGTTCGTTTTCGAGTTGCGAACCTTCATCTTCAAACATGCGGGACATACGGGTACTGTCTGCACTTACTTTGCGGTTGAGGTCGTCACCATAGATAACTTCGTGACCGCTACCTGCGTCCTCGGTGTACCAAACCACACGTACACTACCTTGCTCGGGAAGTTGCAGCATAGGGTCGGACAAAATGGCGTCGTTGTCATCAAAGGTCAGAGTTACGTCGCTGATGGGCGGATCAATAATCACAGTGGGCGTGTCGTCGTCGCTACCGCAAGCCATAAGCAAGACAGCAAGCAACGGCCCAAGAAACGTTAAGGGTTTCATGAGTGTGTTCCTTTCGAGAAACTGTTTGTTTGGATGTTGATGAGGTGCTCGAGCAACCTGCTACACAAAATCTGTGACAGCACTCAATGTATACATGCGTCACAGACAACATCACTAACCTATCTAAGCTTTGTCATGACAATGCCATGAAAGTTCCGTATAAGCCTAGTCGGAGGTTTGTATAAAGATTTGATGAAGTTTGTATACAGATTACAATCTTGCGTTACCATCTACGCGATTGCAGGAAATTGAGTAACATTATTGAGTGCTTTTTCTCAGCTTTTTCAAAGTGATACCTATCTCGCAATAAATACACGTCGTATGTTAAGAAAAATCTCTTAACCTCAAATGCAAAGCCTCAAAGTTTTAGCAGTTCCAGGATTGGTTCCCCCACACTAATTGGGTCGATTTCTACTCCCCTAGGTCGCACGTGCAACTGCCTGTGGCAGTTACTCGTGGAA
>CAZMCW010000316.1:0-6161 GCA_964564405.1 uncultured bacterium
TAGATTGAGGTTGATTCTTATACCAACTAGATAATGCTACAACACAGGTATGCTATCTGATGAAATCCCCCCTTTTCCCCCTCGCTCCCCTTCCCCCTTTCTCCCTTTCTTGTTAGACAGTTACCATTTACCGCGTCAACTAAGCTAGAAAACGCACCCCCTGCACTCCTCGAGGCTAAACTAGCACTCATGGCATTTCATTCAACACGCATCTGTTCTTTCGTAAGCAACATATATTCCAGTCAAAGGACATCCTCATGAAAGTCGCCGTCATCGGCACCGGCTGGGCTAACACGGTACAAATTCCCGCGTTTCAAGCGGGCGGGCTTGACGTTGTTGGTATCTATGGACGTACCCGTAACAAAGCAGAAACAGTTGCAGCAACGCATGGCGTGCCATTTGTCGCTGACGCCTGGCAAGATTTGCTTGACCTTGACTGCGATCTCATCTCAATCACGTCCCCACCTGCGTTGCACGTAGAACAAGCACGTGCTGTGCTCGAGGCAAGTAAGCATGTCCTCTGCGAAAAGCCTTTAACACTAAATACGGCCGAGGCAGCGGTAATGCGGCAGTTACAAGAGGCTTATCCAGATCAACTGACTCTGGTTGACCACGAGTTGCGGTTTGTACCTGCGCGCCTTAAAGCTAAGGAGCTGCTCGAGCAAGACGTGCTCGGCCGCATTCTAACGGTCACGATTCGCATCGCCAGAGACATTCGCATGGACCCCAACAAACCCTGGAACTGGTGGTCAGATGCCAGTCAAGGCGGTGGCATTATGGGAGCCATTGGCTCACATGCCATTGACGGGCTTCTGTGGCTTTTTGCAGGCGTTCAAGCTGAGGACGGCTCGCCACTCGCAACCCAGCTCACTATGCGCGGGGCAAGCTTGGGACAAGTCCACCCAACCCGCACAACACCACAAGGTGACGTCAAACCGGTAACCGCTGATGACATTGCCTCGGTTACGTTTAATATGGGCGCTACTATCGGTACCATGCTCATTCACGGAGCTGCCCTGGACGGGCCAATTGATCTGCTTACGATTCGTGGGACGGACGGCACACTGGTGCTAGATAATTCGCTCAAGCTGTACTGGGGTAAAACTGATGGGCCGCTTAAAGAATACGTGACACCCTTACCAGACAATGTACCAAATCGGTTCCGCTCGAGCCCCTTCGCAGCCGGTACGGTACTCCTTGCTGAGGCCCTAGCTGAAGCAAGTGAAGACACTACCACGCCCCTCACCGAACATCCACGCCTCGCTAACGCAGCTACGCTAGCAGATGGTGCCAACGTGCAAGCGCATTTGGACGCTATTTACAAACTTGGTGACGTACATGCAAGCTAGACGCAGCTACTGAGAGATTGATACATGGATAGCTTGGTCTCCTTACCAACAGCCAGACTGGTCTTGCGCGCTTTCCAAGCTGGTGATGTGAACGCTGTTTTTGAGTATGCTAGCGATCCTGAGTGGCAACGATACTTACCTGTCCCGTCACCTTATACGCTTGAAGATGCTCGAGCGTTCATCACCATGCAACTCGCAGCAGATCCCAAAACCACACCACACTGGGCAATTACGCATCAAAGTCTCGTGATTGGCGCTATCGGCATAGGATTTCTTGAAGAATGTGATGCAAAGGTGGGCGGGCGAACTAGGCTACAGCCTCAAACGCAGTGAATGGGGGCAAGGGTTTATGACAGAAGCTGCAACCGCTGTCATCGACTATGCATTTGATACAAATCCAGACCTTATTCGCATTGAGGCATCTGCTGACAGCCGCAACAAAGCATCTTTAAGAGTGATGGACAAACTAGGGATGAAGTATGAGGGTGTTTTAAGGCAACGCCATCTTGTCCGCGATGAGCTTGGGGATGAAGTGTATTACAGCATCCTTAGATTTGAGTGGTAGTCAACGAATGATGAGGCATCTTGAAAGGGCTAGGACTTACCAGTCAAAGGTTAGATGAAGGCATCCTCAACATACATCAGTTGATAAGCTCGAGCAAAATCATCTAAAGTCCGTTAGAATCTAACTATGAACGCTTTTTCCAACATTTTTCTACGCATTTTCCCAGTTATTTCTGTTGTCTTTTTACTCCTCGCAGGTGGTTTTTGGTTGTCCCGTGAACCTGCCCCTGTAGCGACCAGTATGCTGGTAAGCCAAGTGGCAGACGTGACCTTGCCAGATGATCTAGACATCACTATTCCAGAAGGTTTTGTGCCATCACCTTATCTTTCTGAAACACAACAACAAGCATTTAATGCACCCGAAGATGTTTTAGAAGATGACACTGATTACGCTGCCCTCATGATTACCAACAAAGGCAGCATGCTCATTGACTTGTTTGAAGCGCAAACCCCTGAAACCGTCAACAGTTTTGTGTTTTTGGGCCGTAACCAGTATTACGACGGCATTGTATTTCACCGCGTTCTTGAAGATTTTATGGCCCAAACAGGTGACCCTACTGGCACGGGTACCGGCGGCCCCGGCTACGAATTTGATGATGAAATTGTTGAGGGGCTAAGTCACGACGGTAAAGGCATTCTTTCGATGGCCAACTCTGGGCCCGGCACCAACGGCTCACAGTTTTTTCTTACCTTTGTCGAAACCCCTTGGCTAGACGGCCGCCACACCGTTTTTGGTGAGGTTATCGAAGGCGAAGCCGTGCTAGATGACATTCAGCGCATTGACCCTAACCAACCATCTGCCATTGTTGCGCCCACAGACACGCTCGCTGACCTAGCAGAGCAAGGCGTAGAGCTAGCTGGTGAACCTGATCAAACTGTTGAGGCTTACCTCGAGGGCAGCCTAGGTGCTGTACCTGACATCGGTCAAACGTTTGATGTTGATGGCATCACAGGCGTTGCTGGCCGCATTGGCGAAGACCCTGCTTATGGCTTTTACGCCCAACCAGACTTCATCGAAGCGTTGTATATTTTGGAGCGACCTGCTAGCAACTAAACAAGCCTGTTGCTACATTTGTAGTTACTGAGGAACACACTTAGCTGTGTTCCTTTTTTGTTAACTAACTGCCATCAGCAGCATCTCACAGTCACACTATGGATGTAGTGATATGTGCTAGCAGTTCCAAAATTAGTTCCCCCACACTAAGTAGGTCGATTTCTACTCCCCCTTTCTCCCCTTCTCCCAAACATTACTTCGCAACGATTTTGTGATTGATACCTACTTGTTCAACTGCCACGAACCCGTCTAATTGTGTTGGCATACAACCAGATGTTACCTACAGTAGGGTTAAGCTGACAGCCATGACATATATTCCTGAAGGTTATAGCCTCACCCCTGCGTTAAGTGATACACCTAAGCAAGAGTTTAGCCAAGCTGAGGACGTGCTCGAGGCTGGCAAAGATTACCAAGCCATTATTGAAACCAACAAAGGGCGTATGGTGGTTGACCTTTACCAAGACCAAGCTCCTAAGACGGTCAACAACTTTGTATTTTTAACGCGCAATAAATACTACGACGGCGTGGTGTTTCATAGAGTGCTCGAGGACTTCATGGCCCAAACAGGTGATCCTACGGGTACTGGTCGCGGTGGCCCCGGTTATCAATTTGAAGATGAATTTGCTGACGGCCTCGTTCACTCAGGTAAAGGCATGTTGTCAATGGCAAACGCTGGCCCCAACACTAACGGCTCACAAATTTTTATTACCTTTGTAGCGACCCCGCACTTAGACGGCCGCCATGCTGTGTTTGGCAAAGTCATTGAAGGTGACGACGTTCTCGATAAACTTCAGCGTATTGATCCTATGCGCCCTGGTGGCGTCACCCCAGATGTCATGGAGCAAGTTTATATTGTTGAAAAATAGGTATTACACCAAATCAGGTTGGTTCTCGGAGAATCAACCCCTGCAAGAGTAGGCAGGATAAACTACGGAATTCGTGGTGGACGCAATGATGCCTTTAGGTATTATTCAGGATACAGGCGGATTCCGTATTAGAAACAAGCATCATGAATAACACCCTCGCAGTAGATATCGCTACGAGGGTGTTTTGATTACATTCGATTTTATTTGAATGGCAATTGATGAGGTGACCAAAACCGATATGACTTGATCCTGTTCTACGATTCCCGTTACCTCAGTTATTTAACCATCAACTTCCTAGCATGTTGCAATCACCAAGTTGAACTTAACGTGCACGCCCTAAAAACCGCCATGCCGTTGGCAAAAGAAGTGCAGCAACAACGAGCTTGAGCACATCACCAACAACAAACGGCGTAAGTCCCCAAGCTAGGGTTGTCGTCCAATCTGGTGCAAACTGGCGTAACCAGCCAAGCCCAAACGCATAAATCACCAGGTTACCCAAAACCATAATCATAGCTGTGCGCCAGATGGTTTTGTCCCAGCCGCGCTCAGCTAGGTAGCCCACCAGTAGCGCTGCCGCCACAAAGCCAAACAGATAGCCAGCCGTTGTACCCCGCAGTACAGCGAGGCCAGCAGCACCTGCGGCAAATATGGGCAGCCCACTTGCGCCCACAGCAAGATAAACCAGCATGGTGAGTGTGCCTTTGCGCCAGCCATACGCAGCGGCTAGTAGCAACACGCCCAGGGTTTGACCAGTTAAAGGTACCGCGCCAAGCTCGAGCCGCACCTGCGCTAACAAAGCTAGAAATAACACCCCAACTCCAACATGAATAGCATCACGAAAGCGCGCTGGCAAAGGGAGTAAATAATGAATAAGTGGTTTGTACTGGACAGATTTAACAGATGTGGTCACAAAAAACCTCCTGAATATCCTGCGTAACACAAAAGTATACAAGTTTACCGCACGCACGCTAGGTCAAGCACGTATCTTGAGCCCTTAAATCCCATCGTGCAACCCCCGAGGCCGTCAACTTTGTAACCATCAATTCTGCTATCATTCAGCCTAAAGCTATCCATTCTGCAGTTACCGTAAACAGTAAATTTATAACCAATAAACCTAAGATGTAGACCAAAGTATTTGGTTGAGCTCAGGTAAACTAATGTGTTATGCCTAGCCTTTGCGTATTGCACAGTGCCAAACCTATTGCTACGCCGTTTAGCTTGTTAGGCTATAAGGTTGAGGCAAGTCGCTCAAGCAGCAGTGTTGAAGTCACTGCTAACGAAAGCGTTCAACGTAGCTCTCATCAAGATAATTTGGCCGCCATAGCTTCCAAGGATCATCTTCAGGTATGTCAACTTTTGGTAACCGTGCCAGATACCGAAGCCCCAGCTGTTATTGCCAGTGTTCCTAATCCTAACGCTAGCGGTGACACAGTTTCCGAAACAACCTCGAGGCTGGATGATCTTTTGCTTTTGCTATCGCTTGCTCATGGTCACGATATTGTGCGTGTGCGCCACACACCTGATAACATTGTCGCAACTGATAACAGTGTAGCCAACACCCCCACAAACATGCATCACTACACATTTGGGCGCGTGTTAACCTCTAGCTTGGGGCGTTATGCAATCAATCTTGAACTACCTACCGAACACCCTTACACGTGGCTCGAGCACTGTTACACCACCCTACAAAACCCTGCTTGGCAGCATTTTTATCATCAAGGGCGCTACCTTAGGCTGGTGCAAAGCCTCGCGCAGCAGAGCAATTTAACAGCCGCACTCAACCACGCTTGGTTATTGCTCGAGCACCTTTTTGCCCTCCACAATGCCCACTGGCTTACAACCCACCATGTGCGCACCCTCACCCCGTTTGAGAAACTGTCGTTTTTAGTGGCGTCTTACGTTTTAACACCCGAGAAAAATCACGCTGGCGAGGTACCCCAACCCAGTACCACACCGGGAGCTAGCAATCAACAGCGTCTCAAACGCTACGCCCAAGTTTTGAATCAACTGGTGTATCACGCACACGTGCCTAGTAGCTTAAGCCAAGCTGCGTTCAGTTTCATCTCGCTTATTGAGTATTGCTGCCTTGCTGCGCTTTATGACACTAGGTTTGTTGCCGCATTAGATGCTACATCTGTACTGAATAACGCGTCACCTCACAAACTGCCCTCGCTACCTCGCTTTCACAGCTTGCGTCAGTTTGAAGACATTTGCCGTGACCCGATAGCGCTAGCACGTCATTTGCACGCGGATGATACTGAGCTTGTCACCTCTCTACCGTCTTAATTTGAGCGACATTCTGCTAACTCAGTTAGAATGTTGATTATG
>CAZMCW010000317.1:0-3984 GCA_964564405.1 uncultured bacterium
CCTTAACCGCTAACCGCTATCTGAAAACTGCGGTTTCCAGATAGGAGGTACTTAGATGAATCCATTGTGTTTGAATGAGGATGGCAGCAGGTGAACGATGAGGTGCTCGAGCATCTTGCAAACTTATAGCTCTAAAAATGAACAAGACAGCGCCAACATACGCTGTCTCTCGTTTCAAACGTTGACATGCTCACGCAACAACTAGAAACACATGCTTAAACGTTGAACAAAAAGTTCATCACGTCGCCGTCATGAACAATGTAGTCTTTGCCCTCGGTGCGGAGCCACCCTTTAGAACGTGCGCCGGCCATACCGCCAGCTTCAATCAGTTTGTCCCAGTCAACAACCTCAGCACGTATAAAGCCGCGTTCAAAGTCGCTGTGGATTTCGCCCGCAGCATTTGGGGCTGTGGCACCGCGTTTAACCGTCCACGCGCGCACTTCTTTTTCTCCGGCCGTTAAAAAAGTGATGAGCCCAAGGGCGTCGTAGCCTTTTTGAATGAGTCGGTTGAGGCCGGGTTCACTAAGGCCTAAATCAGTGAGGAACTCGAGCGCTTCATCGTCAGCCAGTTCAGCAAGTTCTTGCTCAATTTTGGCGCAAATGATGACGGACTCAGCACCTTCTTTACTCGCGTGTTCGGTAACTTTGGTGCTATAGGCGTTGCCGTCTAGCATGTCGTCTTCAGATACGTTGCACACATAGATGGCCGGTTTGGCGGTGAGTAAATTGAAATCTGCGGGTAGCTCTATATTGCTAGCACGAGCAGGTTGCCCGTCAGATAGGTGAGCAATCATCGCGTCTGCTGCTTCAACAACTAAAGCATCATCTTTATTGGACTTGGCGCTGCGCCGCAGTTTCTCGAGGCGTTTCTCGAGGGCGCTAATATCTGCCAAAATTAGCTCGGTGTGAATGGTTTCAATGTCATCCAGTGGGTCAACTTGACCGGAGACATGAACGATGTTGTCATCTTCAAAACAGCGCACCACGTGAGCAATAGCCGCAACTTCACGAATGTTGCCCAAAAACTGGTTGCCCAGCCCCTCACCTTTGCTAGCGCCTTTGACCAGCCCAGCGATGTCCACAAATTCTACGGTCGTGGGAACAACGGGCGGTACTTTAGCGGGTTTGCTGTAAACATCCCGCAGCGCAGCCAAGCGTTCATCTGGCACAGGGACGACACCTACGTTTTTGTCGATGGTTGCAAAAGGATAGTTGGCGGCTTCAACACTGGCTTTAGTGATGGCGTTAAACAGGGTTGACTTGCCGACGTTGGGAAGGCCTACGATTCCGATACCTAACATGACCGTCACTCTAACAAAGACCTTGAGAGATGGTTGCAATATGTAACGGTATTGGCTGTGATGGTATTGGTTTGTAGGGGGATTGGAAAGTGTGCCAGGAGAGAGGGCCAAAAAAATCGCGCCTTTCTCAAGCGCGTGATAACTTAAGAATACACCGATATGCGCTATTCGTCAAGTCTATGCAAGCTTACAGGGCGACATGCAGGATTCTCAAATAAGATATTGAGGTTAGCTGGGATTTTAAGAAGGATTGAGGTTGGAAGTAAGTTGCCTAACCCAGATGCTCGATGGCTTCCAAGAATGTCTTTATAGACAATGACAATAATTTCTGAGGGTTACAGATTGGATGAACCTCGAGAAAGGCTACTAATTGATTGAGAAGGGCCAAAAAAATCGCGCCTTTCTCAAGCGCATGATAATTTAAGAATACACCGATATGCGCTATTCGTCAAGTCTATGCAAGCTTACAAGTTGATATACGCAAGTTGCGCATCAAATGCTCAAAAACTAGCCCATAATCTCGTGTTAATCCAGATATCTCGTTAGTCAGTTGAGGATGGTGTTTTTGTATCAGCAGGTTGTGTCACCTGATCGTCTTCACCAATGCTTTGCATAGCATCACGTAACCCTTGTTGATCCATCTTGGCGTAAATGCTGCTGGTGTTAATATCACTGTGACCTAGCACTTGGCTCACTACATGCAAGTCTCGAGTGTGGTGGTAAAGGCGCGTGCCAGCGGTGTGACGCAACACATGGGCCCCTCGGTAACGCTCACTTAAGTTGAGTTGTTTGTAGAACCGGTCTAGCTCGAGCCTCACGGTGTTTACATGCATAGCCCGACCAAGCCGCGCTTTTTTTACTTTTTTGCCCACATTTACCAGCAGTGCAGGTTCATCTGTGCGCGCATGAATGTTGCGTATCTGTAGCCACTCGCTTAGGGCTTGCTGGCAACTTGCGGTCAGTGGGATGGTACGACTCTTGCCACCTTTGCCTTTGCGCACATAAAGTTGCGCGTTGCGTACATCAATATCATCCACTCGCAAGTGAACAGCTTCACTCACCCGTAAGCCTTGATCGCCAAGTAAGCGAATAAGCAAACGTGTGCGGGCGCGGCGTGCTGAGTCGTCTGCATAGTAAACGTCAACCTGAGCTAAAAGCTGCTGATAATCCCCCACAGGTAGTGCTGGGCGGCGTTCGTGGCGAGGCCGAGGGTCGCTAGGCGTGGGCACAAGCTGTGCTGGGGAATCTTGCAGTGCGTCCGCCCAAATAAGCGCTCGATAAAACGCGCGTACGCCAGCCAGATAGGTTGAGGCACTGCCCGGTGCGAGTGGTTGACCGGACGAACTGCCCAAGTGGCCGCCCTGTTGCTGAAGTTGTCCTAGATAGTAAGCGACATCATCTTCGGTCGCGCGCAAGATGGGGACTGGTGGTGCGGTGTTGGGGTCTGGCCAGCAAAAGTGAACCCAGTCGGTGACGGCAATTTTGTAAGACGCTCTGGTATCTTCTGAGGTCGCTACGCCTTTACGGCTGCGCAGGTCAATGTAACTGTCTAACAAGCTGAGAAGTGTTGTTAAATCACGCTCGTGGCACGCGCGGACAGCCTCGAGCTTACGGTTGCTAGGGTTGCGCCAAGTGCTTTTGACAACGAGCTTACTCATGAGAGAGTCTCGAGCAAGCTTACATACTGGATAGTATTTACACCCCTACTCTCACGAAGATAATCCCAAACAACATAACGTCTAAAAGTGCTTGTACTGCATTTCCAAACTGCCATTAACCTAGTTTACACGCACGTTGCTAAAATATATGTTGATAGCTATGGTCGGTAGCTATGGTCGGTGCCAGCCAGGGTTCGGTGCCAGGGTTCGGTGTCAAGGGCCTTCCACACCTCACAAAAAGACCGCCACAGGTTTTTGTGACGGTCTACCAAACTAGCTATAAAAGTTGCTGATGCTAACGCAAATTAACGGTTGCGAATGCTGGTACTAATTGTATCTCCGCGGTCAATGAGACACTGCGTGTAATCACCAAGGGCTTCAGTATAGGAGACGCCACGGTCTTGTGCTAGCTGAAAACGTTGTTCGCAAGTGAGCTGTGTACTGGGACCACTGGTAACGGTGCAAGCTGCAAACACCATGAGGCTCATTGCAACTAGACCTAGTTTGATTAAGCCAAATTTGATGCTTTGCTTCATTTGCTCTCTCCTCATCGCAATTTCTTAATATTGAGTATGCAGAGGGAGAAGCTAAGAAGTGTGTCTTTTGTATGAAAAAAAGCACTATCTCATGAAAAATCTATTCGTAATATATGTGATTGACCTGAAAACTCTGAGACTAATCTAAGATATACCCAAAAACACCTGTCTAGCATAGACCTCAAGATGAAATTTTAGCTTGATAACTGAGATTGGTTTGATGAACTATGAGTCGCTTGTTCTCATGTGAGAAACTCGCTGAGCACATCTAATAGCAGACTCATCAAAATGTCCCGATAGCGCTAGGCTGTGGCATTTGGACGTACAAACTTACCCTGACCAGGCTGACCTGTCACTTGACCGTCTGCATAGATAGTCTGACCCGCAAGTAAGGTACGTAGTATCCGCCCTTGAAAGGTTTTACCGTGTGAGAAATACTCTGTGTCGCGCGACTGACTCACAAGCTTGCTGCGGTCAATGGTTGTGCTA
>CAZMCW010000317.1:3994-5811 GCA_964564405.1 uncultured bacterium
AGCTTGGGTGTCTACCAAAATAAGGTCAGCATCTGAACCCACCGCAATAACACCTTTTTGAGGATAAATGCCAAAACGTTTGGCACCATTGGTGCTGATGAGATTGACAGCGTGCTCGAGCGTCACTTTGCCCTTCGCTACAGCGTCTAACATGCCAACAACTAACGTCTCAACACCGGGGTGGCCAGGCGGTGCCGCCCAAATATCTGTTTTAGCTTTTTCTTTTTCAGCAACCGTAAACGGCGAATGATCGGTAGTGACTGCCATCAATGTACCATCAGCAAGGGCCTCCCATAAAGCTGCTTGGTCATCTTCAGTGCGTAGTGGTGGATTAATTTTGGCGTATGCACCGTAGTCAGCTAAGGCTTGTTCGGTGTGCCGTAAGTATTGGGGACAGGTTTCCCCAGTAACATCCATACCGGTTTGTTGAAAGCGGGCAATGGCATTGACAGCCTGTCTCGAGGTCACATGGGCAATGTGCAACCGCGCGTGGGTGTCTTCGTTCATCGTGAGTAACTTGGCAATCGCCAGCGCTTCTACAACAGGCGGGCGCGACTCTCCGTGGCTTTTTGCATCGTTTCTGCCAGCCTCAATGAGCTTTCCACTAAAGTGCTGTAAAAGCGGATTGCTCTCAGCGTGAATAACCGTTACCAAAGGTGTTTCAGCAATAAGTTTAAGCGCTTCGTACTGCTCACCTTCATTTGGCAAGCATAGCCCCACAAATTCGTCGTCTCTGCCTTTGGGGGCAGCCGTTGTAAAAATTTTAAAGCCAATGGCACCTAGTTCCACCATGCCGTGAACATCGGCAGGGTTAAGCGTACCGGGTGCCCCATAAAGTCCAAAATTAACCACGGCATCTTTAGCAAAAAGGTCGCAGCGAGATGCAAAAATCTCCGGCGTGGCGCAGCAAGGTTTTGAAATAGGCATCTCAAACAACGTTGTCACCCCACCAGCCGCTGCCGCCGCCGTTTCAGAAGCGACTGTGCCACGCTCAGGATAGGCAGGCGCACGCACGTGAAAGTGAATGTCGATAGCACCGGGAAGGAGCGTTTGCCCACGTGCGTTAATGCGCTCACGTGTATCCACCTGATCTCGTTGACTAGATGCGAGTAAGGCGGCAATTTTGCCGTCATTCAGGGCAACATCAACTTGCTGCTCACCATTGAGTGTTATGACCATTGCGCCTTCAATAAGCGTGTCGTACATGCAACCTCCTAAGATTTTTAGATAATGTACTGCAAAAAATAATCTTACGTTATGACAACTGGACCGCAAACATATGAGTCGTAAACATCATGTGAGTTAAAAGGGCAGCAAATGCACACAGACCAAAGATTGAGGTATCTTAAGTACCTCCAAGTTGAAAAGTAATAACTACCAAATTCAGTAGCGCCCATCCTTAACCGCTAAACGCTATCTGAAAACTGCGGTTTCCAGATAGGAGGTACTTATACAAATTCCGGTTCAACTACGGATTCTAATTCAATAGCGCCTAAACCCTACTGTGTTCATTCCGCTTAAGACAGAATCCGTATCTTGTTCTACTTGCTCGGCTCGAGTGCATTCCTTTGGGAATCAACTAAAAACGATATTAGATATGTACACACCTATTTCTGAAGTTAGATAAAGATAGGGCGCACATCAACAACTCGAGTAACGCAGTCAATTTATCATACTGTCTGCAGTTAACAGTTTACCGCATATGTCATCTTAGGAGTGCTGAATCTTGGGAGTGCTGAATCTTGGGAGTGCTGAGTATAGATACGTATAGCGTTTCCACGAGTAATTGCCACAGGCAATTGCGCGTGCGACCTAGG
>CAZMCW010000317.1:5821-6112 GCA_964564405.1 uncultured bacterium
ATCTGTTTCTGCTCGCTCCGCTCGGGTTACTTTGTTACCAAAATAACCGGAAAGAGTAGCATACTACACGACCAAGATAGAAATAAAACATATTTATCACTACATTTGACGTTTTAAGGTGATCTTTAGCGTATGACCTTGAGATGATCTTTGTTGCAAAATCAGTTTGGTATCTGTTGCTACGCGCGAGTTGTCTCGCGAAACGCCCTACACAGCTCAGGTTACTTTGTTACCAATAGCATTTCCACGAGTAATTGCCACAAGCAATTGCGCGTGCGACCTAGGGGAGTA
>CAZMCW010000318.1:0-2628 GCA_964564405.1 uncultured bacterium
GATAAGGGCTTAGAAGATAAGGGCTTAGAAGATGCAGTTTTTGTTACTCGTTTTGCCATGGTGTACTCCTTATGTGACCTTACGGTGCTCCATCTTATGGTGCCTCGGACAGCCAATCGCGTTCATCCATAATCTGATACTGATAGCCCTGCTCCGTCAAAAAAAGTTGCCGGTGGTGGGCAAAGTCTTCTTCTTTGCTCTCCCGCGTGACCAAGCTGTAAAAGTGGGCAGTCTCGTGCTGCGCTTTAGGGCGTAGCAAGCGCCCTAGCCGTTGGGCTTCTTCTTGACGCGAGCCAAACGCACCTGAGACTTGGATTAAAATTTGCGCCTCAGGTAAATCCAGCGCAAAGTTACCTACTTTAGATAGTACCAAAACGCGAATTTGCCCCTCTCTAAACTTGTTAAAGAGTCGTTCGCGTTTGGACTGAGGTGTTTTGCCTGTGACGAGCGGCACGTCTAGATCTTGGGCAATCAGCTCGAGCTGGTCAATATACTGCCCAATAATTAACGTGGGCTGAGGGTGGTGGTGGTCAACGATGCGCGCTAGTAACTCGCGCTTACGCGGGTTTTCAGCCGCTAAGCGAAATTTCATGCGCTCATCGACAACTGCGTAACTCATACGCTCCTCAGGCGATAAACTCAAGCGCACCTCAGCGCACTGCGCGGTAGCAATCCAGCCTTGTTGCTCGAGGTCTTTCCACGGCATGTCAAAACGCTTGGGGCCAATCAGCGAAAAGACATCACCCTCGCGTCCATCTTCACGAATGAGTGTGGCGGTTAGTCCCAAACGTCGCCGCGCTTGCACTTCGGACGTCATCCGAAAAATGGGCGCGGGTAGTAAATGCACCTCATCATAAATAATCAAGCCCCAATCCTGTTGGCGAAACACTTCCATGTGAGGGTAGGACTCGAGCCCACCCTCGTCGTTAGCATTTTCTGCGTCTTCTTTTTTGCTGCGCTTACGGCTGGTCAGCATTTGATAGGTCGAGAGCGTCACCGCGCCCAAGCGTTTTGACGTCGTGCCATACACCGCGATGTCGTCGGGGTCGAGGCTAGTTTTTTCGAGGATTTCGCGCTCCCACTGATGCACGCTGGTGCGGCTGGTTGTAAGCACCAATGTACGCTGTGACACCAAGGTCATCGCCACCATGCCCACAATAGTTTTGCCGGCACCAGGTGGTAAAACTACCACGCCCGAACCCCCTTGACGACTGCCTGACAGATAAAACGCGTCAGCAGCAGCGCGTTGATAATCACGAACGGCCACTTGCGGTGCAACGTCAATGGCCATCTCTAGGCCCTCGCTGTAACCCGCTTCGTCTTTAACAGGCCAGCCCAACGCCAGCAGTTCCTGTTTAATAACCCCACGGTGTACCAAGGGTAAGGCAAACGCACACGCGTTCAAGCGCTCTTTGAGTAGGGCAGCAATGCTACTTTGTTTGGATAGCTCGAGCAGCAAAGCTTTATCCGCTGCTTCGACCTCGAGTGCTAAACCGCGCCCCCGCTGTTGAATGGATACCCGCCCCCAGCGCCCTACCAGCTCGTGAATGTCGGTGATGACGTTACTAGGTACGGGAAACTTGGCGTAGTGCTCGAGCGCGTCAACCATCACCTGACTTACCAGGCCAGCACTAGCGGCATTCCACAACGACAAAGGCGTAATGCGGTAGGTGTGCATGTGCTCGGGGCTTTTTTCCAGCTCTGCAAAAGGAGCAATGGCAGCACGAGCATCTGCTGCTAGCGCGTTAAACGTCTCTAGGAAAATGCTACGGTCTGACTGCACAATCAGTGGGTTTGCGGGGTTCATGATCATGACCTCGAGGCGATGAGAATGAGCTTTTTGGGAGAACGAGCTTTTTAGAGATTTTACGACTTGAGATGCACAAATTTGTTAAGCGTCCATTTGATTTATTTCAGGGAGTTGGTGACGCAATACTATGCCTAGTTTAGCTGAGGCTTGTGACTTAGCTCGTTACAGTAACCTACTCTGTCAAGAGTACAGCGATACCTGGCAAGGTTTTCCCCTCGAGCAACTCCAAGGACGCGCCCCCACCTGTTGAAATATGGTCAATTTTATCTGCTAGTCCAACGGCATTAATGGCCGCCACCGAGTCTCCCCCACCAATCACCACATAGCCCTCCAAAGTTGCCACCATCTCGGCAATAGCTTTGGTGCCACGGTCAAACGGTGTCACTTCAAACACACCCAGCGGCCCGTTCCAAAGAACTGTTTTAGCATCTGCTAGCGCGTCTTTATACACCTTGATGGCCTCTGGACCAGCGTCTAATCCCATGTAGCCATCCGGAATATTATTGGATGGATATACGGTTGTGTCAACGCCTTCGGCAATTTCTGTGGCGCATAGTGAATCTTGCGGTAAGCGCACGGTGACGCCTTTAGCATCTGCTTGGGTCAGAATGTCTTTGGCAACATCTAACTTGTCATCTTCAACCAGTGATTTACCGACATTACCGCCTTGGGCTTTAAAAAACGTGTAGGCCATTGCGCCACCCACCAAAATTTCATCGACCACGTTGATGAGGTTAGTCATCACGCCAATTTTGTCAGAGACTTTGGCACCGCCTAAAATGACCTTAAATGGTTTTTCAGGATTATCTAGCAAACTT
>CAZMCW010000318.1:2638-6077 GCA_964564405.1 uncultured bacterium
TTCAGGTGCTTCTAGTAGATTTCCTAACACAGATACTTCGCGGGCAAGTAGTAACCCTGCTGCATTGGGCAGTAAATGTGCCACACCTTCGGTACTGGCGTGCGCGCGGTGAGCAGCCCCAAACGCATCACTTATGAACACATCACCATAACTCGCAAGAATTTTGGCAAACTCAGGATTGTTTTTGGTTTCGCGGCTGTCAAAGCGCAGGTTTTCAAGTAGTGTGATGCTACCCTCAGGTGCGTCTGTGACAAACTTAGCTTGCTCATCGGAAGCAGCACCGTCGGTCGCCAAATAGCGAACGTCTGTACCCAAGTGTTCACTCAAACGCTTGGCAACTGGCCCCAAGCGGTACTTATCCTCAGCACCTTTAGGCCGCCCCAAGTGGCTCATCAACACTAACGTGACACCTTCATCAACCAGCTTGCGAATAGTCGGTAACGTAGCGGTGATACGGCTTTCATCTTGCACCACGCCATCTTTCAGCGGCACGTTAAAGTCAGCCCGCATGAGCACGCGCTTACCTTGCACATCAATATCATCTAAGGTTCGGAGTTTCATGGTGTTTTCCCCCTAACAAAAAAGGGAAGCCGACACCCTCAAACTAAGCTGGCGTCAGACTTCCCCAATCATCGCAATTAGCTACCTTTACAGGCTCTTGCCCATAATTTCGACAACGTCTACCATGCGGTTACTGTAACCCCATTCGTTGTCGTACCAGACAAACACTTTGGCCATGTTACCCATGGTTTTGGTCATGAGGCTGTCGTAAATGCCCGAATGCGGGTTGCCAACAATATCTTTAAGCACCAATGGGTCGGTGCTGTAGTCAACAATACCTTTGAGCGGGCCATCAGCAGCGGCTTTCACTGCACCGTTCACTTCTTCAGCAGTGACGTCTTTACCGAGTAGCGCGGTTACGTCCGAAATTGAGCCGGTTGGGGTAGGCACGCGAATAGCAACACCATCAAACCGCCCTTGGAAGTGAGGGAGCACTTTCCCAACGGCTTTAGCTGCACCTGTGGTCGTCGGAATCATGTTCACCGCAGCAGCCCGTGCGCGGCGTGGGTCTTTGTGAGGTAAGTCAAGGATGTTTTGGTCATTGGTGTAGGAGTGAATGGTCGTCATCATGGCTTTTTCAACGCCAAAGCTTTCTTGCAAAACGTTCATCACAGGTGCTAGCGAGTTGGTTGTACAAGATGCGTTTGACACAATCACATGTTTATCTGGGTCGTACTGGTCTGAGTTAACACCCAGCATAATGTCAAAGTCAGCATCTGGACTAGGTGCAGAAATAAGCACTTTTTTAGCACCCGCTGTTAAGTGCATGGCAGCTTGTTCACGCTTGGTGAAAATCCCCGTAGATTCAATCACCAAGTCCACACCAAGGTCGCCCCAAGGCAGTTCTTCAGGGTTGCGAATGGCGGTTGCTTGCACGGTTTTACCGCCCACTTTGAGGCTGTCGTCATCAAAGCTAATTTCATCTGGGAACTTGCCGTAGTTGGAGTCGTACTTGAGTAGTTGAGCGAGCATTTCGTTGCTGGTGAGATCGTTAATCAGCGCCACGTCGTGCCCGCGTTCGTGCATGATTCTAAAAATTTGACGCCCAATACGTCCAAATCCGTTAATGCCTACTTTCATTTGTAGTGCCTCCTTTGGCAGTATTCGTACAACTTTTAACGTGCACATCTTGCACACGCATGATTAAAAACTAAACACAGTTGCGCCAAATTGCTAGCGCTCCCCGCCAGCAATTGTAACGCACATCGTAGAATACCTTCAGAAACGTTTGCCCCTAGCCGCTGGCGCTACGGTCACTGATGACTTGCTAGAGCGAACAAACTCATTTCAACTAATCGCGTATTGACATAAAGAGGCTTAAACCTGTGAAACGTTCAACGATGGTATTAATTTGTGCAGCAATGACGGTTGCACTCCTTGCAGTTCCAACAATCTTCGCGCAAAACGCTAGCATTAACCCAGAGTTTGAGATCACCTTGAGTTCAGGACTTCCACCATTGACTGTATTTTTTGATGCGTCCAGCACAACCGTTGTGGATGGGGATGCTAACGATTTGAGCTATGTGTGGACGTTTGCTGATGGCAGCACGGTTGAGGGTATCAACGTTGACAAAACCTTTAACCGCGCAGGTGAGACGGATGTGGTGCTCACCGTAAACAATGGCAGCGTGCAAGCTCAGGTGCAGAAGACGATTACCGTACAAACACCTGAGAATGAAGATGGCACACTGACGATGCGTCCTGAAGAAGGGTATGTGTTTAGTAAGCATGGTGTAGCGGTGATGTCAATCAATGAGGCGCTTGAAGAAACCATCAACATCACCATTGAAGAAGCAGATACCCTTGAAGACTTTCAAGAAGACATTAGTGTCGTTAATTCTCCCAATCTAGATGATGATCGCGTTGAGGTTATTTCATTTATCTACGGCATTAGTAGTGACAAAGAAGTTATAACCAGAGATGATGGACAATGGTTTGGGCTTGCAATTACTGTCCCTGAAGGTATTGATCCTTCCGAACTTGCCATTGCCTACGTTAGACGAGGGAAGTACATACTTCCCCCCATCGCAGAGAACTATTGGAGCCCCACCAGTGGCATTTACCGACCCAATCAAAATATTCTTTACACAAGATTCGTTTGGTTAAGTCCTGAGCCTATATACATTGCCCTAGTGAGAACAGACGGGGGATTCTGGAATTAGATACAGATGGCGACTTCCTCAATGAATAATTCTTGAACTTCATACGTATTAACTTCACGTCAACCACTTGACCCACGTTAACTGCTTGACGACAGAATTGCCACGACCTGCGTACTGTAACGCTAGGAGGAAATATTATGAGCACAATTAATAATCTTATGCCGCGCCAAGCGGTGCCTAGCTTAGAAGTGTCAACTGTGGGTGGCGGTTCTTGGAACCTTGCTAACCAAACTCCGGAAAATTTTACGATGGTCGTGTTTTACCGTGGCCTTCACTGCCCCATCTGCGGTCGCTATCTTAAAGATTTGACTAATAAGCTCGAGAAATTCACCGAACGTGGCGTCGATGTCATAGCCATTAGTAGCGATGACGAAGACCGTGCAACCGCATCTAAAGAAGAGTGGAAACTTGATAACCTCACTGTGGGTTACGGGCTGGATTTGGATAAAGCTCGAGAATGGGGCTTGTATATCTCCACCAGTCGCGGCAAAACCTCAACCGGGGTTGTTGAGCCAGACGTGTTTAGTGAACCCGGCTTGTACTTAATTCGCCCAGACGGCACACTTTACTTTGGCACCGTACAAACTATGCCCTTTGCTCGCCCTAACTTTGCTGAGATTTTGGGCGCGATTGACTTTGTGTTGGATAAAGACTACCCAGCCAGAGGCGAAGTTGTTGACCATCACGCGGTAGCTTCTTAACGGCACAACTGCTTA
>CAZMCW010000319.1:0-6040 GCA_964564405.1 uncultured bacterium
TCATCACTTGTGGCACTAACGGCCACCATGTCTGACCAACCATACGCGATGTCTTCTTGCCAACTAGGACCGCGCGGTATAGCTGCAATTCCAAAGTTAAGGTCTTCAATGTCACGGTTGCCGTTAATTGCCCACGAGCCGTCAATCCACATGGCTGCAAGTCCAGCGTGAAAAGGATTATCTAGCCCGGCCATTTCAGCAGGTTGAGGTGCAACTTGATACTCATTAATGAGCGCGTTCATAAAATTGATGGCTTCAATAGCTTGTTCGTTGGGTTCAAAACTATCCCGTGTGGCGCTTAGTAACTCGCCGCCATTTTGATACACCCAAGACTCCACATGGGCGTAACGACCAAAGCCGTAGTAGCCGTATTGGTCGATGAGCCCGTCGTCGTTGTCATCTTTGGTTAAAGTTTGAGCAGCGCTTAAAAAGTCATCCCAGGTCCAGGTTGCTGTTGGGTAGTCAAGCCCTGCTTCATCAAACATGTCTTTGTTGTAATACAGAATAGTTTCCACAAAGTAGACGGGAAATGCGTGCATGTCACCCGTGATTTTGTTGGGGGTACGTGCAGCATCGAACGCGCCCGTGTTCCAGCTTTCAGCCTCTGGCATGACATCGCGGTCAACGAGCGGTTGCAAGTTGTAAAGGAGGCCGTCAGCAGCGAACTCATCGACAAACCCCGAGCTCATCCAGAATACGTCGGGTAAGCGTCTAGCTGTTGCCAGCCCGCGCAATTCAGTCATGAGGTCGGCAACGCCAGAACCAGAAAAAGGTGTGTAGTTCACGCTGATGTCCAACTGGCGTTCACAGACTTCGATTAACTCGGCTTCAGCTTCGTTAAGACTCCAACTACCGAGGTAGTCAACGCTTGACTGCGCACTAACTAGCCCTCCCAAAATTGCCATTACAATCACAAGCTGTTTCATAGATCAAACTCCCTTACATGCGTTTGAAATTTTGCGATACCGTCACAACGTCGAGGCTTAAAGAGAAATAAGTTCGGCATCAAAACTTATTATATCCAGCTATGTCAAGGCAGTGTCTGCTGGCTGATATAAATAAATTGACCATCAACATCTAAAGTTACCAGCAAAACGTTAAGGTACAAATCAAGCACCTAAAATTCAGTGCAGCACCTTGAATGGCTGGATTTAGTATCTCATGTGTTGGTCAGGGTTTGTTTGCCAGAGCTTATACCAAATTGACTCTTGAATGTCATCGTCTGAATCATCTAAGGGTACGCTCGAGCTGCGCTGTACTTCGTAAACACGAGCAATTTTGATGTCGCAAAGTGACATTAAAACATCACTTTAGTATTAGGTACAACTAAGGCCTACAAATGGATACGTTTTGTGTGACCTACACGTTGTAAGAGAATGCTTCAATGTAAGTTTGCAAAGACGTTATAATGAACGCCTCGAGTGGGTTCTAAGCGTACTATAGAAAATGCGTGACAAAAATTTGTGCGTAGCCTAAATAGCGTAGTGCTAACTTGTATTAAATATCTGCGAGGATACAGATTTAAATCTTTTTTTCATAAGTGCACACTATCCATAGTTGTAGCTTGTATATTATCTAACTTCTAAAGCACTTCATATTAAGATGGGAGCGGTTAAGCCTTTAACTTTTGTATCAGTTTTACAATCTCAACTTAAAGGCTAGTTGACAAGTTAATGCCACATCACCTGACTAATACCATTTCCGGCTATTTTGGTAACAAAGTAACTCGAGCGGCGTAGGGCGTTGCGCGAGACAACTCGCGTGTAGCAACAGATAACCAAGTTTGTGCCAGACAGATGAAAATTCCGCAGTGATCTATGATGTGTTTTTTCGGACTTGGTCTAACTAGTCACTTTTGATACTAAGCAAAACTATTTTTATCCTACTCAAAATTGTGTGTTTCTTTTTTTGGAAGTCATTTATCCTATGTTTCAATCTACGTTGCTATTTAACGCACTTCGGCAAGAAAACTATAAACGTGCCCAACCTCGCCTCATGCACCGTATTAGTTTTACAGCACTTAATGACGCCCTAGTAACACATTATCAAAATAGCTTTCAAAATACTAGTAATTCTAAAAGAAACATGACACAAGCAATTGTACCCCCAGCAAACGGGCTATTGATTGTTGCAAGTCATCCTCATAAAACACCTTACATAACTGCAAAAATGTCTTCTTCGACATCTGACAAAACAAATATAGCTGCAACAGATTTTAGTGAGTCAACTCGAGCAGTATTTATAGATGCACCTAGCCTTCAAGTAGATCAAGCTGCGCATCAGCATACGGTAATACTTGTTGCAAAGCCTCATGATGAAAAAGATATAAGTCCTAGCACGCTTGTGTCCCTCGAGCCTAGCAACATCTCAGATGATGCGCCGCGACAGGTAAGTCACATATTAACGTGGCCGGTGCCTCTCAATCCTCGAGAAGAATTTGCTCTATGTTACACACCAACATTTAGCTACGGGTTGCTGGGCTTAGAAGCTGACCCCGAAAGTGATGACCCGCGCTTACAGCGTGTGATCACAGTTCAACTTGAAGACACCCTAGACGTTATACGTGCGTTAGTCAAAGTTGTTGAGGTGCTTACCCTTGAAACAGATTCAGCTGCTGATCTGCGCTATGTTTTGTTGGAAACGCTGCTCTCTACGCCGCCCCTCATACAAAGTTCAGAGCAGACAAGTTACGTTAAACTCATGAATAAGTTGGGGTGTTTTCGCAGTGATGCTGAGCGCTTAGAAAGTTTAGCGCTAGCTGTAGCACGTCGTTTGCAGGTAGCTAAAACGAGCCTCACGACGTTGCGCACGTCGCTACGCACACTTGCAGACAAGCCCAAACGCAACCTCAAACGCAGCTCAACGAGTAGTCTTCCTGATACCCTAGCCAGTTTGGCGATTCCTTTGGTTGGGGCGGGCCCGGTAACTGCTCAAACGCAACAACACGTTATGTTGGCAGCAGTTGTTGCAACCATCAGCGATTATTTGCAGTACCCCAAAATAGGTAGTGACGCCTTATTTGCTATGCGCGCGCACGTACCTGAACGCTATCCTTTACAAGTCTTTCAAAGCTTGAGTCAGCATGAACGTGAAGTTTTAATTGATGCTACACCCGCAACGCTAAGTGGCATTGTTGAAGGTGAAGATTTATTTAGCGTGCTGCAAATGGCACAGACCCTATCTCGAGACGGTACGTTACTACTCGAGGGACTTGGTATTCGTGATCAGCAACGCGGTTGGGTTGCGTTTCAAGCAGGTCAAGCTGTGGGCATCGAAACACATCATGAAACGGGACTCGAAGCTCTACTTGAGATTGTTTTGTGGGGTGCTAGCCAGTTTAGGTTTTATGATGTCACCTCAGTTACAGCCCAACCGCTCAACACAAGCAACTCAGAACTTTTAATGAGCATTGCTACTTATTTAGATATTTTAGCACGGCTTGGCACTTTAGGCTTTTCTGCTCGAGCTCAACTGCTGCGTTTGAATGAGGGCAGTCCCGAAAAGTACGCCGACGTCCTCACCGCTGCAACCACCGTACCCAGCTTTAGTGCACTTGTTGCTACAGGGTATTCGCGCAGCACGCTTTTACAAGCACTAGATTACCTAACCCAAACAGACTGGCTCGAGTTTGGGGCAATATTAGAAACTCCTATACCACCTTTGAGGCAGCGCAAGTGAACGCAACTTTACACAAACTGATCGTCATGCCAGATCAACTTACCACCCTCTGGCAAGCCCACGCTCACGACCTCAGCCAACAGCGTCTTGGCAAAGTTTTGCTCATCTTAGGACATTTAGCTGATGTTGAACTTATTTATGGTGCGCGCTTGCGGCAAAACAAACTCGCAGGGCATAGTAATTGGCAAGTACTCATTCAAGAAACCCGTCCTGAACACTATATTCTTATGGCGAACGCCAGTTTACGCTGTTTTATGCGCTTGCGCGACTGGAACCTCGAGTACTGTCAAGGTAAAGACCTCAGCGAATCTCACTATGAAGTGCTTAGTCTTATTACCCAGCACGACGCTAAACGCTTCACGCAACTTGAAGCACTTATGACAGCAGACACTTAGTTCTAAACTTCAACTAGCTAGCATCTAACGTGGTTAGTAGGGGTTGTTGTTGGGTGATACAGTGAAACGCCCCGCCACCCACGACCAAATGCCACGCACTAAGCCCAATGACCTTGCGCCCTGGAAACAATGGGGTCAAGCGGGTAAGCGCGTCTTCATCGTGCTCGTCTTCGTACTGCGGCACAACAACAAACCCATTACCAATGTAAAAGTTGGCGTAACTTTGCGGAATAAGTTTGTTTTCGATAACCCGTTGGGTATGCGGTAAAGGTAGCGTCACGAGATTGAGGTTGTGGCTATCTGCAAACGTTTGCAAGATGTCAAGGTTGGCTGCTAGCGTGTCATGATGGGGGCTTTGCTCATCTGCAACGGCACATACTAATGTATGTTCATTGGCAAAGCGGGCGATGGTATCTACGTGACCGTCGGTATCATCATCAACGAGGCCGCCCTCGAGCCAAACCACCTCGTCTATTCCCAAATAGCGCGCTAAGATTGCCTCAATGTCTGTTTGGCTGTAGTTAGGATTGCGGTTGGTGTTCAATAGACACGGTTTTGTCGTAAGTAACACGCCGCTACCGTTAACGTCAATCGCACCACCCTCGAGGACAAGAGGAATACTTATGCGCCCCAAGTTGAGATTGCGCGCAACCAACTTAGCTGCGTCGTTGTCTCGTTGCCAGTGCGGAAACGCTCTCCCCCAAGCATTGAATTGCCAGTCGGTGAGCACTAAACTGCCGTCGTCTTTGACAACAAAGATAGGCCCGTTATCGCGAAACCAAGAATCATCTAAAGGCATCCGAAAAAACTTGATGGCACTCAAATCGCACAGTCCACTTAGTTTTGAACGGGCGTCTGCTTCGGTCGCTTTGTCACGCACGTTCACCACCACAGGCTCAAAGCGGCTAATCGTGGCAATGAGCCGAGCAACTTCATCACGAACGTGCTCGAGCAAGTCTGGCCACGTTTCAGCATGCCAAATACCACTGTCGAACGGATAACTAATCCACGTTGCCTGATGGCGCGTCCACTCAGCCGGCATACGTCCTAGAGGTAGGGCGTTTGATTTGACAGTTAGCTCAGATGTTGATTCAGATTTAATATCTAACTCAGGCGAGGGTTGTTGCTGACTCACATCAAACTCCTTTAGACACACAGCACAGCGCTGAATGCACTAAAAATCACCTCACCGTATCTGGCATTACCTTCCTTGAACGTTAGGCGTAATGCATCTACTCAGGGTCTACTCATGCACACAAACAATTTGCTACATACCCACCAAGCAAGCTCAGCCTCAACGGTGTAATTTTCAGGGATTTATAGCAATTACACAATAAATTGGTACATCATGCGTGAAGGCTGACGCTTATAGTAGCTAGCTGGTGGACTGATGTCCTGCCGCCAACTGATGAAATCTCCCTTGCTCCCTTGCTCCCTTGCTCCCTTGCTCTCCTTCTCCCTTTGTTACGACCCAAATGACACGCCAGCCATGTGCAACAGCATCTTGTACACCCACCATTAGACAAAATTATGATGGAATCAATTTTATATATAAGATGAAACTTCCGTAAACTAATTTACGTTTTAATATTCTCACAGAAAGCTGGCAATTTATACTATAATGGCCTATGGACGATGCTTTGATTATCTCTGAACTTAGTGATCGCCATGAGGGCAACCTCATTTACAATGGGCAGTACAGACTGTTCCGTCACGCGTTTAATGACCCCAGCATCAGCTCACTTATTGAGCGTTTTAACTCTTGGCGACAACGCATTTACCGCTTTGACAACGACTACGGCGCATCTATTGTCCTCTACGGAAATTTAAACAGCAGAAAACGGATGACGTGGGATTTAGTTCTAGCTTGGTTTACCGAAGACGACCCGTTTAGTTTTCAAGCCCAAGGTGGCATTACCAGTAACCTGAAGTGGTCGCAAGTCCAGCAAGTCCTTGATGAAATAAAA
>CAZMCW010000320.1:0-4063 GCA_964564405.1 uncultured bacterium
ATTCAAGCTCAAGGGCATGCTGCGTGTAATAACCTATGGCTCAGTTTTTCAATACCCACCCAGATGAGCGCTGACTGCCCTAGCCGCATTATTGGCCCCTCTGGTGAGGTTGTAGCGCAGTGTGCGCCCAATCAAGCTGATGTCACTCTCCACATGCTTAACCGAGATGAGCCTCGTTGGGACGTTCCCTTAAACAAAGCGCGACCGTGGCGTAAAAAGGCACGAGCTGGCACCATTTACCAGGCCAAACACATCACTGATACTCGCAGTCAGACAAGGCACAAACTTTAGTCATCACCCAAATGCACACATATGCTTCAGCTAGGGTTAAGCTAAGGTTAAGTTCGCCGGCTCGAGCCGGCCCACGCTGAACCATCAAGAGCCTAGCAGGTCGTTTTCCAAACCACCACAAGTTTTAAGGAGGAATAGGCGCATTCACGTCAGGAGCATCCATTAGTGCACTGCATTTGGCACATTGCATATTGTATACACCTGCTTACATAGCAGATGCAAACTTGACGACATCAACATAACGTTAACCAGCGCCTTCACACTATGTTTGCTGTTTTTTCTACGTTGTTCAACGTTGTCTTACCCGCGTTCGTCATTATGGCCATTGGTGCACTTATAGGGTACTACTTAAAGCTAGATATTAGATCCATCAACCGCTTGGCGCTTTATAGCACGACCCCGGCACTCATTTTTAATTCACTGTCGCGCACGACGCTCGAGCCCGCCAATGTAGGCCGCTTACTAGCCGCTTTTTTTACGATGTTCATTGGCATGTTTGTGGTCTCGAGCCTAGCCAGTTTGCGCTTACCCGCGTCTGCCCGCCGTGGGGTGATTGCTAGCAGTATGTTTGTGAATAGCGCCAACCTCATGTTCCCGGTGACCCTATTTGCCATTGGCGATGCGGGCGTAGAACGGGCGCTGGTACTTTACGTCACCACCACGGTACTACTTTATATCGTTTGTCCAATTATTTTTTCAGAAGGTGCTAGCCCGCGCAAGTTGGTAGCATCTGTGCTGTCTATTCCTGTCGTGTGGGCTGCCCTTGCTGCGTTCACGTTTAACATGGCAGGCTGGTCGCTGCCCCTGGGGATTGCTCGAGGTGTAGAGCTTTTAGCAGGTGCCGCTATTCCACTTGTGTTACTTGTACTAGGCATGCAAATTCAGCGCACGGGCTTACCCATTCCTAGCCGCGTCAACTGGTTAGCTAGCGGCCTCCGCTTATTAGTGGGACCTTGTATTGCCTTTGCAGCTGCCTACGGGTTAGGACTGCGCGATATTGATTTAGCTGTTGTGACTTTATTTGGTGCGATGCCCCCTGCGGTGATGGTCTTTATGCTGGCGCTCGAGTTTAGTGACAACGCCGAAGAAGTTGCGCGCACTGTTGTGTTTTCAACCCTGAGCGCGCTAGTGTCCGTTTCTATTGTAGTGACACTGATTCAACCAATGCTGTAAACGACATCTCCTTAAAACCTACTTAAACATTTGAGGTGCTATGACCTACAACCAACAGCAGCAAGTTGTGCTTCTTTGCGTCATTGTCTTTGTGACGACGCTGGCAGGCTTGCTCATCACGCCCTTGGTCCCCGTTTATGCAACAGGTTTGGGTGCGTCGTTAGCGGTTGTCGGCCTGTTAGATGCGGCTGCGTTTGGGTTATCTTTTTTCTTAGCGATTCCTTTTGGCAGCCTGGTTGACCGCTTTGGCCCCCGCACGCTTATCGGTGTAGGGGTCACTGGCTTTGCATTATCCCCCTTAGCTGTGCTGCTAATGGAAACCCTGCCTGGCTTAGCTGTGACGCAAATGTTGCTTGGGACGTCACATTTAAGTTTGATTGTTGCCTCACAAACGCTTATCACTGGGTTCGCCACTGGCAAACAACAAGAGCGCTATATGGGCTGGTACGCCATGATGATCTCGAGCGCGCAAATGCTCGGCCCACTCATTGGCGGCAGTCTAGCAGATGCGTATAGTTTTCGTGTGGTGTTTGCTGTCGCCTGTGTGGTCCCGGTAATTCCTTGGTTTCTCTCGAAACGGCTTGATAGCACCCCCAAGATAACGTCTAACGCAGCAACCTCTCAAAAACGTATGACCCCAAATTTAACCAATGTACGCAGCATCTTGACACTTCGCGGTGCACAACTAGCCATTCTCTCGAGCTTCGCTATCTTACTGACCCAACGCGCGTACAGCACGTTTTTTCCAGTACTTTTAGATAGACTTGGTTACAGCGTGAGTGCTATCGGTTTGCTGCTGAGTTTGCGAGCGCTTAGTTCTACGCTTGTTCGGCCGTTTATTGCCAATGCTGTTGCGCTGTTCAAAACGAGGCTCCGAACGCTTTTGTTGGTCATGGCGGGTGTTGGCGTGGCAGTTTTTGGTATTGGGCTAAGTCAATACACAGCTTTGTTCGTGCTGTTTACAGTAGTTATTGGCGTCTGCGGCGGCATTTCACAACCCCTCAGTGTGTTGATGATGGCCAACGCCGTGTCTGCTAATGAACGTGGCTTTGCACTAGGACTCCGGTTAATGGGCAACCGCTTGGCACAAGTGACCAGCCCGCTGGTGTTTGGATTAGTGGCAGATCTGTGGCGGCTCGAGGGGGCTTTTTTAGGAGCCGGCCTGGCCGCTGCCGGGTTAGCTACGTGGTTTTGGACGCTCATTCCCAAACACATATCAACCGGGGTGACCGAACCAGCAGCAGACGACTAAACAACACGTATTCAACTGCTAAAACTAGCTGTTATTAAGTAAGTACAGCGACTTTAGCATCAACGTGCTGCAAACTAAGCTCCCACAAACGCTCTTGAACGTCTATGTCATGCGCTAACGGGTTAACCTCTTCTTCTGTATGCGGCGGACCGTAATATTTACCCGTAACACCATGCGCATCCACTGATGAGGCTAAGTAAACAGCAGGTGCAGCACCGTCGTGTGGAGTGGTTCGCAAGCGCAAGCGACGAAACGGAGCCGCTAGCTTGTAGATGAGGCCATTGTTTTGGGTAAATCCTGTCACCACAACTCCTGGATGAACAGCATTAGCAGTCACGCCACTGTCTTTGAGTTTCCTAGCCAAGGTCAACGCATGAAGCACATTGGCTAACTTGCTTTGGCTGTAAACAGCCCAACCCGCGCCATATTGACCTTTGCCTTCGGTTTGCCAAGTGCGTTCAAACTGCACATCATCCCAGTGGATACGCCCGTCTAGGTGCGCTATCGAAGATTGGTTGATGATGCGTGCTTCACCGTGTTGCTGAGCGGTTTGCTTGAGGGCATCCAGTAGTTCATGAGTGAGTAAAAAATAGTTGAGATGATTCAGCGCCCACGTCATCTCAATGCCATCTGCGCTTTCTTGGCGTGTTGTGAACCATGCGCCTGCATTGTTTATTAGTACGTCTAGTCTGTCTAGATCGTCGTTTAAGGTGCTCGCCAAGGTTCGTATATCTGCTTGCTTAGACAAATCTGCAACGTAATAGTGGATGTTGTCATTGCCCGTCTGCTGGCGAATCTCTTGAGACGTCGCACTACACTTTTGTGCGCTTCTGCCAATGATGACGGTACGTGCGCCTTGTTTGGCGAGGTCGTGGGCGATGGCTTTACCGATGCCGTTGGTTGCACCTGTGACGATGACTGTTTTTCCTTGCATGTGTGAACTCCTTGTAAGTATGTGGTTGATTTAATGATTCAATGGTTTAGTGTCGTCACGCGATATTGAATTGCGTTCAAAAAAATGGTCGAAAGATATGACGGTGACTGTAGGCAAGGTATAGCTCGAGCCCAAGCCCTAAACTAGCCATTACTATTCCCTGCAAACTGGGCGCAATCACGAGGTTGTAGCCCACAATCACGACAACGATAGGCGCAAGCAGCGTAATAGCTAAGGGCACAAATAAGTTGCTCAGCAATAACACGCCTGCACCAATTTGAAGAAGTGCCACAAGCTGAAACACAAACCCCGTCTGCCATAGTGCTCGCATAAAAGGCTCACCAGCGCCATAATTGGGTGCGAGGGTGTCAAAAGGAACGAGGAGTTTGAGTAATCCTGGGATTAAGAACATA
>CAZMCW010000320.1:4073-6003 GCA_964564405.1 uncultured bacterium
CGAGGCATCTGCTGCACAACCCAAATTTGACGGTTAGACAACTTGCGCAGCATGTGCATATCTCCTTACAAAGTGTGCAAATTGCACGTGTAATTCGGGTGCATATAAAGCTTTGCCATGTTGAAACACCACAACATCTGCCTGCTTAGTAAGCTCAGCCAAGCGATGTATACTCTGCAGCCCTAGAGTACGGTCTTCGTATAAAAATGGCTCAGTGAGTCCCAGCAAATTTAAGCAAACATCGGCTGCAAAAAGCACCCGTTGACCGTTGGGAGACGTCCACCCTAACGCAATTTGTCCTGCGCTGTGTCCTGGCATGTGATACACGTCTATGCCACCTGCAAACGGGGGCACGTCACCCTCTAGCACAGGTTGAATGCCTGATACTGGCGCAATGCGTTTTGACTGCTGATTGATATAAAGCCACGTTGCCAGTTGCCCCAACAGCGTTGGCGCGGGTTTGTACGGTCTCGCCCAACGGCCTTGCGCAACTAAGGCGGCATCTTCCGGGTGCATCCACACCTTGGCATCCGTTTGCTTCACGACGCCTGCAAGTCCACCAGCATGGTCAAGATGCGCGTGTGTGACAATGATATTTGTAATCTCTCCAAGTTTCTTACTAGCTTGGACAATCTTGCTCGAGAAACTTGCTGTGCCCGCATCAATAAGCGTGAGCGCGTCGCTATCACTAGGTTTAAGCACAAATACATTGGTCACGGCTGTCCCTGCTTGCCATAAACCAGGAACAAGTTCTTGAAAAATCATGAAGATGCCTTGATTGAAAGCTTAGTTGATAGCATCATATTTCGTGACGCTCTAGTCGATGATGGCGAGGTCATGCGCGCCCCTCGGTAGGTCAATCCGGCGGTCGGTGAGGGTTAGCGTTGGTTCTGCACCGCTACGGTCAACATCAAAAAAGCTGAGCCAGCCGTTGCTACGCGGGGCATCATGATCTTGATAAACCACAACAGCAATCTGGTCGCCGTCGGCATCAAACACGGCATCTTCAGGGAGGACGCCGCGAAAACCAACCGGCTCGCCGTAGGTTGTAAGCATTCCTGTTGTGTCATCAACGCCAACAAGGGATAAAGACGAGGCACCTCGAGCAGGCACCAAACTGAGCGGCCCGCCGGGCAAGTAGGTACGTTCCATGTTCACCACAGCGAGTAAGTCACCTGCGCGGTTCATCTCGAACGCTTCAGGGCTTTTGGAGACGGTGGCTTCCGAAATGAGACCTCGAGCATCATCTTCGGGTGAAAGTGCGAGCGACAAAATAGCACCAGGCCCGTTCAACACAGCATCCGTTGGACGCGGGCCCCAAGCGACATCTGCAACCAGTAAGTGATTGCCACTGCGCGTCCAGCGAGCAACGCTGAGCCAGCGGTCTGTGTAAAGTTCTGGCGTCTCAGCTGTAGCTGACATTGGCATGCCATCAACATCTACGTCTAAACGCGCCAGCGTCACTGCTTGATCGTCTAAAATAACGGCAGCAGCTTGACCACTTGGATGGACAACCGCGTAGCTTGCGCCTGTCGCATTGTCACGCGTTGCATACGAGGGCACTTCTAAATCAAACGCACGACTATCGGCTGGCAGGCCCTCACTGTCAAGTAGCACAACGGTTAATTCATTCTGATCGTCACGGCAAGCCAAGAGGAGCCAATCTCCAGAAGGTGCAATATCAACCGACATGGGTTCACGGCACACGTCGATCTGGCTGACAACCTCACCTGTCTCAAGGTTGACCGTTGTTAGGTTGCGGCTCACCGGAAACCCTACCCAGACGCCGTCAACACGTTCTATAGAACGCTTGAGCATCCCTCGACTTGCCACAACATATGCCAGTGTGCCATCTGCAGATACACTTGTAGACCCTGGCCAGCCCATCACTGTATTAGACGCTTCTGCTTGGATGCGTGTTGGATTATCT
>CAZMCW010000321.1:0-2490 GCA_964564405.1 uncultured bacterium
GGATCATCCCGGCGGCGGCCGCGACACCTGTCCATGCGGCACTGTCGCTGGTGGGGACGCTACTCACCTTAGCCACCATTTATGTGGGGCTAGAAGCGCACTTTTTGGCGTCCATTCAGGTGATTGTGTACGCGGGTGCCATTATGGTGCTCTTTTTGTTTGTCATTATGCTCCTCAATGTTCAACAAGACCCCGGTCCCGGTGCGTTTAAGTGGCTCCGACCAGCAGCATATGGGGTGGCCGCCGTAGCCGGGCTCGCTCTCATAACCGCTGTAACGCAAAACACGCCACCCCTGCCCGAGCCTGAGGTCATTGATGCCACCCTAGCAGGCGGCGGGCCAGAGGCCATCGGCACAGCGCTCTTTCGTGATTTTGTACTTGCGTTTCAACTAGTTGGCGTGTTACTGCTTACTGGGATTATTGGTGCCGTGAGTTTGGTGCAACGCAAAGCGGTTACTGCCCAAGAGTCTGAAGCTGAGCGGCCGCTCGAGGCTGTGAGTAGCTAATGGTACCTACCGAATATTACGTAGCACTAAGCGCCATCATCTTTACCATCGGAGCGCTCGGGGTGCTTACCCGCCGCAGTGCCATTATGATTTTTTTGTCGGTTGAACTTATGCTCAACGCTGCTAACTTAGCGCTCGTTGCATATGCTCGCCAGTGGAGTGCTGCTGGTGCAGACGTTGCCCTATCCGGTCAAGCGGCAGTGTTTATTATCCTGGCGATTGCCGCTGCTGAGGTAGCTGTGGGCTTAGGTATTTTGGTGGCAATTTTCCGCTACCGCACGTCATCAGATGTAGACGGGCTTGCCCAGGTAAGGCTGTGATGGGGATGAGACTATGACTGTTGCCATTGCTGCGTTTGCGCCTCTCATCACACTACTGGGCGCACTCACCACAGGTTTGCTTGGGAAAAAGCTCAAAGAACCGTGGGCAGGTATCATCGCCAGTAGTGCGGTTGGGCTTGCTTTTGTACTAGCGTGCTTGGCGTTTGTAGAACTTACGCAAACAGACAGCGTCCGCGTGCCTCTGTGGTCTTATCTGCAAGCAGGTGGGTTTAATCTCTCGCTCGGGTTTGTACTTGACCGCTTAAGCGTCCTGATGATGCTCATCATCACCGGGGTGGGCTTGCTCATTCACATTTACTCGCTGGGTTACATGCATGGAGATGTGAATTTTAGCCGCTACTTTGCCTACCTCAACTTATTTGTGACTTCCATGTTAATTCTCGTCTTAGCTGACTCTTACTTGCTGACGTTTATAGGCTGGGAGGGTGTGGGCGTGTGCTCGTACTTGCTCATTGGCTTTTGGTACGGTGAGCGGGTCAATGCCGATGCTGCTCGCAAAGCGTTTATCGTGAACCGCGTAGGCGATGTAGGCTTTTTGCTAGCCATGTTCACCTGTGTGCTTGCGTTTGGCACCCTAAATATTGCGGAGGTTGGGGAAGCGGCGCAGGGGCTCGAGTCAGGTAGCACCATCCTCACGGTCATTGGGCTTTTCTTTTTACTAGCAGCAGCTGGTAAATCTGCCCAGCTACCCTTACAAGTCTGGCTCCCAGACGCCATGGCCGGTCCTACCCCTGTGTCTGCCCTTATTCACGCAGCGACGATGGTTACGGCCGGTGTCTACCTAGTTGCACGTTCAGGCGCGCTATTTGCCCAAACCCCACAAGCCTCCGCAGCGGTAGCCTGGGTAGGTGCGCTCACAGCAATTGTTGCCGCAGCAACCGCGTTCACCCAAACAGACATCAAAAAAATTCTTGCGTACTCAACCGTGTCCCAACTTGGTTACATGTTTGTGGGCGTGGGTGTGGGCGCGTATTGGGCAGGTATGTTCCATGTGTTTACCCACGCGTTTTTCAAAGCCCTCCTCTTTTTAGCAGCAGGCTCCGTGATTCACGCTATGCACGAAGAACAAGACGTGCGCAAGATGGGTGGGCTCGCCAAGCACTTACCCATTACCCACCTCACTGCGCTCACAGCAGTTCTGGCCATTTCGGGTGTACCACTTTTGGCAGGGTTTTTTAGTAAAGATGCCATTCTAGCCTCAGCATTTAATAGTCAGCTAGTTGCGGGTTACGGTAGCCACTTGTTGTACTTGGTGCTGCTCGGTGGTGCGGCGATGACCGCGTTTTACATGTTCCGTTGGTATTACTTGGTATTTCGAGGTGAAGAACGCTTTGACCTAGAAACGCGCCGTAACCTTCATGAATCCCCGCTAGTCATGACCTTGCCACTGATGATTTTGGCGTTTATGAGTGTGGTTGCGGGTTACTTGGGTCTGCCAGAGTTTGCGTTTGCCAATCGCTTCGAGCTGTGGTTAGCACCTGTCACTGAAACTGCTGCCACCTTCGCGCATCCACCAGCTATTATTGAGTGGATTTTGATGATGTTATCTATTGCTGCTAGTTTGGGCGGGCTTGGCTATGCCTATTGGGTCTACGCCCTTAAACAGGGTGAGCCTGCTAAGCAGTGGGCACAAACACTCGGGC
>CAZMCW010000321.1:2500-6002 GCA_964564405.1 uncultured bacterium
CCGAGCTTGCCAATAGTGCTTTTGGTTTTGACTGGCTCTATGCCAAGCTTTTTACCCGTCCAGCAGAATACCTTGCTGCAGCTTCTTCTGAATCTGACAAAGTTGTGGTGGATGGGGGCATTCGCGGGTCACTTAGCTCAGTGGGCGTTCTTTCGCGTCTCTTTAGTCTTTTTCAATCGGGTTTTGTTAGAGTTTATGCACTTGCCATTCTTTCCGGTGTGACCTTGCTGATTGTGGTTGTGCTGGTTGCTGGAGGTGGACAGTGAGTTTACTTTTAATTGTTCTACCGCTAGTTACAGCACTTATTCTGTGGTTGCCCATGGACGTGCTGGCTAAGCGTATCATTGCGATTATTGGCAGTTCGCTTACCTTTATTGCGGCCTTAGCGTTACCTGCGAGTGGGCTGGATGTGCGCTGGCTACCGGGGCTCGAGGCCTACTTTTCTATCGACAGTAGCGGCGCAGCACGCACGCTCATTCTAGTGGCTGCACTTATGGTTATTCCAACTGTCGTTGTAGCAGGTCAGGTTCTAGAACGCCACAAAGGCACCTTTCTTGCCCTACTTCTATTGATGCAGGCAAGTCTCAACGGGTTATTCCTTGCCAAAGACTTAGTGCTTTATTACATCTTTTGGGAAGCTACGCTCATTCCTAGCATCATCATGTTGGGGGTATGGGGTGGCGAAAAACGGCGCGAGGCTGCGCTCAAATATCTTGTTTATGCAGTCACCAGTTCGTTTTTAATGCTCATTGCCATTTTGGCGTTGCGACCACTTTCGGGTGCGGCAAGTTACCGCTTAGCAGACCTATTGACGGTCACACCGCAACTTGCGCCAAGTGTGCAAATCAGTTTGTTTTTGGGGTTTGCCATTGCCTTTGCGGTCAAAGTCCCCCTGATGCCGTTTCACATGTGGCTCCCTGACTTTCACGAGCAAAACCATCCATCTGGTGTCGCTGATGTGGCAGGTACGCTTTACAAAGTGGGCGCGTGGGGCTTTTTTGCATGGGCCTTGCCACTCCTACCAGCCGCCGCTATGAGCTTATCCCCACTTATGATGACCTTAGCGGCTATCACTGCGCTTTACGCCGCGATTATTGCTACAGCACAAACTAATCTCAAGCGTTTTTTAGCCTATGCGTCGCTATCTCACATGGGGATTGCTGGGGTAGGCGTGTTTGCATTAAACGCTACCGGCCTCAGCGGAGCTATGTACTTAATTGCCGCACAAATGGCCTCAACTGGCGGGCTATTTTTGATTGCAGGAATGCTTTATGCGCGCCGTCAGAGTTTTGAAATGGATGATTACGGCGGACTCGCCAAAAGTGCGCCCACGCTTGCTGCCATCAGCATGTTTGTGTTGTTTGCCAGCATCGGCGTGCCTGGTCTTTCCAATTTCCCCGGTGAATTTATGAGCCTCATGGGGGCGTATCAAGCGTTTCCGGTGTTGGGTGTAATCGCCACACTCGCTGTCATTGCTGCTGGCGTTTACGGCGTCAATATATTCCAACGAATTTATCAAGGTCAAGAAAGCAAGCCTGTCAATGATGCATCTCTGTTTGAGGTCTTGGTGCTTGTGCCTGTTGTGGGTGGCATCCTCTGGTTAGGGATTGCGCCTTCCCCACAACTTGCTCAGATTGACGCCCAAGCGCGCTTGAGTGCGCAGCGCCCCAGCGTACCTGTTCATGGTGAGATTGCGCCAGATAATGAGATGCTGCCCGAACCTTCAGCACCTGATACGCCACTCGAGGATACGCCAGAGCCTATCCCAGATGAAGACATCCGCGAGCGTATGCCGGATACACTGGCGAGTACGTCTCAGCTGAGCTTGCAGAATCTTGTGGGAGGTAACTGATGATTGATGTCAACTGGCTAGCCTTTTCACCGCCGCTGACGCTGCTCATAAGTGCCTCGTTTATTGTGATTTTTGCACTGTTTGTGACGGATACGCGTATCAGTGCGGTACTTTCACTCGTTGGGTTGGCTATATCGTTTGGATTTACGGTTATTTTGTTCACTCAAGTTCAAGATGCTGGTATGGTCAGTAGTTTTGGCTTGCGCTACCTAGCCGATAGTATGTCGCTAGGGTTTAACATGGTGATTGTTTTAGGGGCAGTCATTGCGATTCTTATAAGTTTTGATTACTTGCGCAGGACGGGGCTCGAGCACCCTGAATACTATCCGCTCATCTTGCTAAGTAGCACCGGTGCCATGATTATGGCAGCAGCTGGTGACCTCATCACCTTGGTGTTAGGTCTAGAGATCATGTCTTTAGCTGTTTACGTCCTATCTGCTTGGCGACAAAATTCCCGTGAGTCCGAAGAAGCTGGGCTCAAATACTTTTTGCTGGGCGCGTTTGCCTCCGCATTTTTCATTTACGGCATTGCCTTAACTTACGGTGCCACGGGTCACTTTGACTACGCAGGTATTGTGGGCATACTTGGGCAAGAAGATTTTGACCAAGTGCGTTTAGCAACCTTAGCTGCTATGTTTTTACTTGCGGGTTTAGGGTTTAAGGTTGCGTTTGCCCCTTTCCACCAGTGGGCACCAGATGTTTACACGGGCGCGCCAACATCAGTTACGGCGTTCATGAGTGTAGTAGTGAAAACAGGTGCGTTTGCTGGATTGGTTCGTTTATTCACGTTGCTCATTCCCAACATCAGCACGGTGTTTGTACAGGTATTAGTTGTTGTCTTATTACTCACCATGCTTGTTGGCAACCTAGCTGCTCTACAACAAAGGGGCATCAAGCGGATGCTGGCGTACTCGGCAGTGGCGCACGCGGGCTATTTGGGTATGGCTGTACTCGCGGGCAATCTAGCGCCCAGTGCAATCATTTGGTATTTGACAGCGTATACGTTTATGAATGCTGGTGCGTTTGCGGTGCTCACGCTCATTACAGATAACTACGATCATGGCGATACGCTCGAGCGTGTTGCTGGCCTAGGTACCAAGCGCCCCTTACTCGCCGCTATGCTTACGTTATTTTTACTGTCACTAGCTGGCATTCCACCACTAGCCGGCTTCACAGGCAAAGTGCTTGTCTTTGGTGCGGCTTTACAGACTGGCTATGTGTATTTGGCGGTGGTCGGTATTTTGACCAGTGCTGTTGCTGTGGTGTACTACTTTCGCCCGATTGTTTACATGTACTTTCGTGATGCTGAGTACGACCCGATCAACCACACTAGCCCAGCAACGTATGTAGCCATTACCATAGCTGCGTTGGGTACAGTCTTATTAGGGCTTCTACCCGGTTGGTGGTATGCCCTGTTGCGTGGTGGGGAACAACTGATTGCCAACATGTAATGGCAAACTCACCAAAATAATTGTTTTAGGGGAGGCAACATGTTGCCTCCTCGTTTGTTTTGATCATTCGTTTTGGTATTAGCAAGATGCAGCAACATCCACCTCGAGCAAAAAGAAAAGAACGAGTTAACCTCGCTCTTTATGGGGTTCAAGTTGTTTGAAATTACTAGGCGACTTGGGCAAGCTCGGTGCGGCACAA
>CAZMCW010000322.1:0-1497 GCA_964564405.1 uncultured bacterium
CTCGAGCGTACCCTTAGATGATTCAGACTATGACATTCAAGAGTCAATTTGGTATTACACCGTGGGCTAATCCATTCAAAAGAAAATTCCTCAATCAAATATGTGAGTTGCTTGACAGGGCTCGAGCTCCCGCTATATCATTTGACCACACCAAAGTTTAGTTTTAGTTGTTGTCGTACATCTTTGTTTTTAGCAAGGTTGGCGTATGCGGTTGTTGAGGGTTGACTTAGCGTCCCACGTCACGCAGTTGATGTTATCTGATACAGGTAGCTTGGCTCGAGCGGTTTTGAGTTTACCTGTTTGAAGAGAATATCTGTAGGGCTGTTTGTTAGCGTTCACAACATGCTGTTCTCACGTCCAATCTAGTTGATACCGCAAGTGAGTTTATACGTTCAACAATAGACAATCCTTCAAACCTTGTAGCACAGGTTAGCTTCTATAGAACATCGAGCAAACTGTCATTCATGAGGAGTGTGATTAAACCGTCACAGTAGAAGCCCTGACGCGGCATCTAAGAATCCTTAGGCACATCATAGTGAAACATAATTAGTGCTAATGCCAAAAAATTGTCTTAATGTTAAAGATGCTTAGATGCACCCACAAAGGAGATACCTTGATGAAGCGTTTATGTTGGCTGCTGACATTACTGGTTGTAAGCGTGTTGTCAGTCGCAACCGCCCAAAATGTTGAATGGGGCGACGACGGCAGCCTCACCTTAATCACCCTAGACGACCAAGAACGTATTACCATTCCTGCTGACGAAGTAGGTACCTTGTTTGCGCCTGGCGAGCAGCCTTTTGCAGGTGAGCGCATTGCCATTACAGTTAACAGTGGCGGGCCCAAAGGTGGCATTTCTGGGCCGCTCCACCAACTGCGTCCAGCTTGGCAAGAACTCACTGGGGCGACATTAGACATTGTGGAGATGCCCCTTGCTGAGCAACTTCCCACGACAATTAACGACCTTCGCTTAGGCATTGGTCAATTTGATGGCTTTGTACAAGCCGCGTGGTACATGGGCGAGTATGCAACCCCAGAATTTATTGTGCCCATTGATGATTACATTGCCGATGACCGCTTCCCGCAGTGGGACACTGACTGGTGGCCACCTGCCTTGCGTGAGATTCATGCCTGGGAAGGTCAGTTCTACGGCACCATGAACGACTCGGACGGGCAAGTGTTGTACTGGCGCAATGACATCCTCAGCAGTCCTGACTGGCAAGCTCAATACGAAGCTGAAGTGGGCGAGCCCATGCCATTCCCGGTTGAAACCTGGCGCGATGTTATTGACATTGCGGCGTTTTTTGACGGTAAAAACTGGGATGACAACGACGATGAACCTGATAACGGCATCGTCATGCACTACCGCGTAAACGAGCAAGGCATGTTCCACTACATGAGTATGTCTGCACCTTATGTGGTGCGCCCCGGCGACACGGTTGACCGTTGCACCAACAACTACTGGTTTGACCCAGAAACTATGGAACCTTTGGTCAATTC
>CAZMCW010000322.1:1507-5977 GCA_964564405.1 uncultured bacterium
TGAAGGCCACGTACGCGCGCTAGAAGACCTTGTCGAGTTATCCCAATACGGCCCACGTGCACAGGTGAGTTGGGATTTGGGTACAGCGTGGGATTGGTTCTTGCGCGGTAAAGCTGTCTTTGTCTTTTCTTGGGGAGACGTTGGCGCGTTAGTGCAAGACGAGTCACGCTCAAATATTAAAGGTAACTTGGGCGCCTCCGTATTACCCGGTTCAGACGAAGTGTACAACCTCTGCACCAATAGCTGGGAAAGTGTCGATGAGCCTAACATCATTGGCAACACCACAGGTGGTTCGTGGCACGGGGTGATTTCATCGCGCTCAGCTAATCCAGATGCTGTCTACAGTCTGTATTCGCTCATGGCAACCGAGCCCGTGAGCTTGTGGAACGTCTACCGTGGTTGGACCGGCGTTGACCCAGGTACGGCGATTCACTTTTTAGAACCGCGCGGCAACGCCAGCATGCAAGGCTTTATAGACAATGGCTGGAATGAAAGCGACCTTAACTTTTATCTAGACGCCTACTACGAAACGTTCTTTGCAGAAACGTTCTTGCCCTATTTGCGCATTAATGGCGCTGAAGAATACTGGCGCGCGCTTGACATCAACCTCAACGAAGCGATGACGGGTGGCATCAGCCCGCAAGAAGCACTTGACCGCACGGCTGACCAGTGGTCACAAATCACGGAACGGCGTGGTTTAGACTTACAACTTCAGCAGTACCAAAGTGCAACGGGTTACACACCTTAAACATGTTACGAGCGCCCGCAGGAGTATGTTCTTGCGGGCGTTTCAAGTTGAGTCAGATGCTCGAGTTGTATAGCAGTTGAACGGGATGCTATTACAGCTAATTGATGTTGCATGTTGTACACCGGAAAAGGGAGAAGGAGGGAAAGGGAGAAGGGGAGATTTCATCAAGTACACCCGAAACATTTTATGACGCATGTATCATCACATTGTGGTGCTGCTAGTAAACTCACTGTCCTAGACTTACTTTCCTTAACTCACTGTGACGCCTGTATCACAACATTGTGGCGTCGCTAATAGGGAGTGTCGTCTAAAAAACTATCACCCAAAAACATCATCTCGAAACCATCAACCCCAAAGATATTACCCAGAAAAGATTGCTTGAGAATCATCACTTAAGAGATTAAGCGTCATAAGTATCAAGCTTAAGGATTAGATTTTAAGAGTACATTCCAGATGCTTTTTAGCAACTAAATTCTCACCTCATAATAAAATCTATACCAACCTAAAAATATTACCCTTCCCCTAAAATCCCTATCAAAATCATCAATACAAAGTCTTGTAAGGAGTTCAGGTGCGCTGGAATAATCGACTTAAATACTTGTTTTTAATGCCTGCGGTGCTGTGGTTACTAGGGTTTACGATTTATCCACTCTTGTACAGTTTGCGCTTGAGCTTTTATAACGTGCGCATTGGCGATAGCGACATTTTTGTAGGCTTTGGTAATTTTGCGCGCGCGTTTAGCGATCCGCAGGTCATAAGTGCAGCCAGGGTCACGCTTATTTTTGTACTTGGCGGGGTGGCTATTCAGCTTGTCTTGGGTGTGTTATTTGCCCTTTTGTTCAACCGCAAGCTGCCATTTCGCAATGCGCTACGCACCCTGATGACCTTGCCTTTGTTTGCCACGCCCATTGCCGTCGGGTTTTTGTTTTTCACCATTTTTAACGAAGAAGGCGGGTTAATTAATGGCTTACTGAACGCTAAAATCCCCTGGCTTTCCAGCCCGCGTTTGTCATTAGTCTCGGTCATGATTGTTGATACCTGGCAGTGGACACCGTTTGTGTTTATTGTGGTACTCGCTGCCTTACAAGGGATTCCCAAAGACTATTACGAAGCAGCCAAGCTAGAAACCTCGAGCCCGTGGGTACAGTTTCGCTACATCACACTGCCTGTGTTGCAACCGACCATTGTGTTGGTGGTTGTGCTACGGCTGGCTGAAGCGTTTAAGGTGTTTGATATTCCATTTACGCTCACGCAAGGTGGGCCGGGTGTCTCGAGCCAAGTGTTTACTATGTACGCGTTTCGGGCAGCGCGGCGCTTTTTTGATTTTGGCTATGCGTCAGCGCTTTCCTACCTACTTTTAATTATTGTGGCGTTCATTATTGCGATGTTTTTCCGCAGGATTCGGCAGGTGTATCAATGACGGCTAGCTCGAGAAAGCGTGCGTTTGCCATTGGCTTTAGTTTGCTGGCTATTGCCATTGCCATTGTTTGGTTTGTCCCGTTCTACTGGGCGATTAGTTTGTCGTTTCGCCGTCCGGCAGATACCTTTACTACAGCGGGTTTGGGTATTCCCTTCATCAACTACGCACCCACGCTCGACAACTGGCGCACGGAACTGTCTACGCCAGAAACCATTCGCGCCCTTACCAACAGCACCATTGTGTCGATATCTGCCAGTGTGATGTCACTTATCATTGGTGTACCTGCTGCTTATGCACTCGCCCGCTTCCGTTTTAAGCGCCCACCTAACGAAGACCTCACCTTATGGTTTTTGTCGCAGCGGATTTTGCCGCCCATTGCCACGGTGGTGCCATTTCTGTTAATCATGCGGCAACTCAACCTCATTGACACACGGGCGTCACTTATTTTAGTGAACATTACCTTCAACTTGCCGTTTGCAGTCGTTATCATGCGACAAGCTTTTTTAGATTTGCCCATTGAGCTAGAAGAGGCTGCACTGGTTGACGGCACGTCATATCTAGGTGCGTTTACCCGCATTGCCCTCAGACTAGCAGCGCCCGCAATGGCCGCCACCTTGTTGATTGTCTTTGCGTTTAGCTGGAACGAATTTTTGTTTGGCTTGACCTTGGGTACGTTGCGCGCGAAAACCATTCCCGTGTTTATGGCCGGTGCCGTAGACACGCGCGGGATTCAGTTTTGGTTTGTAGCAGTGCGCACGCTCACGGCGATTGTTCCACCCGTGATTATTGCTACCCTTGCTCAAAAATACATCGTCCAAGGGCTTACGTTTGGTGCAGTTAAAGGATGATGCTCTCAATCTCACCGTAGACGTCATTGGATGTTAGAGATACACACACTCCACCTTGGTATGACACGGACGTGCCGTCAGCATCGTATAAAGTCATCGTTAAACTGGAACCAAGGTTGTAAACCTTTGAGCTCAAGATCTAAAAGCGAATAGGACAGGCTGGAGCCACATTGTGCTCATTGGGATAGATGCTGGTACAACCCATATTAAAGTTGGTGCTTACGATGCTGAGGGTAAAGTTTTAGCGCATCGTTACGAGCCTATGCCAACATTATCCGACGCTGGTACAACGTACTACGACCCGGATGGTTTGTGGCAGGTGGTAACAGGATTACTGCGGCAAGTGACTGCTGAACTAGCTGATGAGGTTGTTGCTCTAGCCGTCTCGAGCATGGGTGAAGCTGGTGTTTGGCTTGATCAAAACGGACATGTACTCCATCCCATTATCCCGTGGTACGACAGGCGTGCAGACCGTCAATTACAGCTTTTACGTGATGTTCTGGGTGACACTGCCTGGTATCACATCACAGGCTTACATCCTAATGCGATTCACAGTGTCAACAAATGGTGCTGGTTGCGTGAGCATGTACCGGAAATGTGGCGGCGCGCGCATGTGTGGCTACCTTTAGGATGTTGGCTAGCCTATCAACTTACAGGTGAGCAAATTGCAGATGGTTCCTTAGCCGCGCGCACAATGGCGTTTGATGTTGAGAAGGGGTGTTGGTCAGAAGATGTTTTAGCAGCCGCTGAGTTAGATGGGGCGTTTTTGCCGGAGCTGAAGGGCTCGAGCACCCCCCTTGGCACCCTTACCCAAGCTGCTAGTGACGCCACCGGTCTCAACTCAAAAACGGTTGTGGTGATAGGCGGTCACGATCACCTTTGTGCCGGGCTAGCGAGTGGCATCCTCAGCTCAGATGTGGTGCTGGACTCCTCAGGGACGTCAGAGGGCTTGCTTGTTGGCGAATTGGGAACAGCCTCACCGAAACATGCAGGGGGTTTTGGCAGTGGCCCGCACGTACTACCTGGCTACCGCTATTTAATGGGCGGCATGTACAGTTCTGGAAGCTCATTGGCCTGGCTTAAAGATGTTCTTACTATAGCTGATTTCCAAAGTTTGCAAGATGCTGCCGCAAGTGCGCGCGTAGATGACGTTCCTCTGTTCATTGCGCAGTTTTATGGTGCCGCCCCGCCCATCAATGATGAAGCTGCAAGCGGGGCATTTTTAGAGGTGCAGCCGCGTCACACCTCAGCATATTTAGCAAGAGCAGTTTACGAAGGCATTGTGTTTGAGCTGCGGGCTGGTATTGAGGCGCTCGAGCACGCCGCTAACACGTCCATCACGAGCATCAAATTCGTGGGTAGTGCTGCCAACAACCCTTTTTGGCTTGACCTGCGCAGCTAGATCATGCGCCGCCCTATCTCTACCCCGCAGCATCACGATATGGTGACCTTGG
>CAZMCW010000323.1:0-103 GCA_964564405.1 uncultured bacterium
CTTGCAGATACAGATAGCGGTAGCGTTTAAGGAACGTGATTCATCCACGTTCCACATCGCGAAGTTACTATGGAGACACTCAAAATGATGACCTCGAGCCATC
>CAZMCW010000323.1:157-882 GCA_964564405.1 uncultured bacterium
TTGCGACAACACTGATTGCAATTGTTTGCTTAGCAAGCTAAAGTAACCCATGGCACAAAAACGTTTAACGCTTTCCCAAACAGACAAAAAAGTCGCCGGTGTGTGCGGCGGTTTAGCTGAGTATTTTGACATGGACGCAACCGTTGTACGGATTATCTTTGTAGTGTCTGTGTTGGTATTTGGCTTTGGATTACTGCCTTATCTTATCTTGTGGCTGGTGCTACCGAGTGAGTAGCCTTTTCTTGCACGCTTAAAAGCATCACAAAGCCGGTCGCTACGACCGCGGTGAGGGCGTACCAGGCGGGGCGGTAGCTCGAGCTTGCATCGACCAAAAGCCCAAACAGCGGCGGGCCGCTCATAATTCCTAACGAGGTAAAGGTGGTTGCCATCCCTAACACGCGCCCTTCCCAACCGCTGTCACTCAGTTCGGTAAGCAGCGTAAAATAAAGCCCTTGCCAACCCAGTGCAGATGCTGCGTACATCATCACAATCATTGTTACCAATACTGTGGGTGTTTGGGGTGAAAGTTGCGCAATCGACAGCGCGCTTACGCCTGTCATCGCCACAACAGCTAGCAACATGGGTTTGCGCCCAAAGGGCAACCGGTCACTCAAAGCCGCCAAACTTACCCGGCTTACTGCGCCAACCAGTTGCGCAAACGTGAGCAAGGCTGCACCCCGCAGTTCAGGAATGCCCAAAGTATCGCGCAAGTAAAGCATGAGATA
>CAZMCW010000323.1:892-1962 GCA_964564405.1 uncultured bacterium
AGGCAATCACCACAGGTTTTTTGAAAAGCTTGCCAGAAACTTGCCGGCTAGCTTTGGTTACCGTACGTGAGTGATGGCGCACGTAGGGCCGGCTGTAAATAATAAGCGTGATGATGGCAGCTGCTAACGCAACCACACCAGAAATAGCAGCAGCTGTGCGCCAGCTGTACCGTACAGCCAGCACAGGCAAACTGGCAGCGGCTAAGGCCCCACCTAGGGGCACACCCATTTGACGCAGCCCCATGGCTAACCCGCGTCTACGCGTGTCAAAGGCTCGAGCCACAGCCTGCGCGCCTGCTGGCGTCGCCGTTGAGCCCATGAGCCCCAGCACCACTAGTAACCCTACTAGCGCAATGTTATCAACTTGAAAATAACCAATCATCACCGCAAGCAGGCCGGCCGTAGCTGCGCCACCAATTAGTACCGTGCGGCTACTCAAGCGGTCAGTGAGCCAGCCCGACAATCCCGCACCCAGAAAAAAGCCTGCAAAAATATAACTGGTAAACAGCCCAACTTGGGATTGTGACAAGGACAAATCCGTTTTGATAAACGGTGCCAAGGTGGGAATACCCTGCGTCACAGTGGCAACCACAATTTGAATGAGTAACGCGCCAGTAAGAATAAGCCATGCAGCCATGCCCCAAAGTCTACCGTGATTTTGGGCAAGCTAACTTGTGACGGTCTTGAGTGTATCGAGGAAAGTCTTACCTGCTTTCAAGTCAACCTCATCTAAGTAGCATGATTTGTTGTCACTGACGGCGTATACTCAACGGGCACAAGACACATCATCCATTCACTTTATTTGTTCGTCTCAGCGCCTAACGCTCTCACGTATTGACGTGCTAGATTACGTTTAACATCAGACTCTTTGGGCTTACAGGAGGAAGAAATGGTAGACCCTCAACCTTATCAGCGTAATTTTTCTTGGTATAAAACTGTTCCTATGTTAACAATTGTATTTGCCCTTACAGCATGTGGTGGTAGTGATGGTGGCACAACGCAACCCATTACCTTAGCTGAAGTTAACGGCCAAGTCTGGCAAGATGCCAACGATAACGGCCTTCGTGATG
>CAZMCW010000323.1:2000-5960 GCA_964564405.1 uncultured bacterium
TTCGTGTCTACTGGGACCGCAACGAAAATGGTGCTTTTGACTCAGGTGAACCCAACCGGCTTAGCAGTGCAGATGGGCGCTACAGTTTTCGCTTTGAACCTGGGGTGTACCGCCTTGCCATTGAACCGCCTAGTGGCACCTTGCAAACGCTACCTCGAGCTGGCGAATCGTTAGCCTCAGCTAATGCGAGTAGAGCAGTTAGCAAAGTTATTGGTGGTGAGACAAGCAGTGTAGACGAATTTCCCTTTGCCGCTGCGCTTGTGCCTGCTAGTGCTGCCAACGCACGGGTCAATATTTTTTGTACAGCTAGTCTGGTGCGGCCACAGTGGTTAGTAACCGCAGCGCACTGTCTGCTAGACGGTAACGGTCAACCCATCGCTGATGCCGCTGGCATTGAAGCTGTATTAGGGCGCACTACGCTGCTATCTGAAGCAGGTGAGCGCATTGCCGCTTCGGAATTGGTGTTCTTTCCTAATTTTGTGAACCGCTTTAATCCAGTTTGGCTCAATGATGTCTTGTTGATTCGGCTCGAGCGGCCTTCGTCGCAAGCTACTGTACGCCTCCTCAGCCCACCGCTGAGTAACCTAGCGAATATCGGCACCACAGCAACTATAACAGGCTGGGGCAACACCAACATACGTGTTGTCTCGAGCGATCCTGAAGAACTTGCCAATGACCTCCAAGCTGCCACGCAACCTATTGCTGATTTAGCCGAATGTATTCCTATTTTGGATCAACTGTTGGAAAACAGTCCAAGCGCGCCGCCTCGTCCTGACCTTGACCCGGCAGCGGTGCTGTGCTCTGGATTTATGACACATACAGATAACGCCGACTTTGCATCATCGTCTGTGGGTGATAGCGGCGGGCCACTACTTGTGCAAGACGCTAGTGACACCTACTACCTCACAGCTATAACTAGTTTTGGAGCAGACACGTCGTATGATTTTCGTGCTTATATTCCGTCTTACACAGATTGGATTGAAACCACTATCGCTGAGCGCGATCCTGGTCACTACGACCTCAATATCAACGAGGGAACCCTGAGTAACATCAACTTTGGCGTTCGCACGGCTAACATTATCGAAGACCCAAGTGGGCTTGCGTTTGTAGCACGCTAACCTGCTAACCAACAAGCTGAACTGTAAGAAGATGGAGAGTGTACGAAAAGTCGGTTGACTCGAGTAACTACCCTTCTAGGAGCAAGCCTATACCCTTCTAAGTAAGGGTGAAAATCTCAGTGTGACACGTCAAACTCAAAGGTGTGTATTCTGAGCTTGTTGCAACCCGAATAACGGTCATGATGCTGCTCAACCGATTTTTAGGGGTATCTCGTAAGATGCTGTCATCCTGTGTTGATGGCAGCATCTTATAGCAGTTTCAGGATTAGTTCTCCCACACTGAGTGGGTCGATGTCTACTCCCCTGGGTCGCACACGCAACTGGCTGTGGCAGTTACTCGTGGAAACGCTATTACATTGACTGTTGGCAAGTTTACATTGCCCAAGGTCTTACATTATCGTGGATTTTATATTATCATGAGTTTTACATCATTATGGACTTTACATCATTAAAGATTTTACGCCGTTGCGGACATAGTCAACATCGGCAAAGTGGGTCTAGCAACATCACCTAACTATCTCCTATCTGTATCTTGCAGATACAGTAGCGGTTGAGGAACGTGATTTATTCACGTTTCGTGTCGCAAGGTCACTATGGAGACACTTAACCATGTTTTTGATTTAAGAGGGATGTTTGTCTCGAGCATTCAGATGCACTTACCGGTAGCAATAAAGTTAACCCACACCTCAAGAAGATGCTTGTAGATGCTTGCAAAGTTCTTGATACGCTTCGTTTAAACGGCGGGTCACCTCACCAGCTGTTTGTTGCTTAGTCGTATCCTCGTAAAAACGGTCAGGATGATACTGTTTAACGAGGCGGCGATGCGCTTGCTTGACAGCGTAGATGTCAGCCCCATAAGCTAACTCCAAGGCTGCATAATAACTAGCAATACGGACGTCATAAGACGTCTTAGGTTTGGACTGTTTAGGTTTGGACTGTGCATTTTGGGTTGTGTGGTCAGTATAAGTTGTGTCTCTGCGAGCATCTTCTGAGTTCGCTGCTGTTGAGGACGTTCTACCTACTCGCGGTAAGTTAATCCGATTACCAATTTCAGCACGCAGTAGTTTCGTGAGCCTCGAGACCAATGACATAGCGCTTTGAGTTTAGCACACGTGCATTTATCTGCTCAGGTCTCATGCATGAGTCTGATGCTCAGGTCTTACGAGTGAGTCTAATGCTCGGGTGGGCGCTAAGTGAAGGTGTCGTTCTGTATCATAGTAATACGAGTTGGTTTACTTTTACAAGGCCTGTCCTGAACGCAACCACAGCAAGCTTTAGATATCTTAACCTTAGTGGCACAGCTAGCGCTCATCTTTATCTAAAAGTGATATACAAAGGTATGTCTGGTTCAGTTCCGCCGTCTTCAGATGCGGGTTTGCCCTTGCGAGTGTTACTCGTCGAAGACGATTTAATGAGCCGCAAACTCATCGCCAAAGTGCTCGAGCGCTTAGGCTATGACACAACCACTGTGGATAACGGCCAAGATGCTTTAGTAGCTATCGAAGACGCTGTCAGTAACGCTGCGTTTGACGTGGTCATGATGGATGTCAACATGCCCCAGATGGACGGTCTCACAGCCACTCAACACATTCGCCGTATGCTACCCAAACACGCACAACCCTATATTATTGCGCTTACAGCAGCTGCGTTTGAAGACGAAAAACAAGCTTGTTTAGATGCTGGTATGGATTCGTTTTTGGGTAAACCTGTTCGTCCTGACATGATCCGCGACGCACTCACTGCCTACGAGCAGATCCACAGCCCAAGTAGCCCGCCCCTGCTTGACACGGCCGCACTAGAAGAACTGCGATCGTACAGCTTGGAACAAGACATGGTGCCTATGCTCATCAACATCTTTTTTGAAGAAATGCCTACCAAAATGTCGCAACTTCGGCACGCGTTTGCAGCTAAAGACACTGAACAGGTGCGTCAACTTTCGCACAGCTTAAAGTCGAGTGCAGCCACCCTAGGAGCTACCCGCCTTTCGCAGCTTTTTGCCGACCTAGAGCGCACAGCTCGAGACGACAACCTGGCGAATGCACCAACCTTACCCGCTTCATTTGAAGATGTTCTCGAGCAAAGCATGGAAGCCCTTAATAAAGTCTTAATGTAAGCTCCTTAAACACCTGACTAGAACACCAGATTTCCCTTATACAAGGGACAAAACGGCTCGAGTAAGAGTTTTGTAAGAGTTGATCTTGTACACTGCGGGTGTGGAAATGATATCGCTCATCCTGCGAACAAGCAACCTGTTAGAGCATCTTGCCCTAGAGGTTATCGTTGACGACCTCGAGCAAGACTTGAACGCCAAAGCTTGTGTTAGTCGTGAATTTACAGATGCTGGCACACGTGCGTTCATTGTGATCTACGGACAACAATCTGCTGAGATGCTCATTGCGCTACAACAAGCTTTTCCCCTTGCAACGAACGTCAATACAAAACATCCTTCGCTGCTCAATCTTCCGCGCTTCGCACCCATGAATATTGTTCGCAAAGCGCACTTGCACACCCTCCCCCCCTCGGTGTTGCAACCTGCCTTACAAGCTGCCTAGACTACCGCCCCCCTTCGGTATTAGCAGCTAACCCATGTAGCGTTCATTTCCCCACCCCCCTGAAGGTCAACACCTAACCCGTGTTGACCTTATTTTTTGCCTACTCTGGAGTTACTACTCTGGGGGGTATAGATAGAGATGCAAAGAGCATGACCCACTACAGGTATGGCAAGTGATACTGAATGATTAAGGTAAATATAGCGTTTCCACGAGTAACTGCCACAGCCAGTTGCGTGTGCGACCCAAGGGAGTAGAAATCGACCCATTTAGTGTGGGCAACTAATACTAAG
>CAZMCW010000324.1:0-5885 GCA_964564405.1 uncultured bacterium
GTAGAAATCGACCCACTCAGTGTGGGGGAACCAATCTTGGAACTGCTACAAGTAGATAACAAGTTCTGCCTCGAGCTGTTGCACGCCGTCACGCACGTCAATATAGTCGTCAATAAAGCTAAAATTTTCGACGATGTCGGGGTTGCGCTGACGGGAAACAAACCGCGTACCTTGATAGGTTTCGCGCTCGGTCACGGGGTAGCGACGACTTACGTCTCGAGCTGTGCGAAAGCGTGTGTAGCGGTAACGCACAGGAACGTCATCACCGTCTCGGCCGCGAATGAGGGCGGCGTCTGCACCTAGGTTGCGGGCCCGCTCGAGCAACTCCTGGGCAAGTTCAGGTGCAGATGCGTTTTGGGCAGTTACGGTAATTGTGCCAATAACTGCATAGGTATCATTAATAAAGCCTTCTTCATCTACGATGTAAATATCCACATTGCCTTGGTTAACGCTCGCAGGCAACTCACCGGACAAATTAAACGTGCTTTCGGGTGCAACTGCGGTGGGCGCGCAAGCAGCAAGCAAAAAACTCACTAAAATAATCAAGTTAAAGAATTTCATGAGGCTAGCTTACCAAGTGGAAGGTGCTAACCATCGTCAAGTTTCTACAAAAATGTGTGTGAACGTTCATGAGATGGGGGAAGGGGAGCAGGGGAGATGTGGGGATTGAACTTTGAAGTGTGGTTTGAGCTTAACTCTGTTCCCACAGCAAACGATTGTCAGTTAAAACGGGGTTGACCTTGCCTTCGTCACGCAGGTAGCTCAAATAGGCCATCACTGTACAAAGGTTAAGGGTGTAACGGGGAATATCCGTCATGGTCATGCCAAGGCTGTCACAGGTTAAGCGCAAGATGTCTGCACTTGACCCACCTTGGCACGCGTTGTAGACGGTGTTAGCAGCGTTGTCAAAAGCTGCGAGATTAGCTTTAATCAAGTCGCTAATAACCTTAGTTGGCTCACCATGACCCGGCAGAATGACGTTGGCATCATAATCAGCTAACTGCACAGCACTAGCACGTTGGTTGCCGATGTCTTGTCCAAACGGCAGTGGGTATTTTTCGAGTAAACTTGTGCCAAAAATAGCGTCTGCAGCGAGTAATACGCCATCAACTATAAGCGAGTAATGCACGTGGGCGTGCCCTGAGGTGTCGATAACTTTAAAGGTGATGCCAGCAATCTCTAAGCTTCCCGGTGTCAAGATAGTATCTACCCGCGACGGTTTGGCGAGAAGCCATTTGGACATCATCTCGGGTAAAGGTTTGGCACCGTTTAATAAGTAGATGGGCTCGAGCAACGGACTTTGCATGAGGCTAGCCTCAAACGGTGGCGCGTACACGGGTACATCAAACTGTCGCAGCAAATAGTCGTTGCCCCCAAAGTGATCTGCGTGCGCGTGGGTGTTGATAATAGCTACAGGCGTCACACCTAGTGCCTCACAAGCTTTACGCAGGTTGCGGCCGCTGTTTTTATCTTGACCTGTATCCACCAAAACAGCTTCCCCAAAACCGTTGGTGACAACTGCGGCGTTTACCCCGCCAGGCAAGTAATAGACGTGCTCACTTAGAGACTTAAGTGCTGATGACATAGGTTAGTCTAGCCTGTAAATTTGCGCTGGTACAGCTTAAGCTCGAGCAAATCTGGCGATGTAAAAACCGTCTAAGCCATTTTCAGGGATAACGTAATGACCATAGTTTTGACAGATGCTTTGAACCGGCAGGTCAAAAGGTAGTGCCGTAAAGTCAGGGTGCGTTTCCAAAAACCAACGTGCGTTGTCTTCTGCTTCAGGTTGTTGTAGGGAACACACCGCATAAACAAAAGTGCCTCCGTCTGTGCAAAGTGTAGCGGCTGTGCTCAATAGCTCTTGTTGTAAGCCGGCGAGTTCGGTAATGGTATTTGGGGTAACGCGTTGGCGCAGTTCGGGGTTGCCGCGCAGTGTGCCTGTACCGCTGCAAGGGGCATCTAGCAAAACATAGGGCGCAGGTGCTTCACTTAAGGGCGTACGTAAATCGTGAGTGACGTTTTGAGCGATAAAACCAAGCCTAGCGAGATTGCGCTTAGCTCGGTCTAACTTGCTTGCTTGGTTGTCCACACTCACAACTTCAGCGCCCAAAGCAGCTAGTTGAGCTGCTTTGATGCCGTTGCCGCTTGCTAGGTCAAACACGCGCGCACCTGCTGGTGGGTTAAGCAAGTTGACGGGGAGCCTCGAGCTAGGATTTTGCGGTTGTAGCCAGCCTCGCTCAAAAGCCGTAAGGTGCTGTAAGGGTTTACTTGGGCGTAACGCCAAACTGTTCTTAATAGGTCCAGAATGCACGTCACAACCTTCAGCTTCCAGACTTTCGCGCACTTGGTCGTGGTACACGCTAATCCAAAGAGGTTCAGGCGCGTTCATGCCCAGTGCAATCCGCTCAGCAAGATCAGCGCCAAACTGTGTTTGCCATGAGTTGTAGAGCCACTCGGGTAAACCGTAACGCGTGCTCAAAGGGACATCTGTAGGTACGTCAACCCGCCGCAGCACAGCGTTGACCAAGCCTGCTAACCGAGGTTCATGCTGTTTGACAACCTCAACCCAAGTGTTAACCGCTGCAAACCGAGGGGTGTCGCGCACGATGACTTCATACGTACCCAAACGAAGGGCGTTGTAAACCAAATGGGGTAGTTTATCAGGGCGTTTAAGTCGTGGTGCCAAACACGCGTCTACTAAAATCTGATGCCGCAAGGTGCCATACAGCAAATCTGTCACCAAATTGCGGTCTTGCTTGGAAAGCGTGCGTTCGTCAAGTGTACTTGCCAGTACAGCTTGTGAAAAAGCGCCGTGATGAACACGGCGCAGAGCGTCAGCGGCAAGTTGTCTTGTTGCTATTACTGAGGGTGGCACTGAGGATGGCACTGAGGGTGACGAGGTGGTCTTGTGAGGTGTGGTAATTAGTTACGCCTTGAAAACATGCTCATGTAGTACAAAAGCCACATAATGGACGTTGCGGCAGCGGCCACGTAGGTCATAGCTGCTGCGTTCAGCACGCTGCGCGCGCCTGCGCTGTCTTGCTGGGTGACCAGTCCCATGCGGTTCATCTGCTCGAGCGCACGCTTGCTAGCGTCAAACTCTACAGGTAAGGTAACAACTTGAAACAGGACAGCCGCAGCAAACAGCGCTACCCCAAGCATACCTAGTCCAGCAGCACCTATAACTGCGCCAATCACGATTAAAATCATACCAAAGCGGTTGCCAATATTGGCTACAGGTACCAAAGACGCGCGCATTTCCAAAGGTCCGTAAGCTTTTGCGTGTTGAATAGCATGACCTACTTCGTGGGCGGCTACGGCCATACCAGCTACGCTAGCACGGCTAAAGTTGGTTTCAGAGAGGCGCACCATGCGGCTACGTGGGTCGTAGTGATCGCTTAACATGCCTTTGACCGGTTCAACGCCAACACTTTGCAACCCGTTAGCATCTAAAATAGCCCTAGCAGTTTCTTGACCCGTAAGTCCAGATGTGTTGGGCACATTCATGTATTTACTGTAGGTATTGCGCAACCACATTTGCACAAGCCCTGTGATGGCAAAGGTGAGTAAAAAAATACCCCAATATCCTGATCCCATCATACTTATCAACCTCCTTCAAAGGTTATAAACTAATTTGCGTGATGCCAATTTAGCGTTGCTGCTAGCAACACGTGTGGGTTCTTATTATCGGCATAATGACATAGCAACTTGTTGTGCTAGGTTGCTTAGTTGCGGGTCAATGTTCATAGCTGGTTAACCTTGGCTGAGGATACGCTAGTGATATTAACACGCACCTCAGGTGCAAAGGTGCACAATAAATCCAACGTATAAGTAGATACAGATTAACTAACGTAACGACACTTCACTCAGATTTCATATGGATTTAATAAGAAAATAATGGACGTATTTTTTGACCCATGACCTAACAATTAGCAAGCTCGAGCTAAACATCAGCTTGTCATCTTGCTGAAACAAGTTAATATCTAACTCGAGCCCTAAAAGGTTGCGGGCGTTATTCGAGGTCTTCTGGCGGCTGCTGATACGAGTGAATGCTAAAGCGAATAGCCGTGCGTTCTTCTTCTTGTAGCTCGAGCTTAACAAACGATGGTTGTGTTGTTAGATCTAAACCGTCTAGCGTAATGTAACTGCGTGAAATGGCAATTGCCTTAACAGCTTGATTGACCGCTTTAGGACCGATAGCTTGAACTTCAACTTGTCCCTCACTGCGCAAAAGTGCTGCAATAGCACCTGCCACAGAATTGGGGCGAGAGTTTCCCGAGACGCGTAGTGTTTCGATGACGAAACCTCCTTAGCTGATGTGGGTCGTAGGAGATAGTTGACAACATGCAACAAGATGCACTGCAAGATGATGAGACAAACCTGAGGTGGGTTAGCCTAAAGACATGGATAGCCTAAAGACAAGGTAGATAGCCTAAAAACTTTGTGAGCTAGTGCGAAAATCATGTGATGTCATAACAATTGTGAAAGTGTCTTGACGATGCCAGCCTTTGCTATGCTCACGCTCTTGACTAAGTAATAGCACGGTGTATCAGTAATCGGCTGACAACTTAAAGCAAAATCACGAAAACAATAAAGCTCGGATCATTATAAATAGTGTGCAAAAAGCATCAACCACAAGACAATACCCCGCAGTACATGACTTATATAGATTTAACTAAATTAATGTGGCATACCTAGCTCGAGCTACCCTAAATCAGCTTATTGTCAGCATGCCGTAATGTAGTAAATAGATATTTGTTTCCCCCCGTCGTTACTTAGCTCAATCTGTAATCTGATGAGCAATACATTCAGTTTAAATTGTACTTAGTTACAAAAGTGTGGTGGTATGAGCAGGGGTTAGTACCCAAGACACAAGTTGCTTAACAAGACACAAGTTGCTCACGACGTTACTGCACTGCTCATATCTAGACGAAGCTACTGGTTAGATAAAGCTACCAATTGGTTATAACGTTAGCTATAGTCATTGCCTCGAGAAACCCCCAGCTCAAGGCAATCATCAATTACATAAATATAAACCAATAATTCTACTATCTAGGTAAACGGTATGCCCATAGTGCTCTAAATGGCCCTACTACGACATGCAAGTTTATTGGCATTTCCACAAGTAACTGCCACAGGCAGTTGCGCATGCAACCTAGGGGAGTAGAAATCGACCCCCTTAGTGTGGGGGAACCAATCCTAGAACTGCTATATAAGGTTTTACGCAGTATACTGCGTAACTATTAGAAGTTGGAATATAGTATTGACCGATTTAAATAAGAAGCCTGTCATAGTGTCGCAATTTTAATAGCATTTCCACGAGTAATTGCCACAGGCAATTGCGCGTGCGACCTAGGGGAGTAGAAATCGACCCACTCAGTGTGGGGGAACCAATCTTGGAACTGCTATAAGACAGTAGTGATGTTGGGCAATCCAAATGGCTGTGTCTAACCCACGCGCACAATGATCTCTTGATCTCAATGATCCCCTAGCCTGATGATCCCCTAGCCTGATGATTTATGCATCAATACCCTGTAGCATCTAGGGATCTGCGTAGCATCTAGGGATCTGCAGCGTCTAAGTTTATTATGACCTGACAGCTTTAGGTTAGTAAGTGTCACCTGTCCTAAAAATGGTGTTAAATGTACTGTAAAAGCGTTGGTATGCTAGCTGAACTCCGTTTGAGATGCTCCCATTGCAGCTAAACTATCTTATACATACTGTGTGTAACGTATGTCGCTGTTGGTGATGCTTATGCCACCCCAACACAAAGAGAACGTCAACTTATACCAAATTGACTCTTGAATGTCATCGTCTGAATCATCTAAGGGTACGCTCGAGCTGCGCTGTACTTCGTAAACACGAGTGATTTTGATGTCGCTTTG
>CAZMCW010000325.1:0-5874 GCA_964564405.1 uncultured bacterium
ATGTAGATGGCATCTACATCTGGATCATTCGCCACGGCTTCGTAGCTGTCATAGGCTTTAGCTGCACCGTAAGCTGCTGCAAAGGCATCTGCACTTGCTTGGCTGCGCGACCCTACGGCGACAAGCTGTGCGCCCTCCACAACTGCCAAGTCTTCTGCCATTTGTTTGGTAATCGCGCCTGTACCTAAAATCCCCCAGCGAACTGTTTCCATCATCATCACCTCGTGATTGCGTTATCTTGATTGACGTTGTTTTATTTTAAGGTGTGTTGATTTTAGTTAAGTCGTGTTGAGGTTGCTGTGAACAGCGCTATGTGTTAGCTGGTGCTTTTACGCTGGCGATGGCAGGTTGGCAATGGCAGCATCAACAACTAAGCTTGGACTGCTCACAGTTGGCAGCGCCGGCCAGTTTGGGTGCTCGAGGGCAATATCCATCGACGCTTGCGCCAGCACAATTAAGTCATACGGATGTTTGCTTGTAAGCTCTAATGCCGTTTCGGTAATTTTTTGAGCGTAGCCCTGCATATTCCCTTGCAAAAACTGTTCCCAAGCACCTTCACACAGGTGTAAGTCGAGGCTGACATCGCGGTCATCTACGGCGTCTGTAAATAGCTCTCTCGTAGGTTCCAACGTGCTTTCAACTGTTACCAAAATAAGCAGGTTCTTAGCTTGTTGGACAGCTTGCTCAGCCATAGCACGGTCAATGCGCAAGATGGGCACAGTGAACTCGTCAGCTAGGTTTTCGGCAATTTGACCGAGGCTCGAGCACGTACAGACCACCACGCTAGCCTCGCGTGCGACCTTTTGCAACGCATCACGCACTTGTATAACTAACTCAGATGTTTGTCCTTTGGCACGGGCTTGCTCGAGCAAATCTGCTCGCACCACATGCTGTCTAGTCAGACTAGCTTGCCGCGCGTTGAGCAGCGCGTCAAACCGTGCCACGTGTTGTTCAGCGGTGTGCAAAAAGCCGATCATCCGTATTGCATCCCATGACACATCATGCGTAATGTCATACCACAGCTTACCGGCGGTCTGTTGATGTGACACGCCTCCCCCTTGTTAACTGCAAAGCGGGTATTCTGAGACTTCATGCTCAGCTCTCGACCCACCTCTACATCTTCCAATGCGTTGATTGTCGTCGGGCTCGACCCCGGCCTTGCCAATTTAGGGCTAGGTGCCGTCCAAGAAGTTGGGCGCGATGCCGTTTACGTAGACAGCAAACTTGTGCGCACGAGCAGTAAAGCTAAGCAAGCAGATAGGTTAGAAACCCTCTACAACGAAACGCTGAGTTTTTTGCGCACGCATAAACCCGCTGCACTGGCGCTCGAGGAACAGTATTTTAGGCAGCGCGGCGACATTGGCTTCAAAGTTGGCCAAGCTGTCGGCGTGTGTTTGCTGGCAGCCAAGCATCAAAACATTCCCGTTGTGACTTACGGGCCCATGCACGTCAAACAAACACTAGTAGGTTCCGGGCGCGCCAGCAAAGCCCAAATTGGCTACATGGTGCGGGCATTACTCAGCCTCAAGCAAATTCCCGAAAGCCATCACGTTGCTGACGCACTCGCCCTGGCCCTTACCCACTTAAGCAGCCGCCGCTTAGGCGCACTAGGTCAATCATCGTAATAAATCATCTTAAAGATTGTCCTACAATTAACTCACGATAGTGCGATGTGTACGTAATACCTGCTGCAATCTCCCCTTTCCCCTTTCTCCCCTTCTCCCTTTCCCGAGCCTGACATTCAGCTTCAGTCGTCTGTAACAGCATCTTGTGAAGCTGCTGTTGGCCGTATGCTAAAGCTATGAGTCAACTTGTGACACAACAACCCACTTCACGTGCTCACCTTTATCTAGACCGTATTGACACCAACACCTTAAAACGTCCGGGCTTGCGCTGCCGCGACATCACACCCATTTTTGCGGATCGCGCTGCGTTTGATGCACTACTCGATGATCTTTTAAGAAATGTTGACATGACCTCAGTTGACGCACCTAATGTTGTTGTAGGCATCGACGGGCTGGGCTTACTGCTTGCGTCAGCCATCGCGAGCCGATTGAGATTGGGACTCATCCCCATTCGTAAAGCCGGTAAACTCCCAGTGACGACGGATTTTGCGCCTTTACCTGAGCCGAGGGGTGGGCTCGAGCTACGCCAAGATGCCTTAAACGCTGAGCATCAGGTGCTTTTAGTTGACGATTGGATTCGTACCGGCGTGCAGACCTGTGCTGCTGTCTCATTGATTGAGGGGCAACAAGCAACCGTTAGCGGCATTGTTGCTTTGAATATTGACGAGCGCGAGGGTACCCGTGAGCTATTTGATTACAACTTGCACACCGTCATGCGCAACGGTCACCCACTGGACGTTTAACCAGCTTGTTGATAATCCCACCTACCTAACAATTATGTTTTTATTAATCACCGTCATTAGCAAGGTGATAACCTCGAGCTACGCGCAACATCTTCCACTCGACATTCAACCCCTTCGTGTTTGGGACTTCTGTTCAGTAGCCTCTCCTCCACCAACTGCTAACGCTAAAAATGTCACTCTTGAGGGGTTTTGGTAGGCTAGAGGCTGAAATTTTACAAAAACCCCGTGCGTAACGTGCCATATTGAGGCTATGAAACGCTTGTTGCTGCTAGGAATTATTGGACTTAGTGGGCTCGAGCTACTTGCGTTTGGCTCCTTTGCCCACGCCCAAGTTGGTTTCCCTATCGAAGGTGAACTGCGCGGGCCACTTACCACTGTTGACGTCATCGACGGTGAAACCCTACTCATGATGATCGAAGGGCGTCAACGCGATGTGCTCTTAAACGGCATCGACGCGCCCGAAGAATCAGCCAGCTATTTGGAACGCTTGGTCGAAGGTAAATCGGTGTTTTTAGAGTTTGATGTCACCAACCCCTACCTTTACGACCCGTTACCGTTTGCCTACGCTTACGTAGTTGATCCTGCTGGCGACTGGGAGTATCAAAGTAGACGTTACACCCAACTCAACCTAGAACTGGTCAAAGCAGGTTTAGCGGATGTGCTGGCGATTCCACCAGATATTCCGTATGTTGAACTGCTTTACGCGACGCTCGAGATTGCCAGAGACAATCAACGGGGCATCTGGCGTGATGGCACCCGCATTCCCAGAGGCAATCAACTTGCGCAAAATCCCTTCTACAGCCGCTTCCTACCAGAAGGTGAATTGCCCATTATTGATACTTTTGGCACCACCTCGGTAGACGCAGATGCAAACGTGGCTCCTGCAGGTGAATTTGATATTCGCGAGTTTGCCCAAAGTCAGGGTGTGAATCCTGACCGCCGTATTCCATCGCTAGATGAAGCGCGCACCAACACGCAAGACATTGTGGCGCGTTTACAGACCGCTCAGGCAGATTATGCTGCTGTACCAGCCTCGAGTGCGTCCATGATGAATCCAGATGGTACCATCGACCTGGCTCAAGCTGGCGCACGATTTAATCGAGTTAATACTTACAACCAAAACCTCGCCAATGTGCAGGGATTGCTCGGTCAAATGAGCATTTCCAACTTGCCTACTGGGTCAGGTGCATTCTTGAACGCACCCATGACACCTAGTTTTGGTCAAGCCACCACGCCACAAGAGCGCGTTGACCTGTTTAGTCACATGGGTGAGTCGTTCGCTAACCAAATGGCGCAACCCCAAATGATGCAAGGACAGATGGGACAAACGCAAATGATGCAGGGTCAGATGATGCAGACTGCACCCTCAACCATAAACATGCTTGGCACATTAGGAAGCGCCATGATTAGCTTTGTGAGCAATCCGAGCGGCGCGATGGTATTTGTTGACGGTAACCCTGCTGGTACAACCCCACTCAGCCTCAATATGCCGATGGGTAGTCTTGTAAGCTATACCGTGACCGACGGGCAAAATATGTTTAGACCTGTTGAGGGTAGCGTGCAAGTCAGTGGCGATGAAACACTCAGCGTCACCCTCGCAAATGGGGTTGTAACCTCTAACATACAAACCTCACCTGCACTTATGGCAGTAGCTAATGCTAACCGCACATCGCAACGCGTCAACCCGTTTTTCACACAACCCCCACAAGCACAAGCACCTGCCCAAGTCATTTCTGCTGATGCTGCCACATTCCGCTACAACCCGCTAGGGCCAGACCGCAACTGTAGCGACTTTGCCAGCCAAACTGAAGCACAAGCCTTTTTTGAGGCTGCTGGCGGCACAAATAATGACATTCACCAACTCGACCGCAATGGAGACGGAGTTGTTTGTACGGCACTTCCTTAAACCGAGTCTAGTGTGACCCTACAAGCTGCAGCAACAAGCGACCCCATTGGCCTTTCAACATAGCTGATGGGGTTTTTGAATGGGCTCGATTAAGACACTTTGAAGTTCAACACTTAGGTTAGAGTATGTGCTGACCATGATGCCTAAAGACTTTGATGCTTGGAATGACCATAAGAAGCAGCTAGATACCCTTAGCAAAATGCCAGAGTTTAACCAGCGCGAATTGTGGTGGTGTTCTTTTAGTCATAACGTAGGCTATGAGACTGATGGCAAAGGCAGGAAGTTTAGACGGCTTGTGCTTATCGTCCGCAAGTTTAATAAGCTTATGTTTTGGGGTGTTGCGCTTACTTCAGTGCCACCTAAGCCACATGCTACACACTTTTACAAGCAGGTTAGCTATAACGTCCAGCCTCACGACGTGCAAAGTTACGTCATCCTGTCGCAGATCAGGACATTTTCGAGCAAACGCTTGCTGTATCGTGAGGGTAGATTAACCAGTGATGATTTTAGGGGTATCGTGAACGCCATCAAGGCCCTGTATCCCTAAACATTACCGCCCCCACAAAAGCTGTGAGGGCGTCGCGCCGAATGGCGATTAATGGCTTAATTGTAGAGCGTAATTACTTACATGTCAATTAAGCTCACTGCTTCTGGGCTTCAGCCACATGAGCAACAAGTACATCACGCCACTTAGGTGAAGCTTGCGAAGGCTCGAGGCTGTACAACTCAAGAGGTTTTCTTTTATTAACTCCTTCAGGGATAGCTTTATGAGCAACATCAACAGCTAGCGTCACCTGATAGCCAAGCGCACTTAAAAACCCCAATAACTTTTCAAGCGAGTAGTGACTAAGCCGCTTACCTCGTACTAGGTTGGATACATCAGATTGGTTAATACCTAGCACCTCAGCTGCTTTGACTTGGGTCCACTGCCGTTCTGTAATGGTCTTGGCAATGCGTTGGGTTAAGCGTGATTTAAGAAGCAGTTCCTCTGAGTTAGGTCTCCCTAAATCAGCAAAGACATTCCCACTGCTCTTGGTCATAGGTAGCTCATCTGTCATGTTCAACCTGCTCTCTAAGCGCGCGCAAACGCCTGAGTATTGTATCAATCTCTTTAGATGGTGTTTTAATGCCTTGTTTGGACTTCTTGTGAAAGACGTGCAAGACATAAATAGCATCACCTATATTGACGACACACACACCCCAGTAAGTATTTTTATTGTGCCTGACAACTAGCTCGTAAACACCTTGAAAGTCAGCACCTGTCAAAGGTTTAGCTTCAATAGGGTAGTCACCTTGCTGCACAATATCGAGTGCGTGACCCATAGCATCTTGGACAGCGTCAGGCATGTCTTTGAGTGCTTCAAATGAATCAGCTAGCCAGTAGAGCTCTTTTCTACTCACCACAATAGTACAAGTATAGATGATTGTCTATACTTCATAGTAAGGTCGCCATCAACCTGGCTAACACTCATCCTACGTTCACCAACCCCCAAACGATAGTCGGCGTACAGACCAGATAGCCCTCCTCTGGTCATAATGGTAATGATGGAACGCAAAGACGCACTTATTATCGGTTCAGGTATTGGCGGGATTGCTTGCG
>CAZMCW010000326.1:0-2798 GCA_964564405.1 uncultured bacterium
GTGCGCTCAGTGACAGACACCAGCATAATATTCATAATGCCAATGCCACCCACAAACAAACTAATGCCAGCAATAGCCCCAAGAAATAGCGTTAAGGTTGAAAAGACCTCGGTCACGGACTCGAGCTGAGCTGCTTGATTGCGAATACTAAAGTCGTAGTCTTCGGGGTCACTAATCTCGTGCAAGTTAGCCATCAAAGTGTTGAGATCACTTTCGACGGCAAGCACATCGCTTGCATCTGACACGTTCACAGTGATGGTTCGCACAACTGGCTCACCCCGATATTCCTCGCGCTCAATGCGTTGCAAATAGGTATCAATCGGAATGATGATGTTGGCGTTGGGATCGCTAAAACCGGTGCTAGCTTGCTCTGCCAAGAGAGCAACAACATCGTAAGAGACGTTGGCAATTTTAATACTTTGACCTATGATGCTGTTTGGATCAACATCGGGAAAGAGTTCATCGGCAACGGTTGTGCCAATCACGCTAATGCGGCGGCGGCTGTCTGTGTCTTCTAGGGTGAAATAGCTACCTGTGCCCGCCGGCGCACTTTGAACTGTTTCATAGGCTGGCCAGGTGCCAATCACGGTGGCAGTGGTATTCACAGAGCCTACTTTGACCTGTTGATTGCCACTTTGGAGCGCTGGGGCAATGCCTGCAATGCGTGGATCGTTTAAGGCTTGAATGGCGTCGGCATCTGCAAGGGTGAGGGTGTCTGTGCTACTACCGCGCACTAAACCGGGACCGCCTCTACCTTGACCGCTCGAGATCGTCAGTAAATTTGTGCCCAAACTGGTAAAGCGGCTAGTTACACTTTCGCGCACGCCGTTACCCACGCTGACCATGGCCACAACCGCCGCCACGCCAATAATGACACCCAACGCCGTGAGGATACTGCGCAAAAGATTGCTGCGGATGCTGCGCCAAGCGATGGTATAAATTTCCCAAAAGCCTACACTACCCTTACGGGGCTCATCTTCAAATGCATACGGTGCTTCTGCATAGGGTGCTTCGGTCACAACGTCAGGGAAAGTCACCCCTTTAATAGCATCACTCATGGCTATCTCCTAGTTTATTGATGATGGATAGTTTGCATAAGCAAGACTCAAAATTATTGAATATTGCTTCTTAGACAGAAATAAATCTAGATGAGTCTGATAAAACTCGAGATTTGTCTTGAAAAAAAGCAAGGTTCTCTCGACTTAATCCCCTAAATGATTTCAGTAATCTCCTCACAGCACTGCCTCGGCTGCATCTAATACCTCTGCTGTGTCTGTTTGGAAGCTGGCGATGTTGCCTGTCACACTGGGACGCTTTTGGGCGTGGCGTTCGTCACGCTCGAGCAGGCCGTCGCGCAAGCGAATAGAACGCATGGTTTGCTCGGCAATTTCAGATTCGTGGGTGACGATTAACACGGTCACGCCTTCGTCGTTGAGCGAGTGAAATAGGCCCATAATTTCGTTGCCCGTTTGGGTGTCGAGGTTGCCAGTAGGTTCATCGGCAAGGAGTAGGGCGGGTTTCATGGCGAGGGCTCGAGCTACGGCCACACGCTGTTTTTGACCCCCCGAAATCTGGGAGGGTAAGTTGCGCCACTTGTCAGCAAGACCAACCCGCTCGAGCATGTCAAACGCGCGGTCGCGGCGCACAGTTGCTGAATAGCCTGCATAGGTAAGCGGCACCTCAACATTTTCTAACAGGTTTAAGCGCGGCAGCAGATGAAACGCTTGAAACACAAAGCCAATGTAGTCATTGCGAATGTCTGCGCGGTCGTATTCGTCTAGCTCACTAACCTGCTCACCCCGCAACATATACTCACCTTCGCTGGCATTGTCCAAAATGCCAATAATATTCATCAGGGTGGATTTGCCTGAACCGGAAGGGCCCATTAAACTGACCATTTCACCTTCATGGAGGTCAAAACTTACGCCTTTGAGGGCCCAAAAGACGTCGTCACCCATGGTGTAAGATTTTTTGATGTCGCGCAGGCTAAAGACAAGCTCACTCATTAGCGTCTGCCACCTCCACCACCTCCGAGGAAGGGCAGACTTAGTCCACCACCCTCATTGCTCGTAGCTTGTGATGTTGCGTCTGCTGCGGGTTCAGGTAAAAGGATGTCTGTACCGGGTACAAGATTGCCTTGCACAATAGTATCTAAGCCGACCGTTGCCACAACTTGCACGGGTTGCAAAGCAGGCTCGCCCGCTTCATCTAAACTTTGTACGTAGCTACGGTTGCGCACATGTTGCAGGGCGTTACTGGGCACGCTAAAGGTGCTTTCAACCTCTTGAATAAGCACTTCTGCTTCGGCGGTCATCCCGGGGCGCATAAGCCCCGCTGAGTTATCTAGGGTGATGGTGACATCAAAAATAGGAATATTGCTCACGAGCCTTGCCACTGGCGAGATGGTTGTCACCTCACCTGTAAATAGTTGCTCAGAGACAGCATCTAGCTCAACCTCGGCAGCTAGTCCAAGGCTGACGCGGCTAATCTCGGTTTCGTCAATTTCGGCCTCGAGCTTGACTTGGCTGCTATCAATAAGCGTGAGCACGGTCGCGTTGTCACTCACGGTATTACCTTCGCTGACGCTTAGCGACGCAATCATGCCGTCAAAAGGAGCCCTAAGTGAGGTTGCTGCTAACTCGTCTTGGACATCTTCTAAATTAAGTTGTGCTGCTTGAATGCTTAAGTCGGAATCGCGTAAATCTTGCACGTTGGCATCTGCCTGTAAGCCTTGGGATGCGCGTAAGGTCTCGAGGTTGAGTTGCGCCCTGCTGACGTTGTCGAGGGCGAGGTCATAC
>CAZMCW010000326.1:2808-5874 GCA_964564405.1 uncultured bacterium
GGGCGAGTTTAATGTTCTCGACACTTTCACCGCCGACGGCTTCGAGTTGCTGTTTGAGGCTTAAATCGTCTTGCGTGCGTGCTAGCTCACGTTGCGCGTCTTGCACGCTTAACTCTGCACCACGAATAGACTCTTGCAAACTCACTTGGCTATCTGACTGGCTCGAGGCGGTACTTTGGCGGCGACTTTGGGCTTGCTCGAGCGCAAATTGGGCGTCGCGCACACTGCGCTCAAAGCTTGTGGGATCAAGCTGCGCAATCACCTCGCCTGCGCTTACAGTTTGACCAACCTCGGCTAAGTTAATGACCGTACCAGAGGCATCGAAACTAAGATCAAGAGAGCGGGCCGGCTCGAGCGTACCTGTACCCGACACGGTTTCGCGGTAGAGCTGGGGAAATACAGCAACTGTCTGCGGGCCTGCAACGTCTGTACTGATGGTTTCACTTGCGTTCAACAAGAAATACCAAATTGCAACAGCTACAGATACAGTCGTGAGCAGAACAACAACCCACAACCAGCGCCGACTGCGCTTTTGACGATCACGGCGGCGTCTTGTTGTAGCTTGTCGTGTATTCGTTTGGGTGGTCATCGGGCGAGCTCCTTCACTATAGACACTGCACTCATAACGTCCTTGTCGTAGCAAAGGTTTGTGTGGGTTTTGTGTTGAATGCTGCCCTAAATATCTCCAGATAAGTCGTGATAGAGGTCAATTCTTACAGCAGTGTGACTGCTACAGATTGTTGATGTGCTAGGTCGTGCTTAGGTTAGGGGGAAGGGGAGAACGGGAGAATGAGGGAAAGGGAGAATGGGAGATGTTATTAGATTGCACACATCAGATTGCACACATCAGATTGCACACATCAACATCATCAGCTAGCTGCTGTAAATATCAGTCTCAATAAAATCACAGCTAATCAAAAGTAAAGCAACCTATCGACAAAGATGGGTTGCTTGGTGATGATGACACTGTCGGCTGTAGGCAGCATTATCAGAATATGAGTTTGTTGTTGCGTAAATTACTTAGTCACACGCTGTCGATAGCTCAGTCCCATACTTATAACCAATGGCACAGGGAACCCCTGCGCGTTTAATGGTGATGGTGGTGTAAGCGTTGTCTTCTTGGTCTAGGATGAGGTCAGCTGCAACTCTCGCATAGCGTGACGCCCAAACGCGCTTGGTGAGGGGCATATTGCCTTCTACTGAACTGCCAGCCTCGAGAATCTCGTTAATGCCCGCGTCGCTACGGGTTACGGTGTAGTGACCGTGAAAACTGCTACCGCTATCACTTTCCCAGGTGATAGTGTGGGGTACGGGACCGCCGAGGATGTAGTAGCCACTAACCAAGACGAGACCAGCAAAGACGGCGGCAATTAGCAAAAATAGTTTCATAGTCCGTGTGTACCAATCTGACGTGATGTCGTCGAATATAGAAATAAACACGCAAGCTCACTTCGCTTAGCTTGCGCTTTGATTGTAACAAACTTAGCGCGTGCTCGAGCAGTCATATCAGCACTGCTAGATGAAGTTACTAACACCAAATCATCGCAGGTAAGCTCAGGTGTCTTGCGTTGAGCTAGCTTTGCTAGCATGGCGCGTATGCGTGCTAAAGGTCTTGGCTTACCCAATCGCGATTTTCGTCTAGGTGTCTACAACGGCATATTAATTAATGGTGCTGAAGCTTTTTTTCATAGCAGCCTCGTGCTAGCACCGTTTTTGGCAGCCCTTGGCGCGCCAGCGGTGCTTATTGGGCTTATTCCGGCGCTTCGGGTTGGCGGTTGGTTTTTACCACAGCTGTTAGTGGCTAGCCGCCTAGCCCATCAACCTTTTAAACTGCCGTGGTACAAGCGTTTGGCATTGGTACGTGTGAGTGCCTATAGTCTGATGGTGCTAGCGATCTTTGTGGTTCATGCATCGCCACAGGTACTAATTTGGCTCGTTCTAGCTATGATTGCCGTCGTGTCCTTTGCCGGGGGGGTTTCGGGCATACCTTTTGCAGATGTCACCGCAAAAGTCATTCCGCACTACCGCTTGGGGACTTTTTGGGTTTTGCGCAATGTTATTGGGGGTGTGCTGGCACTTATTGCTGGCATTGTACTACGGGGTGTATTGGCAAGTGACGTACCCTTCCCACAGAATTTTGCCGTATTGTTTGCCATTGGTACGGTACTTTCAGGTATTGCTTACATTGCGTTTTGTTCGATTCGCGAACCGGCTGGAAAACCCGCACAAAAAGAGCCCTTTCGCAAGATGGTGCGTCGCATTCCGGGCTTGCTGAAAGAAGATGTGAGTTTTCGGCGCTATTTGCGAGTGCGCTTTTTGGCCTTGCTTGCGCTTTTGGCTGACCCGTTTTACGCTGTTTATGCCATCAACGTGCTGGATGCACCCACAACAGTGCTGGGTTTGTTTGTGATTGTGGCAACTTTTTCAACCATCACCGCAAACTTGCTCTTTCGGCGTGCTGCCGACAGTGGCCGCAACGTGAACGTGTTTCAAATTGGGGTGATGTTGTTGGTAGCTGCACCACTCACGGCTCTGGTGATGACGCAGTGGCAAGGCTTGGTGATGGTGTTTGTATTTTCAGCAGCAGGTCAAGCTGGCATCAATATTGCGGCGTGGAACTTGCTTTATGCGGTATCACCAGAAGCGCAGCGACCGCTTTATGTGGGAACTGCCAACAGCCTTTTGTCCTTGCCAAGTCTTGCGCCTATTCTGGCAGGGGGCATTGTGGACGGCCTCGGCTTTCAGCTTACCTTTGCCATTGCCGCGTGCATCGCGCTATTAGCATTGAGTTTTGCGTTTCGCTTTCAAAAGCTGCGAGATTTGGATCAACAGGCGTTGCAAGCGGGTTAAGGTTGGGTATAGGGTCTAAAATTTAATGGATCAAGCAGTGCTGACGGCCTCGAGTAGCCATCTTATTCATGATGAGTCCTATAAGTATTTCATGAGATTCCCTATCACCTCGAGCTAATCCAATTGCTGGGGATTTAATACCAAGTTTGACAAAACATGCGATAAACTCCAGTAGGGTCCATCACGTTCCAGTCAGACTTGGTATCAGTTTCTGCT
>CAZMCW010000327.1:0-2716 GCA_964564405.1 uncultured bacterium
TAACTTTGCCTCTTCTCTTGATGTTGGTATAAACTAATTCTGCATGGGTACTTATCTACAGATTATTGTACGTCAGCCTTTTAGCGGGATGTTTACGCAGCTACTCTTATCCGTTACTGACATATTGCTCATGTATTGTCTCATGGGACATCAAACAATCCTTGTAAAGCTATGCAAAACATCATCTCATCATGATTATCCGCTAGGCTGGAGGCTGATGACACAACTTGTCTCGAGCGACTTCTACTGGACACTCTTGCAACCGAGCACCCTCGCAAGTGTCTTTCTTATTTTCGGTCTATTGCTGCTACGGTTTAACCGTTGGCGCGCTGGGCGCTGGTGGCTAGGTTGGGCTGGTGCATTTATGTTTGTGCCAACTCTCTTACCCATCGCTGGCGTACTAGGTAGCGTCCTTGAAACCCACACGACACGCCCCACACCCGTGCCAACTGAGGTTACGGGCATCATCGTATTGGGAGGCGCAGTACGCCCGCCGCTCACGTTTGCACACGACCAACTCTCACTGAATGACCGGGCAGAAAGACTTCTCGGGGGAGCCGCCCTAGCCCGGCGTTACCCCAACGCGCAAGTTGTCTTCACAGGCGACGGCGCAGCAACCTTTTTTGATATTGAGGATAACTTGGGATTGTTTGATGGGATTGATCGGGGGAGGCTCGAGTTTGTCGCCAGCTCCCGCAGCACCTACGAAGATGCCCTGCTATCCCTTAACCAAGTTCAACCCCAAGCAGGTGAAACATGGCTTTTGGTAACCTCTGCCCTGCACATGCCCCGCGCTTTAATCATGTTCCAAACCCAAGGCTGGCAAGTCACGCCCTACCCCGTTGATTACCGCGCAGATGCCTATGAACTACCCTCACTTGCTGTGGGTACTAGGCTTGCCTACTTAGATGAGGTTATTCGGGAATGGGGTGCGCTGTGGATTTATTACCTTAGCGGACGTACGCAGTCACTGCTGCCTCAACTCAGTTTGTAGCAAACTACTCTAAGCCTGCAGCTTCGCGCACGGCCCTGGCAATGTTGGAAATATCTTCGTCACCGTAGCCGCGTTTTATGAGGCCTGTCTCGAGCTGCTCTACATACGCTGAGACAGGAATGGGCACACCCAAGTCTCGTGCTGTTTCTAGGGCGATATTTAAGTCTTTGCGGTGCAAGCGCGTCCGAAAACCAAGTGGATAGTCATTGTTAATCATGTTCCCTGCGCGGTTACTAAGTACCCATGAACCTGCTGCGCCACCGGACACAGCTTGATGCGCTGCCTCAATATCAATGCCTGCAGCAAGTCCAATCGCCATGCCTTCAGCCACAGCCGCATATGTTCCTGCGATGATTACTTGGTTAATAGCTTTGGTAATTTGGCCGCTACCCACCGGACCCACTAGCGTGATGGTTTTACCGAGGTGCTCGAGTACTGGCTGGACCCTTACCAAAACATCTGCCTCACCCCCCACCATAATCGACAGTGTGCCGTTCACTGCCCCTTCACTCCCACCAGATACAGGCGCGTCTAGCATGTCGATGCCTTTGTCAGCCAACGTTGCTGCAATGTTGCGCGTCGCAATGGGACTAATGGTACTCATATCGATAAGCACGCTACCAGATGCCATCCCACGTATGGCACCTTGATCGCCTAACACAACGTGTTCAACATCAGGCGTGTCACTCACAATGGTAATGACAACATCAGCGCCAGTAGCTGCTTCTTGGGGTGATGCTGCTGCGCTAGCGCCTGCTGCAACTACAGCCTCTTCACGACTTCTTGTCCGGTTGTGAACTGTAACGTCATAGCCTGCGTTAACCAAGCGCGTTGCCATAGGTGCACCCATAGTCCCCATGCCAATAAATGCTATTTTCACGGCGTCCTCCTAGTGTACTTATGATTGTATGTTAATAGAATACGGTTTCTTTTAACCACAGATTCAGTTTCAAAAAGCTAAGCCCTGCTCAGGATACTTAGGAATCTGTTTCAACCGCAGCTTTGGACTGCCGACGATTACGCAAGGCATTCGCACGCTTTTTCAAGTCCTGGAAGGAATCACTATCAATGATTGCGTCCACTTGCTTTTGCCGCTTGCTTTCATCAATTTCAATTTTGAGCTGAACAACTTCTTTTTTCAGCGTTTCTTCCCGCTGCTTGACCTTATCCACCATGATCTCAAAGACCTCAGCAAGCTTGCTGATTTCGTCTTTAAATCGTTTATTACTAAGCTGCCCAAGATTTTGGTTGTAGTCTCCCTCACCAATTCGCTCTGCAATTTCAGTGAGTGCTTGGATAGGACTTGTGATAACTCCGGAGAATAAGAAAACTAGAAAAAATAGGAAAAGATACGTTATTGCAAAAGCACGTGCGGTAGTCGCCAAAATAGCATCTTGCACTTCATCAACGTAATCGGCCTCAAAATCAATTCCTATACCGCCAACTGTTACACCAGTTTCATCTAAGACTGGCGCATAGACAGAAATCCACCTCCCCCACTCGTCTGAATACCCAACTCGGTTGATAAGGTTCAGCGCATGTAGGATACGCACCAGAGGCGTGGGATTAACTTCATCTTCAAACCCACGTTCGTCAGTAGGAATGTAAGCAGTAAGTTCATTGAGTCCTTGTGACAGAAACCCCTCACTGAAAAAGCTTTCGTCAAACACAACAGCTCTCGCAGGGTCATAGTCTATCCAGAGATCTGCTTGCCAAAGTATC
>CAZMCW010000327.1:2726-5852 GCA_964564405.1 uncultured bacterium
CTCATTTACTTCATCGCCTTTAACGTAAGTATATGGCCAAGCCCTTGGTTCCACACTACGCACAAGCTCAAACCATGCAAGTTGAGCTTCATAAGCAGGATGATCTGATCCAGCCTCGCCATTGGGCTCCCCGTTTTCTGCTAGCAAAGTAAGTAGTTCGGGATTGAGTCCACTTGCAGCACCTAATGCAGTTGACTCCATGTCTCTTTGTATTCGCTGTATTGCGCGGGTGGTTGTAAACTGATAAAACCAATAAAAGGCTGCAGAAAAAACAACTGAAAAAATTAACGTAAAACCTAAAACTAACCTCAATCTCAGACCAAAACGGACAGGTTTACGAATTTTTTCACCACTTGGATTTTCAGCACTCATTAAACCAACACATCCTCTGAATAATATCTGCTATAGGCATCAACAACAATGTTGTTTATCAGTTCTTTGTAAGTTACTTTCTTAAGTCCAGCCATATAGTTAAAAGATGAGACGACATCCAAGTTAACTAGGGCATTAATCTCCATTAGGTTAAATTCTCCTGTTTGATCCGCACGTATATCAACTCTTGCAAGATCTCTACAATTAACTGTACGGTAAGCTTCAAGAGCAAGCGCTATGACCTTTTCTTCCACTACTTTATCTTCGATAGGAGCACAAAAATCTTCGGGTTTTTGATACTCCTTTTTTTCATTAGAACCTCGTATACCGTGAGCATCTGATGAAAGCTGTGAAAGCGCTCCTAAAACCCGAGTTCTATGTCCATTCCCAACAATACCAACTGTGAACTCATCACCCGAAAGGAATGACTCTACAATGACTGGTTGTTGGTATGCTTTCCACAAAGAAACAACCCTATCTCGTAAATCACCATAATCTATTATAAGAGCATCCTGAGAAATACCTGCCGAGGAGCCAGCAAAACAAGGTTTTATAAAAAGCGGTAGTGAAATTGGTTTATTTTCAAAATCTTTAAAATCTTTTTCATCACTCAAAACGAAAAAATCTGCCGTAGGCAAATTATGAGACTTCCAGATCTTTTTCGTTAATGCTTTATCGGTAACAACACCATGTGTTAACGCATCTGAGCCAATAAAGGGAATATTGTATGCTTCTAGCAAAGCCGGAACTTGTGCTTGTCTCGCACGACCATAGATACCTTCCGCAATGTTAAAAACTATATCCCAAGTGTAGTTTCTAGCAGCCAACCTAGATACAAGATCGTCTAAGCCGCCTACTAAATCTATTTCGTAGCCAATTTCCTGTAATGTTTGAGCTAATTTTGTTATTGTAGTAATTGAGTCAAATTCAGCATAAAAATCTTGGGGTTGACCGTTTTTAGGTTTGTGATTTTCATAGAGGTCATATACGAGTCCAATTTTAGTAGTATTCATTCGATCCTCAAACCTTTGCAAAACATATTCAACTTATATTTTTATCTCAGCACAATCTCATCGAACCATCATACATGCAACACCTACACTCTGCTTGCAGCCTTGTCACCTTATTAACCCAGCTAACTTCGAGCTGATTGACGTAGTACATTATGATCCATTGCTGAATCAGTAATCAGTTCTTTTGACATTGTTAAACAGTACTGTATAAGTTTATCTATACCTTGTGCCAAAGAATGCTCAGGCGCGTTTAGCACAACCATTTCCCGCTCCGCCAAGGCTAGCGCCGTGCGCGAGTGAGGCAGTACAGCACGGACTGGACACTTATAGGCATCGTGGATTTTGCCAGCAACCTCGAGTACATCATGTTCACCCGTCACCATATTGACTACAAGGCTAATATCAGGAACGTCTAGAGTTGTCGCTACGTCGATAGCCACGCCTGTTCCTTGATAATCATGTTGGTCTAGGCGCATGACCACCAGCAGCATATCAGCAGCAGCAACTGCCGGGAGTGTGACCTCAGTGAGCCCAGCTTCACAGTCAATCAGTAACATGTCAAGGTTGGCATGATCGTTTAGCGCAAGGTAGCCCTCGAGCAACCGCTCTGCTGGATACGCTTCACGGGGTAGGCGTTGCACGCTCATGTCACTACGTGCAGCAACAAAAAAAAGTTTACCAGGTAGCCTTTCACCTAAGCGTGCGGTGACGTCAATTGGCAAATGTTTTACTTCACAAACACCTGCTAGATAATCTTGAATGGTGTACCCAATCTGTTCAGCAGCGATGCCCAAACTAATGTGCAAACTAGGTGTTAGCAGGTTCATATCCACCAATCCAATACGCTTACCTGCTTTGACCAAAGCTGCCGCCATGTTGAGGCTCAGCATTGACTTACCCGTTCCCCTAGAAAACGAGTGAATGGTAACAATATTGGCCATTATGTGTTAAGCACCTGTGTCTGCATTGTTATCACCACGTTGGTTATCTGGTTGTGTTGTATTGGGTGTAGTCACTGTTGAGTTAGAGTTACTATTGGTATCATCATTACCTTTATTACTGCTAAGGTGAGTACTGCTGAGGTTGTCACTGTTAGGTTGACCGCTATCAAGGTCGTCGCGCATGTCGTCAAGCATCTGCCGCCAAATAGCAATGGGCGCATCAGGACGGTGGGAGCGCGTGTGGCAAATGCGGTACACAACATCGCCACTTTCTGTGGTTTCAGTACTTTTTAAAAACCCACACTTAACAAACAAATCGGCAATTTCGGCAGCTTCGTTGCCACTTAAGTTAAGTTCTTCAGAAAGCATTGCAAACGTCATTGACCCTTGCCGCATAATTTTTTGTAGCACACGCCTTAAAGGTGCTGACACTTCAAGCAACACGCTGGTAGAAATACCCGCTGGAAATGTATAACTTGTCAATTCTTGTTTGAATGTTTCAAATGTACTCATGCCACTCCTTTGCTATCACAGCCCTGACCACAGTAGCTTAAGTGGCGTTAATCACGTAGCAGTCGCTCAGCAACAGTTCGATATTTTTGAGCAATTTCGTGATCAGGGAATTTCACAACAAACACCCCTTCACTAGCTAAGGCCATAAGCTCATCGGAGTGGGGTAAGACGGCTGCCACTTCACTATTGTAGATACTTTCAACACGTGCTTTGATGTCGTCCATATCGTAGACTTGCGGCGTTTTGTTAACTAGTAGTACTAAATCAGGTACGTCAAGCTTGCGGCC
>CAZMCW010000328.1:0-5841 GCA_964564405.1 uncultured bacterium
ATAATAAGGATTACCTTCATAAAATGATTCATAAACATCTTCATCTAAAGTAAAAATGTCGAGTTCTTTACCCAGTTTGCGGTGGTCGCGTTTTTTGGCTTCTTCAAGCTGCCACAGGTGGTGCTCGAGTTCATCTTTGGTATGAAACGCCACGCCATAAATCCGCTGCAACTGCGCCCGCGTTTCATCCCCGCGCCAATAGGCACCGGCCACGCTCATCAGCTTAAAGTGTTTGGGCAACTTACCTGTACGCGGTACGTGCGGGCCGCGGCAAAGATCGGTAAACCCTTCTTCACCACCTTGCTCGTAAAAGGTGATGGTCTCCCCTGCGGGCAAGTCTTCAATTAACTCCACTTTGTACGGATCGCCAATCTCTTTGTAACGGGCGAGCGCATCCTCACGGCTAAGGCTGAACTTGCGAAGTTCCAAGTTGTCTTTCATGATGCGCTGCATGATGGTCTCAAGAGCCTCTAAATCTTCTGGCGTGAGCGGTCGCGGCACGTCAAAGTCGTAGTAAAAGCCATTGTCGATGACTGGACCAACGCCCATCGTCACCTCACTGCGCTTATGGCCTTCACCTACAAATAGTTCAATAACTGCTTGGGCCATCACGTGGGCGAGGGTGTGGCGCATCAAAAACAAGGTGTCGTCATCTTTTTTGGTGAGGATGGAGACTGTTGCGCCGTCCTCAACTTCGGACATTAAGTCGGCAAGGTGGCCATTGGCTTTAATTCCTAGCGCCGCTTTAGCGAGACCGGGGCCAATAGCCGCTGCCACATCCAGACCCGTTGCGTGGTCGGGCAGGTCTAACTTTTTACCGTCAGGGAGTACAACATTCATGTTTCACCTCAACAAGGGTATGTATAAAGTTTGTAAACGATGCTAAGTATCGCATCGGGAGATATATCCAAAAAACGTATCAAGATATGTGAGGCTCGAGCAACACCATCAAGCCATCACATTTGGTTGATGTGCAGCACGACGCTCAAAACGTCATCAGTTTAACGTATGTAGTTGTTGCTGGGGGTTGATGGGAAAATAACGTCTAGCTTGGTAAAGCTTAAATGTAAACGCCAGACGTTCGCCGCGTCACCAAAATTGCCTCAGTTCCAAGCAGTTGTAAGGGCTGAGAACAGGTTGTGATGGTGTGAATGCGGCCTAGGAAACTCACGCAAAAAGTTTAGCACAGCGAGCTTGAGAATGTGTGGAGGAGGCTCGAGGAATTTTTCACATATTGCCCAAAGCACCAAGAGACGAGGTTTTTCGCCTTCATTTTTGGTAAAGATTCTATATACTAAATGTGACATGCATCTTATTGCCCTACTGTGCCAAGACGACCAACTCAGCCGCGCGCTAAGCGACTTTCACGATGTTGCCTCTAAAGTGTATTTGCCCCCCGTGCCGTATTTACATGCCCTCGAGCGAGTCCTGGCGAGCCTCGAGCCGCTAGATTTTGCGGGCGCGCTCATTTTAAGTGCAGGCTTGCAAGAACGTGCGTTTAACCTAGCTACCCGCAGCAGCCTAGACGCACAAGAAGCCGCCGCTGCCGACAGCGTTACGGTCACACCGGGCAGCCTTGTTGCCGAGTACAACCTCGGGCGAGCTGTTGGCTTGGCATTGCAGCACATCGACTGGGACGCACGCGGCGCACGGGCGGTGGTGCTAGGTTCTGGGCCGATGGGCCGGGCAGTTGCCCGCGACCTAGCTAGTTCAGGCGTGCGGCATTTGAGTGTGTTGGGCACCAACCGCCCAGAAGCAGAGCACACGGCATCGCAACTAGCCATTACGACAGATGTTGTTGCCAGGGCGCAAGACGACCCACTGGCGTTCAAGTTGCTAGATGGTGCTGACTTACTCGTGCGGATTGACACCAGCATACACATCCCCACGCGTCACCTAGGACCGCACCTGACAGTTGTGGATTTGGCTCCCCAAGCTATGAGCCCCCTGCGCCAACGGGCCACCAATCTAGGCGCGGTAACGCTCGGTGCGCGTGACATTCAAGCGCAACAAGTTGCCCTCTGTCTTAACCACATTTTAGGGTCAACGTTTGATGCTGGGCAGTTTTTATCGCTCATTCACGGGATTGGCGAAGGCGTTTAAGACATTCAAAACTTGCCAGATGAGCGCATGTTCATTCTTGATTTTCGCTACCTGAACCTTGGTCAGTGGGCAAAAAGTCATCTGGATTAGGCAGCGCGTCACTAATATCTACCGCTTGAATACTAATTGTTAAAGTTTCTGGTAAATCGCTGCCCAGATTAGCTTGCAAAAAGTCAAGATCAATAGCTGCTAAGCCAAACCTGCCATAACGTTGCGTGTAGAACGAGAACGTACCATCCTTGCGGTAGATGCGTACTTCAAAGCGTATATCACGGCGAGCAACAACATCCAGTTCTCCTTGGTTGTATGAAGGTGACGCAGTGAACATGGCACCTTCAGAGGCATAATTGAAATTGATACCCTCTATCGGTACAGCAAGTGTTATCAGCGGACCTATGTACCTAATCTCATTGGTCGGATATATATTTTCAAATCCTGCCACACTTGGGTAGTCTTGTGAAGGTTCATCACTGATGGTCAGTTGAACATTTGTCGTTTGAGATAAGGCGTTTTCATATATGAAGATTCCTGCAGTACCACTTGGCGGAAGACGGCGACTATCTTCATCTTCGTACAATGTTTCAACGATGTTACCGCCCTCAGGATCAATCACCTTTTCAAGAACAATATCCCCATCAGCATTTTCCTGAGCAAATACGCCATCTTCACCTTGCAAGTGGACATCCGTAAGTAACGTCTCGGATGGATTTGCCAAAAGCAGCATCACCATCGACAAAACTAGGTACGTCATCGTCAGTTTGCAAAGCTTCACTGGCTTGCCTTTCTTCATGCTTGTACATAGGGCGTTAGAGTGTCATCTTTTTCACACCGCAAACGTCGTAAACTAACCGAGGTGAGTTGGCGTTGTGGGGTAGCCTCGAGGCAGTGTTAAACCCCTCATCTAGCTTCTTGCAAAACATCTTCCTAAACTTCCAAACCCCTTTTATGAAACCTTCTGACATCACACGGAGTCACACCTGATGCCACGATTACACTTGCGCTGGCGGGAGGCGCTCTCTCGCCATGACGCACTATGGTTTGTTGTCCTCAGCTTACTCATTTCTACGGCTAGCGCACAAATTCCCCTGTTTCAACTACCCCCCGAAGTTGAGGTGGAAACCCGCACGGGAAGCGTTGAACTACGCGTTGGTGAGACGGTGCTTAACCATGTGAGCGGTCTAGGCTGGTTGGCAGATGACCTGATTGAACAACCTGTGGTGGAAGACGGTGAGGTGTTTGTCAGCGCGGAGGTACTAGAATTTTTGGGATTAGATGGGCCGCGGCTCGAGAACATCCGCGTGAACAACAGTACAAACGATGCTGGTGCACTGCGGCTAGTTTTTGATTTCGCCAACGTAGACCCTAACGACATTACTGCACCTCTCGGCGAAGGACAGCTTGTAGAAGATGAGCGCTTACAAGTCGACGCACCCGAGCTTATTTTGCCCAAAGAATTACCCGAATTTCTGTGGGGCTACACTCTTACGGTACGCAGCGCCCTCGGGCGGAGTCGTTTAGACTTGCACGGGGGTGCAGCTAGTTACAACGTGGGTATGCTAAATAACCCAACCCGATTGGTTGTTGACCTCATCCCAGAGCAACCCGAGCGAACAACCAACTTGCTGTTACCTGCAGGTAGCGAACAACTGACTTTGCGGGAGGGCGTCACCTACAGAAGGTTTAGTTTTCCAACTGCAACCGGGCAAAGTGGCGTGCATGTTTTAGAGTTATCACCAGAAGCAGGCACCTTTCGTGTAGTCGCGCAACCCCGTAGTGCCAGACCGCTCAGCCAACTGGCTCGAGGCAGCTATGCAGCGATTAATGCAGGTTATTTTGATACCGCCACATTGAATACGATTGGCCTGTTGCAGATGAACGAACGTTTGTTATCACCACCGTCTCGTAATAGGGCAAGCATTGGCTTTTTGGGTAACAAAACAGTCATTGACCGCGTACAGAGCAGCATTACGGTATCAGTAAATGGTGAGCGCTACGAAGCTAGCGAATCCAGCACGGGTGGCAGCATTGTGGTGCATACGCAGACTGGCGCGAGTGTGGGAAGGCCTGACCGAGGCGCAATTGTGGTGGCAGCTAACCGCGTGATTGACAACCGCATTGGCCCACGGGTGGTGCCAGTGGGTGGGTTTGTGATTGTTTATGAACCGCACATTCGCGACCTAGCGCTCATTGACCGAGGGGATTTGGCGAGTCTCGAGGTTGACCTACTACCAGAGGTTTTTAATACCGTAAAAGATGCTGTAGAAGCTGGCCCGCTCTTACTTAAAGATGGTGAGGTTGTGTTTGATCCGGGGCTCGAGCGCTTCCGCACAGGTACGCGCATTTTAGATGGCACCGTACAACAATCTGCCATTGGTTTGCGTGCGGATGGCACCGTCTTGTTTGTGACCGCAGACGCCATGACCGCTCGCGACCTCATCCCGCTATTTAATGCGCTAGACGCACGCGACGCCATGCGGCTTGATAGCGGCGGTAGCACCACACTTTACGTAGCCGGGCGAGTACTCAACCGCAGCAACCAGCGCCCGATTGTGAGTGCAATTGTGTTTGAGCCGAACTAGAAACCTAGCCTTTGAATGTATACCCGTCATAGCTTCTCCAGCAAACGTATCATACGACCTTGACAACTTGTCAAGCAAATCCTCTACAATATGAGTTATGAAAAGCTTTCCAGTGGGCGAATTTAAGGCACAATTTTCAGAAATTATGGAATGTGTTAGAGCTGGTGAGGAAATTATAATCACTTATGGCAAAAAGAAAGAAAATATTGCTGTTCTTATTCCTTATGAAGCTTACAAACCTAAAAAAATCAAACTTGGACTTTTAGACGACTACTCCCTTGTTATTCACGATGATTTCAAGATGACTGAAGAAGACCTAATAGGGTTGTGACCTATCTGTTAGACACGCATTACGTTTTGCGGTCAATGCTTCAATCAAGTTCTATTAATATGTCTAGTCGCCAAATCCTAGAAAATAATGATGCAAAATTTGTGTCTAGCGTTAGTTTATGGGAGATTTCTATTAAATACTCTCTTGGTAAACTCGAGCTAGGTGGCATAACACCAAATAGACTCTTTCAGGCTATCTCAGAGGCCGGATTTGAACTTCTAAATATTAGCAACGAACTTCTGGTAAGCTATTATCGATTACCCAAGAAGAGCAACCATCGAGACCCCTTTGATCGTTTATTGATATGGCAAGCAATTTCAGATGATTATATATTGCTTACGCATGATACAAAGTTTGCACAGTATCGTCACGACGGTTTAAAAGTTATCATCAGCTAATTGCCATAACTTGACCGAGTTGTATCTAGTTACTCACTAATCTCGCCACTTCAGCATGACGAAAACAGTCTGTTGTGTGGTCGTTCACCATCCCCACAGACTGCATGTAAGCATAACAAATCGTCTCACCGACAAACTTAAAGCCGCGCTTTTTAAGGGCTCTACTCATCGCTTTAGATGTTTCCGTTGAGGCTGGCACGTCACCAAGGCTTGACCAAGTGTTTTGAACAGGCGCGCCATCAACAAATTGCCAAATAAATGCGTTGAAGCTACCGTATTCCTCCTGAACGGCTAAAAACGCTCTGGCATTGGTAATCGCAGATTCAATTTTAAGACGGTTGCGAACAATCTGGAAATTTTTACGCAATTGTGCAACATCAGCATCACCAAACGCCGCTACCTTATACCCTTTCCGGTTATTTTGGTAACA
>CAZMCW010000329.1:0-1146 GCA_964564405.1 uncultured bacterium
TGGCGACCGGGTGACACCCTCAACATCGCCATTGGTCAAGGCGATTTGCTGGCAACACCTGTACAGGTGAGTTATTTGGCGGCAACTATTGCAACTGACGGCAAGCAGGCTCGCCCTCATCTTGTGCAGCAACTTGGTGATAGGCCAGCCGATGTGCCCATTCAGATGGTTGGTGGGCGTTATTGGTCAGCGGTTCAAGATGGGATGCGCCTCATGATGACCCAGTACGGTGGGCGCAGCACCTTGGGGCCGGGTGTTTTTCCGGTTGCGACAGCTGGTAAAACGGGTACCGCCCAAAATTCAGGCATTGACCACGCATGGTTTACGGGTTACGGACCTTTGGATACTCCCGAGTTAGTCGTGACTGTGTTTATTCAACACGGCGGCTCGAGCACTGCTGTTGCCATTCCTATTGCCAGAGACATCATGGCCCACTATTGGCAGGTCAACGAAAGTGACGACGCTGTTGCTGCCCGCTAACCTTTAGAGCAGAGGTGGTATACTAAGTTCTCTGCGTTTTATAGCTCTAATCTCTTCCAGGTGACAGCTAGCTGAAGATATCAGATATAACCATCTGGCACTAACCTAATATGTTCATGACGACAACAAAGACTACCTCCAGAAAGATCACACCATGAAAACACGCGGTACCCTCGGTGGGATGACCCTCAGTTTTGAGAAACACGACACGCCTCAAAACATCACCCAGCAACTTACCCAAAAACAACATTTATTTCATGACAAGGTCTTTTTTGAGGTTGCCGCCAATACCTCATGGGCGCTGCTCGAGCACGCAGCGCGCATTATCACGTCATTTGGAGGCACTGTTGCCGAAGTGCGGCCGCAGCAGGCCACCAAACACACCCCAGTAGATACTGCCGAAACCCGTATGCGCAACCAAGGTCGCGGCGAAACGGTTATTGTCTCTAAAACTGTGCGCAGTGGTGGGCATGTGCAAGCAACTGGCTCAGCCATTATTTTAGGAGATGTTAACGCGGGGGCAGAAATTATTGCTGCAGATGACATTATTGTCACCGGCACGCTGCGCGGAGTTGCTCATGCAGGCGCGCAAGGTAACGAGCAGGCTATTATCTGGGCACAGCGAATTTTATCGCCACAACTGCGTATTAGTGCGTCATTAGCTCG
>CAZMCW010000329.1:1156-5817 GCA_964564405.1 uncultured bacterium
AGATGGTAGCAGTGGTGCAGCTAGTGGGCCAGAAATTGCCCAACTGGTGAACGGACAAATTATGTTACGCCCGTGGACTCGAGGGGTTTAGTGCCTTATTTTTAAGGATTTTGCACGGCTTGCCAGTCATCTATTAATGCACTAAAAAACCGACCTGCTTTGTATTGATGTAAACTTGTTGTCCCTGTTAAAGCAGCAGCTTCACGATGTTCCCAAAGTGTTGTCCCAAACGCATCAGATGCCGTTAGAACAGCTTCGTAGCGCATGGTTTGTGAACTGCTTGCCATGCTGTAGTGAACACGCAACGCAGTATCGTGACATGTCTCAATATCAACTTGAATATCACGCGCTCTAGCAACTTGTCCCATACTGCTAACCGAGCTTGCAGCCAGTGCCGGCATAGGGTAACGCCCTACATGACTGGTGGCGGACAAGCACACTGCTTCAAACTCAGCTAGGCGTGCACTTGCTGATGGACGCTGTGTTAGCGTCCACCACAGTATTAAACCTGCACATACAATAATGCTGATAAAGTGACTTGCCCGCTGCACAATTAGGCTTGTTCAGAACTTGCTAGCAAGATGGCAACAGCAACAACCTCCATTGCCTGCTCAACCTCAGCCAGACTGGGAAAACTTGGTGCTAGGCGGATGTTGGTGTCTTCAGGATCATCACCGTAAGGTTGGGTTGCACCTGCTGGGGTGAGTTTCACACCCGCTTCCTCAGCTAACGCGACAACCCGCTTGGCAAGCCCAGGCCGGGTATCCAAACTCACAAAATAGCCCCCTTGGGGCTTACTCCAGATAGCAACATCTTGTCCTGCTAATTCACGGGTAAGCACAGCGTCAACGGCATCAAATTTGGGTTTGAGCAGCGTCGCGTGACCTTTCATGTGCGTGCGAATGCCGTCCATATCTTTAAAAAAACGCACGTGACGCAGTTGATTAAGCTTATCTACCCCAATAGTCTGCACCGCGCGCTGCTTGCGGAGCGCATTTATGTTGCGCTCACTTGCTGCCAGCATAGCTACACCTGCACCTGCCAAGCTAATTTTGGAGGTTGAGCCAAACATGTACACCCGCTCCGGATTACCAGCAGCTTCACACGCGCGCAGCATGTTTTTAAGCTGAGGTGGGTCGTCTGTGAGGTGATGCACAGCGTAAGCATTGTCCCACATAATTCGAAAGTCGGGCGCGGCGGTGGGCATGGCAGCAAGTCTATCAACGACCTCATCGCTATAGGTCTGCCCACCGGGGTTACTGTACTTGGGAACACACCACATGCCGCGAATGCTGGGCTCGTCTTGTACCAAAGCCTCAACTGTATCTATGTCGGGGCCGTCATTGTTCATGGCAACGGGAATCATAGTGATGCCGAGTAATTCGCAAACCGCAAAGTGACGGTCGTAGCCGGGAACTGGGCACAAAAAGGATATTTTTTCTTCTTTATGCCACGGTTGGGGGCTGTCTACGGTGCCAAATAGTACCGCCCGCACAAGCGTGTCGTGCATGAGGGCCAAGCTCGAGTTACCCCCCATCATCAACTCACTGGGACTAACCTCCATGTAGTCAGCAAATAAAGCCTCAGCGGCAGCTAGCCCGTTAAGGCCGCCGTAATTGCGGGCATCGGTACCATCTGCTGCAGTGAAATCATCACTCGAGACGACATCTAACATGCCATTTGCCAAATCAAGTTGCTCAGGTGAAGGTTTGCCCCTGGTCATATTGAGGTTGAGGTTTTGGGCTTTGAAAGCCTCAAAACGGGTTTGCAAACTTGCGCGGTCAAGAGTAGGTTGGCTCATGCTCTATTGTAGACGTGTCACGCACAAAACGGTAGTGTAAGTGCTTATCACAATCTCTTTACTAACAGGTTTCTACCAGAGCGTTGTCATTTTTGGAAGGGTATTTTAGTTAGGGGCTCGAGGGCAGCTTGCGCTTCCTCGTCACTTAGCTGGGTTGCGTGTAACCCTAAAGGGCGCGTTTGCTCTACAGAAACAAGGCGAACCAGAGCACGACCACGTTTAGCTAACAAAACACCCTCACCTTGTAGGGCTTGGTCAACAAGCTTGGAAAGATTCGTTTGAGCTTCATGCATGTTAACTTTAACCATACACCAGCTAAGTTTAGCTTACGCCAAGTGTTGGCTTTTAGCACGTACACATTTCTAGCTATATTTTAAGATAAGATGTAGATACATATTATTGTTCGGATGCTCGACAGTTAACCTTGAACACTGCTTTAACTTCAATTTATATCAACTTGCTCGCGCTCACATAACTAATTCTACGCGCTGTTAATTCTACACGCTAGCAACTGTTTTTATCTGGTTATCTTCAGCTTGTCTAAATACCTACCCCCTGCAATACAACCTGTAGTTTTAACCTGTAGTTTATAGGAGCATCTCTATTATGTTTGATAATAACCTCAGCTTGCGCCAACTTATTCCCGTCCTTTTTATCGTGTTTATCGATACGATGGGCATCACCATTGTTATTCCTATCATGCCGTTTTATGCGCTAGCGTTTAACGCGCCGCCTGCAGTTGTAGGGCTGCTACTTATGAGTTACGCGCTAGCTCAGGTGATTTTTGCGCCTATTTTGGGCAATTTTTCAGACCGTTTTGGGCGCAAACCTGTCCTGGCGCTAGCCCAAGTGGGGACGTTTGCCAGTTTGTTACTGCTTGGATTTGCATGGGCATTGCCAGCACTTTTTTTAGCCCGCATTTTAGATGGCATTACGGGCGCAAATATGTCCACGGTGCAATCTGCTATTACAGATATGACCTCGGCACGGTCTAGAGCCAAGGGCCTTGGACTCGTGGGGGCTGCGTTTGGTGTGGGGTTTATTGTTGGTCCGCTAGTGAGCGGATTGGCGTTGCGGCTCGCTGGTAACAACTACAGTGCGCCTGCCTTTGTGGCGGCTGGGTTTGCCTTCCTCAGTATTATGTTAACGACGTTTGTGTTTCGTGAAACGCTACCTGCAGACAAACGCAAGGGTCGGGTAGCGCAGCGGGTGGGTGTGTTAGGGGTATTAGAGGGTGTCCGCTCAGCGCAACTTAGACCGTTTTACGTGCTTGTGTTTGCAGTTCAATTTATTTTTGCAATGTTCACGTCCACCTTTGCCTTGTTTACCCTGAATCGGATTGGGTTTAATAGCATTAACAACGCTATTTTCTTTGGTGTTTTTGGGACTTGTTTAGTGCTCATGCAGGGTGTGTTTGTAGGGCGCTGGGTGCAGCGTTACGGTGAATACCGCGTGCTTATTGCTAGTTTTATGCTCACAACATTTGGCTTTGGCCTGGCTGCGTTTACCCCCCAACAAGCTGTCCCGTGGTATTCAGAAGCGGCAATGTTAGCTGAGCTTTCGCAGGTAGGTGATGTTTCAGCACAAGTTGCCCTTTTACCACCTGAAGAAGGCAGCGGGCTAACTGCGTTTTTGTTTGTTTTATTTAGTTTGTTACCTGGTCCACTTGGGTTCACTTTGCAACTACCTACCCTCAACACGCTTATCACCAAGCATGTTCCTACAGATACCGTTGGTAAAGCCTTGGGTATGAGTTCTGCGTTTGCAGGTATTGGCAATGTTCTGGGACCGCTGCTGGGCGGGTGGTTGTTTGATAGCATTGCGCCGGGTGCGCCGTTTGCAGTTAATGGCAGCCTCAGCCTTGTTGTGTTGGGTATTTTGCTGATGTCGCGGTCTGTGGTGGAACGACCTGTTGTGCAGACATAATCACTGCAGATGAGAATTGCCGCTGAGGGTTACTGCTGAGGATGAAGGTTCAAAAAATATGTAAAGTCGGTACTGCCCACGGGTTGACCCATGTCTTTAAGCATGGCGGCACATTGCGTGCGGTGCTGGGTACCGTGGTTAACAACATGAACAAGACAGTGCCACAAGACGCGCTCACGGACAGGACCGTCACCATCATCTGACGCATAAGAAATTGTTTTGTCGAGGTCGCTGTCACTGAGGCTGTTTAAAAACGCCCGCATAGCTTGTTCTTCAGCGTGCCAAACGTTGCTGATAGCGTCAAGAGATCCCAAATTTTCCTGTCCAACCAGTTGCCCCATAAACCGGTTATGCGTGCAGATTGTGCGCCAGACATATTCTGAGTTGAGAATGTGCTCGAGCGTACCCAACAAATTCCCATACGGAAACGCTGCAGCTTGGCTAAGTTGTGCGTCTGATAGCTTAGCTGCGTTGGTCAAAATGAGCTGGTTTGCCCAATAGTTAAAGTCAAACAAAAGCTGAATGTCGCTAACGCGCATGAAATCTCCCAGAATGAAGTGAGTGAAGCCATAAAAGTAGGCTCGAGGTAGCCATCTTCTAATCTGTCGCAATATTTTGTTGATGTCTTTTAATCAACATTAAAGACATCAGCAGACTTACTAACAGACAAATAGAGTAGCTACAGTGCTCGAGCCTCACGCAATTAATTTACTTAATACACAAACCTAAGCAGCGTACAAACACACCCCAAATGTACCCGGACCTACATGGGCTGTAATCACTGACCCAAGTGTATAAGTCCCGTGATCTTCATAGCTAATGCCTGCATCTGCTAGGGCAGCTTGTAATTTGCCGACCATGCCGTCATCTTGAATGCCTAGAAAAGCGGCATGCAACGTACCTTTGGCGTCTTTAGCAACTTCTTCAATGTGAC
>CAZMCW010000330.1:0-5797 GCA_964564405.1 uncultured bacterium
GATTCCCTTTCAATTAGGACAGGAACGGGATTGACTGTGTTCGCGCACAGTCTTTTTACTGGCGTACTGCTACCTCCTTTCATGAGATTTGCTGCTCTAATCTGCACAGCTTCGCTGTGCTACCTGCGCCATCGAGGAAGCATCATCACGGACGACGCGCCACCGCAGCATTGGAGTAACACACAAAAGAAAAAGCCCCGACGTGTGAACGCCGAGGCTGATTTGCTCGAGTGCTAGACAAGACCTAGCAACTCGCACTCGTACTCAAAGTTTTCCTGCGGGTCGTCGTGCCAGCAGACGGTTGAGTCGATGAACTCACCGTTGCAAAACACAGCCCCAAAGCCAGCACTGCGACTGGATGAGTCAAAGTGTGCAGTCTGACCTGTCTCGAGGCTAGCTTCTTGGAAGGTGAAGTCGCCCAGGTCGTAGTCTGGATTGTGCTGGAAGCGCTGCGCTTGCTCCCAAGTTAGATCAGCAGGATATTGCTCGAGCCAGCTTGTGCGACCGTTGACAATGCACTTGACTTTACGGAACTCGCTACGCACAGGACGCTTTTTGTAGACGCTTGGCTGAATAATTTTGAGAGTTTTCTTGGGCTTAGGAAGTGAATCCGCCAGCTTCGCAACTGCATAAGCGACAGCTAGTGCTGCTTCTCGGTCTTCTGGTTCATGGTCAATAAGGACACGCTCACCACGGGTGCGACGATTCGCCGCGTCAGTGAGCGCCCGACGTGAGCGCTCACTGTGCTTCCACAAGTCCCGCAGATGCTCGAGCATGGCAAGTTTGCAATAGGTAGCCTGCCCCTGTTGTTCTAGGGGCAAGTGATTGACAAATTGATTCACTGAAAGGTTCATGACTGACCCCCAAAGATAGGCGTAGACGCTGGAACCCAACGGAAGCAAGCGCACCCAGCCAAGGATGACGGTACCCAAGACCCACCACCAACCAAAGGCGGCAAGACAGCAGCAGAGGACGCAAACACAAACACCGGAACCCGCCGCGCACAAAGCTGCAACGAGAAGTGAGTGCCCCGCCCAACCGAGTCCCCCACGAACGCAACGCAAGCTGTGAGCCGACCGGAGACACCAAGTAAGCGCGAACGAGCAAAGAGTGCAGCAGCCGCCTGGGAACGATCACACCCAGGCAAGGCAGAGCCAAAGCGGATAGGTACACCTGCCGACTGAGCAGCCAACACCGACGGACGCGCTGCAACTGGACACCCAGAGACAAGCTGCCACGCCAGCGAAACAAGTGACGACTGACGAACGCCAGCAGGAGCCGATGACAAACACGCCAAGAGAGATTCAAGTGCCCACGAGTCTGGACCCACAGCACCACCCGTAGCAATGCCGAGCCCGTCAGCCACACACCGAGCAACAACCCGATGAACAACAGGCCGGAAAGATTCAGCACAAGCACGAGACCCACAGACCCAAACAAAACCACCAACCGGACGAGATTTACGACACACAGCCACAACAACCACCCCCAAAAGGACAGGAACGAAAAACCAAACAACACGAACACATAAAAAAGACCGCGTAGGTCAAGCCCGAGCGTTAGCGAGCTGGAGAGCGTGTGAACGCGTTTGTGGGTTTAAGTTCTTAGTTGTGGATAGTAAGAAAACATCAACCTAGACAGTTCGGGTGATGGGGGTTCAACACCCCCGGAAGCCGTGCGTTAGCCACGCGAAGGCTTGAGGGGAGCGGTACACTGTGGAGACATGTGTGTTAAACCCGCGTTGTGACGGATAAATAATTTGTGACCCAAGACGGAAGCATAGGATGACTCGAAGCAGTGACCTAAGATGTGCTCGAGGGAAACATGAGGTGCTCGAGCACCTAGCATCCTGTTTGCCAGCATGCTGGCATAGTCCCACGTTTACGAGAATGTGTTGATAGCAAGAGCTGTTGCGTCACCTACAAACCGGTACTCGAGTCAGATCTACACCAACAGTAGACGCAGCACCACTATCCCATTACAACCTCAACTTAAATCATCAGACGAGCTATATCCAGATCCACTTAGAAATCATCAAGTGCGTCTAGGACGTATAAGCTAGTATCTTATTTTACTCTAAACAGAGTTTAAAATAGTATAATATGTTATGGGTAAGCACTTCTCCTACAGCAACTACCCCAGTGGATGGCATACCTGGTCAAGATACTTACGAGAGACCCGAGCGAGCTGGTGTTGTGAGCAGTGTGGTGCTGAGCATGGACAAGTTGACCCAGCAAGTAAGACTCGAGTGGTACTTACGCTTGCTCACCTGGATCACGACCATACGAACAACAACCCACGCAACCTCAAAGTGTTGTGCAGGTGTTGCCATCTCAATCATGACCGAGCAGACAACCAGCGACGGATTCGGGCGGCGTGGGTGAAGAAGGCGGCTCGGGCTGGGCATTTGTTTGTGGGGGTACTAGAGCGCTAAAAAAGCGCACCTAAACTGGGTACGCTTTCTTCATCACTATGATTTACTCAACCTCAATGCTGTTATTTACTGGTTCGAGAGTCACCTTTAGGTTGAATCTTGGGGTGCTTATCAGCGTCTGTAAGCCCCAGCAAAACATCTAGCTCAGCCTCAACCTGAGGGCCTGTTTCAAATAAATCAGGTGCCACTTCATGCGTTTCCCAAAACAAGGCTTCCTGTTCCGGTGTCATCACCGAAAAATCAGGTAAGTCTTGAGGGTTGCGAATGGGCAACTTGGGTGTCACGTCTAACTTCACATACATAGTTTAGCACTACCGTCTATTTTTAGCACGGTACGCTCGAATGTCAGCGTCTGAAGCAGGAAAAGCCGTCACGACACGTGGATTGCCATTTTGGGTGATACCTAAAATCACTCTTACAAAATCGCCAGCCACCGTTTTACCAATAACTTTGTAGCGTCTAGTATCTTGTCCAGATTTTGTGCGATAGGTGAGACGTCTGCTATCTGTAAGTACTTCTTCAATATCATCAACAATCAAGCCGTGCTCCTGCAGTTTGCGCAGGTTGATGGCATCCCAGAGTAACTTCATACTTCTACCGTAAATACTTTTGTACTAAAAGACCAATCAAATGGAGGGGTTCATTTTTGTTTGTAGGAGCCGTGTGCATTTGCTAGAGTCAACTCACCACCATATGGTGACTAGTATCCTGTTAGACAAAATATCAAAAAGTAAGCTTCCCAAATATTTACTATACAAGAGAGAAAGGATACGAACAGCATGAAACATCTACAGAAATTCACATCACATCGAAGGAGTTTAATTCATGTCCGACACTCTCTATCGTTATGTACCCCGTTTGGGCGAGGTTCAGGTTTTGGCTAAATTATTAGAGGCAAACGACAACTGGACACACGCTTACTCTCTCAAAAAGCAAGGCATTAGTGGTAGTACCGCACTACGCCACTTTGGGAACCTATATTCTATGGGCTTGTTAGAACGAGAATCGCAGGTACGCACCAACAACGGACAGTGCGCAACATGTTATCGATTAACAGCCAGAGGTAGACAGCACGCTATTAAACGTATAGAAGAATTTGAGCTGAACCACGAAACTGAAATTCTCGATAAGGAGGCAGTATATGACTAATGGAACCAAAACTCGCCTTCAACATCTTGTCGAGGAAGTTGAAGAAAAAATCACTCATCTATCGAATAAGGCACAGACAGTTGCTAATGATTTTCTTGAGGCTACCTACACGATCGAAGACGGTGTCGCCGCACAACTTGAATGGCTCGAGGAAATCTCTCTGGGCATCGATGAAATTCTTATAGAAGAACAGGGCGGCGCTAGCCTGCCCTGTTGATAACCCTCTATTAGCACACCTCAAGCTTAAACGCTACCGTCTCAAAATAATGATCCCACTCGTCATAATCCCCATAGACGAGGGTGACGTTAACGCAGGTGCCATCACCGTTGATGGTGAATGTCCCACCATTGTTAGCAGGAAGATCCAGAGTGGAAGTACCCAGCGTGATGGCGGAATCTACAAACTCACCGCGTACGTTGCCACTTTCATAGATACCTGTCGTGTCTTGACTGTCATAAACGGGGCTGATGATGACGGTGGCGGTATCTTCTGTAGGACTAAACAGCACACCGACGCCTGCTCCACCTGCATAAGGGTTTAGACCAACGTTGCCTTGGTTAAGGTTAGTCACAGCGGCTTTGGTGGTGGCTCGAGTGGGTGGACTGGTGACATCATCCATTTGCACACAGTCGCTGTGCCTGAAACTGCCTGAGAGTTGCCCACCCCAATCTTCAAGGTCGTAAGCGTTCCAGGTGGCTTGAAGCAGGTAACAAACTTCTTCGCCAGGTTCGTTGCTTTTGATCCAAGGCGTCTCGACCAATCCAGGTTCAAACGATACGACGGCAGCCGTGCTGGTATTGCCGTCAGCATAGCCTGTCACGGTGAAATCTGGTTTGGGTGACAGCTCAAAGCCACTAAAGACGGTTTCAAGGCTGGCTTTGAAATAGTCGGTGTGGACGTTGTGCTGGTGGATTTTGTAAACAAAGAGTCCTTGTCCTTCTTGTTCAACGGCAAGGTGCTCGAGGATGACGGTAGCGTTATCATCCAGTTCAGGGGCATCATCCTCTTCACAGACACTGAGGTCTTCCACAGTCCCACGCACGTTGACACGAACATCAAAACAAACAGGTGCCGCAAGGTCAGGAGCATACCTTGTGACGGTTTCGGCTACACCTTCACCTTCAAAACCAAGCGTAAACGGGTTGCTGCGTTTGTAGCTACTGCTGTCTGCCTCACGGATGCCCATGAAGTTGCCCTCATCGGTTATTAGCCAGTTACCACTTGAGCGTGACGTGAGGATGCCACGATATTCACCTGCTGCGTTTTGGGTTAGTTCCAGCATGAGCGTGTCGTTTTCATCGGTCGTAAAGGTCTCAGCCGCCATGACGTCATCTTGTGGGATGTTCTGGGCGACCAGCTCACAGGTCTTTTGCCCATAGTCGATATACAAGCTCTCCTCATCACCAAGTTCGCCAGACTGCAAATAAAATGCCGTCTCAGCGCACATACGTGCGTCTGGCTTGTAGGTGTAGGAACTGTAGTAGGTGACGGTGCGACTGCTGCGTCCTGGCTCCAAGATGATGCTTACGGGTTGCTGAGACCATCTAACGATGGTGTCTCCGGCTGGTGCTTCCTGTAGCCCAACCATTGCCGTGCCTGTAAGCGGTTGTTCGCTATACCAGGTGATTTTGAGAGCAGCGCGGCTGCGCTGTCCCCAGGTTGTCGAATTGTAGTTACGGATTTCAAGGACAACCCTCGGGGAGTTAAGGGCTTGTGTGTTGATGCCCTCCCCTACCAACACCTCCGATGCACTGACGGTGTAGGCACCACCGTCATCAACTAAAACCTCAACCTCAGGACTTTGCCTTGAACAACTAACGAACACAACCAAACAACTTAGCCACAACCACGTTAAACTTATCCGAGTCATAGTGACCTCCTTTGCACACGTAAGGGTTACTGGGACGCTAGTTCGGTATCACCTCCTTGTAAAAAGGTCAGCTCGAGGTCGATGCCTTGCGTGCCAACCTGGGTGATGCGAATGTCGGAAATGATGCCTGCAAAAGGGGCGCGCACCCATTGGGCGTCACGTGCATGCTGATGGTCGCGTTCTGCGCTGGCGATGCTGACACGGGTTTCACGAATCTGAGTATCTAAACGGGTGCGTTGACTGGTCCAAGTGGTTTGCAGATCGAGCAGTTGCCTAGCAAGGTCGTTGGCGTCGTGTTCGGCTTGGATGAGGTCATTGCGTGGACGGGCACCCGCACTCACCA
>CAZMCW010000331.1:0-676 GCA_964564405.1 uncultured bacterium
AGCTTCTGTGCTATCGCCATTTCGTATTTGGATGTCTTGGTTGGGGTTGATGACAAGTCTAAAGACGCCTTCATAAGCACCCATATCTACAATACCGTCGAGGATGCGAGCACCACCGTCTAAATCAGCTGTAACCCCGACGGGAATCAAGGCATTATCTCCACTATCAAGGGCGGGGGATAGACCAATTAAGCGGTAGTTACCTGCGGTAGTTGGTGCTGCAGCAGGATTAATAGGATCAAAGAACACATCCTCAACATCGAACCCGACAAACGCATCTCCTGTGGATTCACCTGTTGCGAAGCCAAACGCGCTATTAGTATCAGTAATGGCACCACGAACTTGAGGATCTGAAACAGTGGCATCGTTACCAAGCACCAGACTATTGTTAAGGGTGATAGTGGTGCTGTCAATACCGCCACCTTCACCCCCAAAGTTTCCTGCAACAGTACTATTTGTGACGACCACTGTGGTGCTGTTAATGGCACCGCCATCGTCAAAAGACCTATTACCTAGCAACGCACTATTGACAATTGTCGTTACAGAGTCACCACCAACTGCATTAACTGCGCCACCATCGTCACCAGCGCGATTACCTATAAAAAGGCTGTTGGTTGCATCTACATCATCAGCGCTTTGAATAGCACCACCGTCGTCACCTTGATTACTCATGAAG
>CAZMCW010000331.1:701-5789 GCA_964564405.1 uncultured bacterium
ACTGTTTGTTACGAAGACGTCGTCGCCGCTAAAGATAGCACCGCCATTGTCACTAGCTGTGTTGCCGGAGAAATCGCTGTCTGTGATGTTAATGTCTCCAGTGTTGTGAATAGCACCGCCATTATTACCTGCGTTACCACCTGTAGTACGATTATTAACAAACGTACTACTTGTAACATCAGCAAGACCGTTGTTATTAATGGCACCACCGTCGTTTATGGCGCTATTGCTAGAAAAGGTGCTACCAACTATGGTGATATTGTCCCCAGTGTTAACGGCGCCACCATTACTAGCACCAGCACCTGTTGTACGGTTGTTGGAGAAGGTACTGTTGGTGATTGTCGCGTCATCCCCACTATTAATTGCGCCGCCGTCATCTGTAGCACTATTGCCAGAAAACGTACTACCAGTCACTTCTGTGTCGCCAGCACTGTTGATGGCACCGCCGTCATCGGTTGCAACATTATTTAAGAATGTGCTGTTAGTAACGAAAATATCATCGTTATTGCCATTTATACGTAGGGCACCGCCGTCATTGCCAACGTTCATAAGGAATGTGCTACCAGCAACTACAATGTCACCGTTGCTTTCAATTGCCCCACCATCGCCACCACCTGCGTTACCGTTTTGAAAAGTTAGGTTGATAACCTCGAGCGTACCCGCACCCGTATGCTCTAAAATCCGGTGGCTATTTTGTCCATCTATGGTGATGGTTGCACCTGTGGCATCTATGGTCAGGTTATTGAGGGCTGTTGTGATGGTGCTGGCTGTATTAATGGTGCCAGATAGACCTGCTTGGAAGGTAATTATGTCACCGTCTGCGGCTGTCGCAACAACATCTCGCAAACTACCTGCACCAGCATCGTTTAAATTAGTGACTTGAGCAAAGCTAGTTGAAAATAAGAGAAAAAGTCCAAAAGCCGAAAAACGTATGAACGCGCCTTTCTTCAGGCGTGGGGATATGAATAACAAGTTCATACACGTAGGCTAGCAAATGAACTCTTACAAAACTCTTACTCGAGCCTCTCACAAAATCCACATTATTCGCTATTTTGTGTTCCACACGGCTAAAGCAGTCTTAAACTGCGGCAAAGATGCCACACAAGCACCACCCACAATCAGCAAACAAGCTGCGCCCAAGCGCGCACTGGGTTCAGCAATGCCAACTACCACCAAAAGCAGTGTGGACAAAAGCGGCGCTGCATATGACAGCACACCTAACAGCTGAATGTTGCCGCGTTTTACACCAACATCCCAGGTAAAAAAGGCAGCACCTACCGGGCCTAATCCTAAACCCAGTACTGCCACCCACTGCCAGCTTTGGGGTAGGTAAGGTGTTTCAAATAAAACGTGGCACAGGGCCGCAAGCAGGGCTGTTACAGCGCAGAAACCAGTGACAGACTCAGTTGGAATGTTACCTAAGCGCCTCGAGCCCACCGAATACCCCGACCAAATAAGCGCGCACGCAAACGCTGCAGCATAGCCAAGCTGGTAGTCACTGTTTAGCAAGCTAACATCATCTTTCACAATGAGCAACACCGCGCCAGCAAAGCCAAGTAGCACTCCCACTACATGAACCCAAGCAAGCTTCTCACCAGGTAGCAGGGCAGCAAATAGCACGATGAGAAGCGGCCATAAGTAGGCAATCAAACTGGCTTCAACGGCGGGTGCGTTGGCCAGGGCCACAAAATACATGGCATGGTAGCCAAATAAACCCGCCGTGCCGAACACCCACACCCTAAGTGATACAGGCTCACGTTGCTGAGGTGATGGATTGTGCACGCGCCACAGACTTCCTAAGCCAAAGGCAATCCCAAATGACATCGCGGTAAGTTGAAATGGTGGCACTGGACCTGCAAATTCAGTCAAAAGCGCCAGTGCCCCCCACATGACAATGGCACTGCTGCCAATCAAGGTTGCACGTGTTTTGGTATGAGATGATGTCTCAGACGTTGAGCTTGAAGTTGAGGTTGTCATAGCTGTCTCCAGATGTAGTTATCAAATAAGTGTTCCCTAGCTTGCCGCTACGAGGTAGTATAAACGAATGGTTGAGTAGATTCATCCTTACGCTATGATGGCAGTATTCGCATCAATGTATAAAAATGTTGGCAGTAGCATCAGATATTTTTATCTTTTAGGGATTTTAAGTTGTTTTTAGGGGGATGTGGTTGTGAAACATGGTCAAGCAAGCGTTTTAGACGGCATTGGTAATACGCCACTCGTGTATGTGGACGGGATTTACGCCAAGCTCGAGTTCCTCAATCCTTCCGGCTCAATCAAAGCACGCATTGCTAAGTATATGGTCGAAAAAGCCGAGCAAGAGGGCAAACTCAAACCCGGCGACACCATCGTGGAAGCCAGTAGTGGCAACACCGGTAACGCCCTGTCGATGGTGGCTGCTGCCAAAGGCTACAAGATGCTGGTGGTGATGCCCAATGGCATGAGCCGTGAACGGGCTGCCATCTCCCAAGCATTTGGTGCAGAAGTGCTCCTAATTGGTGATTTTCACGTCAATGACGCCCTTGCCAAAGCTGCAGAACTGGGCGCGCAAGACGGCTATTTTTACCCGAGCCAGTTTGCGTCTGAACTCAACGTAGAAGAAAACCGTACTTGGTTAGGACCAGAAACGCTCCAACAATTAGCTGACTTGGATCTAGTGCCAGATGCGCTCGTTGTTGGCATCGGCACAGGTGGCACGTTAATTGGCGTGGGGCAAGCATTTCGCGAAATAAATCCAGCTTGTAAGCTATTTGGTGTCGAGCCAGATGAATCGTGTACCATTGCTTGTGGCGAGGTGGGCAAGCACCTAGTGGAGGGCATTGCAGACGGCTTTGTACCGGCTATCATTGCGCGTCACGAGCGTGAGGTAGACGGGCTTATCTCAGTTAAAAGTGATGAGAGCATTCACGAAATGCGCAATATTGCTAAAAATTACGGCATGTTTGTGGGACCCAGTTCAGGCGCGCACTTGCTAGCTGCTAAGCGCGTGCGAGAACAGTACCCAGAACTTAAAACCATTGTCACGATGTTGTGTGATGAAGGCGAAAAGTATTTAAGCGAGCACTTTCATGAGGTTGTACTCGAGCAAGAAGCGCACGACCACCCTAGCTTAGCGTTTTACCAAACGTCGCATTAATCCTTGTTGATACTCTTAGCAGTTCCAGGATTGGTTCCCCCACATTAAGTGGGTTGATTTCTACTCCCCTAGGTCGCACGCGCAATTGCCTGTGGCAATTACTCGTGGAAACGCTATCTCTACCAACATTAAGACTGATTCATATTGATGATGATTCATGTTGCCACTTATTTATTGCGTCAAGACACCTGCACAATATATTCCCAGATGATGCTTAAAGGTCACTATTAGACTCGACACTAGCTTTATGTTGTCAGTTGAGTTGGTAAGTTACTTTGGCACGATATTTATCTTGTAGCAGTTCCAGGATCAGTCCCCCCACGCTGAATGGGTCGATGTCTACTCCCCTAGGTCGCACGCGCAATTGCCTGTAGCAGTTACGCGTGGAAACGCTATTGATATCCACTCTATGCTGCAAGTCGTCTACCGATGCTCTATAGCGAATGTTAATGTCGTACAGCGTGGAGATTAGTTCAACGGTGAGTGAAACGCAAAAAGCATAACAAGGTATGACGAGGCAAACTCATATAAGCTCATTATTAGCTTACAACAGTGATAAACTTTTACAAGGAGGCGTAAGTTTATGCAAACAGCAGATGTGGTCATTATTGGTGCAGGGGTTAATGGTACGAGCACCGCGTTACACTTGGCACGGGCCGGCGTCAAAAACATCAAAGTAGTTGAACGCAAGCACCTAGCTGCCGGGGCGTCTGGCAAAAGTGGCGCGTTGGTGCGCACGCACTACACCAACAAACCTGAAACAGAATTGGCTGCTTACAGCTTGAACGTGTTTCACAATTGGGCCGACGCCATCGGCGGTGATTGCGGCTTTGAACGCGCGGGCTTACTCGTTCTTACGCCTCCTGACAAAGAAAAAGAACTGCGGGCGAACGTGGCTATGCACCAGTCGTTAGGGGCAACTGCGCAGGTTATTTCAGCAGCGGACGCGCTCGAGCTTGACCCATCGCTCTATGTTGATGACCTTAGCTATCTTGCTTACGAACCTGATTCGGGCTATGTTGATGCCAACACCACGGTGCACAGTTTGGCCGCAGCTGCCCAAGACGCTGGCGTGGAGTTTTTGTTTGGCACAGAAGTACTGAGCATTCATGAAGACAACGGCCGCGTGACGGGGGTACAAACAAGCCAAGGTGAGATTAGCACCCATACAGCCGTAGTCATTGCGGGCGCTTGGGCTAACCAGCTATTTGCACCGCTGGACATTAAGCTCGAGGTTGTCCCAAGGGCCGTGCGCGTAGCGGTGTTTTCATGGGCGTACGGACGGGCGTCAACTTGTCCTAGCAGAATTGACCACATCAACAACACCTGGGCGCGCCCAATTGACGGCAACTGCACGCTTATTGGTAGTGAGTGGGCGAGCGACACCGAGGTGCTCGACCCCAACAACTACAGTGAAGCCGTCGATCAAGCGTACATCAACTTATGCCGCGACAAACTAGTTAACCGCGTGCCCATTATGCAGCATAGCAACGCTCGAGGTAACTGGACTTGCGCGCTCATGCAAAGTGCCGACGCCCGGCCTATTATTGATAAGCTCGAGCTAGCTGGCCTCTACACCATGACTGGCGATAGCGGCACGTCGTTCAAAACCGCGCCTGCTATTGGCAAAGCGCTGTCCGAGTGGATTGTAGACGGACAAGTGACCAGTTTTGACATGCATCCGTTTCGCGCTAGCCGTTTTGCTGAAGGTAAACCTTGGGTCGACGAAAACGACTATGACGGTTTTGCTGCTAGTGGCTTGCAAGAAACCCGCACGGTTTCAAGGTAATACGGACTCCGTAGTTTAAGTTTATCCTGCTCTTGCAGGGGTTGATTTTTCGAGTGCCAACTGGATTTGGTATAATACTAAAGTGATGTTTTGATGTCGCTTTGCGGCATCAAAATCGCTCGTGTTTACGAAGTACAGCGCAGCTCGAGCGTACCCTTAGATG
>CAZMCW010000332.1:0-5787 GCA_964564405.1 uncultured bacterium
CCTAGGTCGCACGCGCAACTGCCTGTGGCAGTTACTCGTGGAAACGCTATTGGTAACAAAATAGCCCGAGTAGCGCGAGTGGAAACAGATACCAAGTCCGACTGGAACGTAATAAACCCCACAGGAGTTTATGGTGTGTTTTGTCGGACTTGGTATAAGATTATGACACGCCATCATCTTGAATTTGACTTAAGCCAGTTGAAGTTAGGGTAGCAATGCCACAACAACGCCACAACAACGTCACAACGTCGTAATACCTGCGTTACGGTGAATTTAGGCTGTAGTCAGTGACATCATCTCCCTTTCCCCCGTGCTCCCCTTCTCCCTTTGCAAAACGCAATATCACATGTTGGTAAGTCTGTACAACATCTTGTGTACTTGCTCATTGATGACGACGTTTAACTTAGACGCTGACAGATAACCCGCACCGGCAAGCCGCCTTTAGGATGAACGGTGTTGCCGGTTTCCTCGAGCCGCGTGTACGCTGGGGCCAACTCAACGTGCTGCATGAGCATGACTAGCGCCGTTTTAATCATGAGACTAGCTAGCCCAGCCCCAATGCAATACCGTGTGCCAAACCCGTAAGGCAAGTAGGCAAACTTACTCACTTCAGTATTGTGCCAACGCTCCGGCTTAAACTGCAGTGGACTTTCAAAAACATCTGCTTGGCGGTGGGTCGCATAAATCGAAAGCGCGACCCGCTGACCTTGTTTCAGGGGATAGCCTGCAAAAGATGTATCGCGCACAACCCGCCGTAAAGCTGCCGGTGCTGGCGGGTAAAGCCGCAAACTTTCTTTGAGGATGTTGTCGAGTAGCGGTAAACGCATTAGCTCGGTGAACCTTGGCATGGTTGGGTAACTTGCAAGTTCGTCTTGTAAAGCTGTGGCAATGTTGGGGTGCTCGAGCAACCCCGCTACCGCCCAGGTAAGCCCAGCACTGGTTGTGTCAAACCCAGCTGACACCAAACTCACTGCTTGGTCGCGAATTTCTTTGTCACTTAAACGTGTACCTGTACCGTCTTGGGCGTTTATTAACATGCCTAATACGTCGGACGTATTAGCTTGAGAGCTGGTTTTGCGCGCGTCAATTTCAGCATAGAGGAGTTTGTCAACCCGCTGTCTTGCAGTCACAAAGCGTTGCCACGGGGTAAATGGCACAGGGAATTTAAGTTGTTGCGCCAAAAACGGCAAGTTTGCAAAGGCCATCATTATGCCTATGTCCGGCACTAAATTTGGGTGACGGTCAAGGAGCGCTCGTCCTAGCAGCATTTCACAAATAGCCTCGAGCACAACCGGGCGAATGCGGTCATAGAGGTTAACGACCTCACCTGGCTGCCAGCTCTTAAGTTCACGTTGATAATAAGTTTGTGTGAGGCTATACATCTCTTCTAAACGCGGTCGGTGGAACGCAGGTTGAACCAAGCGCCGCCGCCGCAAGTGGTCAGGTTCTTCGCTGGCAATTAATGCTGTCTCCCCACCGATGGGTAGCAAAAATTCGTGCGCCATAGCAAACGCGTCGGGCGCATCTTGGAGCACAAAACGCATTGCGTCTTCACCCACAAGCCAAACAAAGTGAATAGGGCCCACGCCAAACGCAAACACTTTGCCATAGGTTTGGTGCAACTGCCAGACAGCATCGTTAATATAGGTTGCCGCCCGTTCCATAACGCGCAAGTGGTCAAGCCCGCTGGGCGTGGGAATAGCTTGCAATGTGCCTCGAGGCTGGTGGGTTACGGCCATATACAAGTCCCTTTGTAGAGTGTTTTCAGGATCACCCGTATGCGTCTAACTAACGCAGTTGGTTTTACTAACGTGATTGTTGAAAGCATGATTGCTAAAGATGGTGGCAGCCGTTGCACACCGTGCAGTTTACCTGAGTCGTCTACCTAAAACCACCAACTAGGCTTGATACTTTTGACGAGGCTTAACGTACATCTAGGTACCTCATTATCTGAAAATCGCGGTTTTCAGATAGCGTTGAGCTGTTAAGGATGGGCGCTGCTGGGTTTGGTAAGTGTGACTTTTCAACTGAGAGGTACTCAGTTAGTTATAGTATTGTTATGACACAAGCTCGAGTAGCACCCGCGCGATGTTGCTGTAAATCTGCTAGACTTAACACTAATGCAAGAACTTGACCAAATCCTCGCCTACCTCGTTGATAATATAGATGGGACCCTTGCAGCAGCTGTTGGCGGCATGGACGGTTTGCTCATTGAGCAATACCCACCCCAAAGCGACGACCTTTCGGCAGTCACTGCCGAACAAACCAACATTTTAAACAACACCTCACTGGCTTACAGCGAAGCTTTAAGCGGTGGTAACTTGCATGAAATTATTGTCACCGCCGACAACCTAGTAGGTTATACCCGGCTTTTAGGCGAAGAGCTGTTTTGTCTTATTGTCATGGAGCCTAAAGGGAACATTGGCAAAGCGCGTTTGTACAGTGAACAAGCAGCCAAGCGAATTCTGCAAGTACTAACTTAATTTGCAGGTGTAGCTTCAAAGGTGTTCTTTATGATGGTGTTTCCTTAATAAGGTGGGTTTCAGTGTTGTCAGCTAGCAGCTTAATTGGATATCTTGCTTACATTGTCGTGTAACTCGCGCAACCGTATTGGTTTGCAGCTCATTATTATCCTACGTTGCTGTTACTACGTTAAATCCACCATCAGATTGACAAAACTGCTTTTTCGCCATCTTCAAACGATGCTATAGCGGGCTGTGTAGTTTCTTGATGATACTGCGTGATAGACTGGCAAGCGCAATTGAGCTAAGCGTGATTGCCTTATCTAGTCGTCACCTTACCTGCGTGCACGTTGCTACAAATAGCGTTTCCACGAGTAACTGCCACAGGCAGTTGCGCGTGCGACCCAGGGGAGTAGAAATCGGCCCGCTCAGTATGGGGAACTAATCCTGGAGCTGCTAAAAGATGAAGTGCTGGGTGATGAAGTACAGGTGGTGAAGTACAGGTGATGAAGTACAGGTGATGAAGTACGGGTGGTGAAGCGCTCAGTAGTGAAGTGTTTGACGGTGAAGTATGTGGTGGTGACGTGCTCGGCTATAAAGTAGGTAAGCATCAACACCGGAAAAGGTTAAACACTACTAGAGCATCCTTCAATTTAAATACCGTAATGTGAGACTGCTGTGATTGAGCCTAAAAGTGATGAACTTACGAATGTGGTTACGATAAAAGCAACCGTAATGAAACGAGTCTAATATGAATATAGCTACAGCATTACGTCCCCTTTTAAGTGTCGATGGGCTTGTCGCTATCGTCGTCATGACCCAAGACGGGCTACCTGTAGAGATGATTGGTCACGGTCTACGGGCCAATGTACTAGCTGCTGAAATGACCAGTGTCGCTGAGGTTGGGCGCAAATGTTTTACAACTTTGGGCATGGGTAGGCCTGTGTCGCTACAGGTGAACCTCGAGAAATATCGGGCTATTCTCTACAGTTTCGAAAATCACTATTTAGCAGTTATCTTAAAACCCAACGGCAGTGCTGATGCAATTCTACAGACCATAAGCAGCAGCGGCGAGCAAATTCGCAGTGCCCTAGGAGGTCACGTATGACATTGGTTGAGCTGCTTAACCAAGCGTTACAAATCCGTGGTATTACCAGTGCTGCAGTTGTTAGTGGCGAAGGGTTTATTGTTGAAGGCGTGTCCAAAGACGACATGGACTTGAGCTTTGTTGGCGGTCTTATTGCTAGTGGGCTGGCCTCGAGTCGCGTGCTCGCTGGGCTCATGGGCGAAGGCGAAGTTAGCCAAACCATGATTGAATATGAAAATGGTCCTGTCCTACTAACCCCTTTAAAAATTGGTGCGCAAGGTGCTGGCGATGACGACTTTGTTGCGGTCGTAACGTTAGACAGCACTCAAAACCTAGGACGTGCTCGCTTTCAGTTGCGCAAGTTGCTACCTCAAATTGCCGAGGTTGCTAAAAGTTAGCGGGTATCTGAACATATCAAAGGAGCTAAGGTGAAACGAGAACTCAAGCTCGAGGTTGACAAAGAAACCGCTAGGGGACGCTACGCCAACGTTGCCGTTATTGCTCATACTAAAGATGAATTTATCATGGATTTTGCCCTAGCGTATCCGGGACAGTCGCCTGTGGTCAATTCTCGAGTCATTGCTAGTCCGCAGCATGCCAAAGCTCTTTTGCGTAGCCTCGCAGACAACATAACTCGCTATGAAGCACGCTTTGGTACTATTGCTGAGCAAGTGCCTAACACTACAAGTGATCCTCAAGATAAAAACTGATCCTACACGGTTATACCTAACAGGTGCCACGTGTGGGTGTCCAAGTGTAGGTAGGGTGTCGACTAACATTTCCAAACAGCGTTTGAGGGCTGCTGTCTCAAGGGTTACGCACGTGTAACGCAGTCTGGGATTTAATAGCAATATGTCGCTCGAGCCAGTGACCATCTATTTTGATTATCTTTGTCCATTCTCTTGGCGGGTCGCTGAACTTGCAGAAATGATTGCCACACCACTCGGCCTTGATTTTCAGTGGCAGCACTTCAGTCTGTATCAAAGCAATTATGAAGGCGGCGACAAGTGGCAGTTGTGGAACGACAAATTTGAGCTAGTAAGCGACAACGGTTCCAAAGGATTACTTCCTTTTCTGGCGTCTCAAGCAGCCAAACGTCAAGGTCATGCCAAGTTTGAAACGTTCCGTCTAGCGCTTATGCGCAGTTGCCACCGCGACCATCAACGTTACACAATGGATGTCATTTTGGAAACCGCTGAGCGCGTCGGGTTACACATGCCCACCTTTGAAAGTGATATTCGCGATCCAGAGTGTCGTACAGCTTTAGCGCACGAGCATCATCAAGCTGCTGAGTTAAATGTATTTGGTACGCCCACGTTGCATTTTGATCGCGATCAAAGTAGCAGTCAACTCGCTTATCTACGTATCCGTAGCGTACCTGCCAATTTTGAAGAAGCTCAGGATTTATTTCAGACCTACCGACATCTGCTAACCCATCACCCTTACTTGGAAACAATTCGCCGCCCACGGCCGCGTAGTAATTAAAGAGCAGTAATTAAAGAGCAATACTTTGGACACTTATTGAGGTGTTTGAGTCCGATGCCATCAGTGTTAGCAGACTTTTATCAAACTCACCTCAAACCCTAACTTGCATTAAATTAGAAACACTGTCACAGACGTATCTGGAAAAGTGGATGAACATTAGTGCTAGTGCTTGTTAGTCTAAGTCAAACTGTCAGGAATACTGTGCTACACGAACCTATACAAACTTGTCCAGAGTATTATAAAAAGAGGTTTGAAATTAAAGTGAGGGTTGAGTGTCACGGTGTTTTGGATAAGATTGGACTGCAAAAGTCAAGTTGCGCCATCACCCCAATTTGATACGCTGTCACCCAAGCTCATTCATAGCTCTAAGTGTCTCCACAGTAACTTCGCGACGTGGAACGTGAATGAATCATGTTCCTTAACCGCTACTGCTATCTGTATCTGCAAGATACAGATAGCAGATACTTAGTGGGTTTGCAAAAAGTATCCAGATAGTTGGGGGCACAAAATGGTACTGACGTCTACTTACGCGAGCCTACCCTCAAAAGCTGGTTGATATGGAGTCCGTTTATACCTCGAATAATGCCTAAGGGCATCATTGCGTCCACCACGGATTCCCTAATTTATCTCACCTGCTCTTGCAGGGGTTGATTCTTGGAGAATCAACCGAATCTGGTATGAAAAGTTTTTGAAGTAGCATTTCCACGCGCAACTGCCACAGGCAGTTACGCGTGCGACCTGGGGGAGTAGAAA
>CAZMCW010000333.1:0-5776 GCA_964564405.1 uncultured bacterium
TATTGAGAGCTTCTGGCAGATTGCTACTGAGGGCACACTGCTTACAGTTGAGGGAAGCTTGGACGGCATAGTCTTAGACGCTAGCTATGTTGCTATTATGCCACCCCTTGTCATTCAACCAGTCGAGCCCTTTATTGGCATTGATGGGTTCCTTAGCAACCTTGATGAAGCCGCTCGCAGCTTCACCTTAGACGACTTTCAAGTCACCACCACCGAAGACACCTTTTATTTCAGTGAATTTCAGCCAGACGGTGAAGTTGTCGGCAGTGACCCTCGAGCCGCCGCCATTTGGGAAGACTTAAACGACGGCGACATGGTCTTTGTTGAGGGCTGGCACGACCCCGACAGTAACAGTATTGTGGCAAGTTTTGTATATGTAATTGGCTATGAACCGCCGCCGATTATTAGCTACGTGGGCAATGTGCTCGAGCAAGACAAGACCGCCCGCAGCCTAGTTCTAGGTGTTGTCCAGTTTGATGCAACCTACCGCGTTGTCGTAACCGACAGCACAAGTTACAGCGAAAGCTCATTTAGCCCCGACCCCGATCTTATAAATGAAGATGATCCAGATGGAACAAGCTTGCCATACATGCCATATGAGCGCGAGCTTAACACCGAAGAATTCTGGCAAACCCTCGAGCTAGATGACATCATCACCGTTATCGGTGGCGAAGATACGGACGGCACCATTGTCGCACAACAAATTATTGTCATGAGCGACACCCCGCTGGTCAGCGTGAGTGGTCCCATCGCTCGCCTTGATCAAGCAGCACAGCAAGTGCGTTTAGAAGGTATTGATGTTGTTTTGCAACTATCTGACGCCACCGAAGTTGCCGAGATTGCCTACACCACATCGAACGACACAACGCCCCTCGAGGAATTTTGGCAAAACGCCAGCGTTGGCCGCATAATTGTCGCTGAAGGTACCGTTGCAGATGGTTTTATGGACGTGCTGTATCTGTCACTGTTACCCGTTGGACCGCCCCCACCTACCGACGTTATTGAGGGTACTGTCTCCGATTTAGATGCCGCAGCGCGCGTGTTTAACCTGCTCGAGGCACCCGAGTACAGCTTCCGTTTCACGGCAGACACCCGCTACGTGCTAGAAGATCAAGCGGTGAACACCGAAGAATTTTGGAGTGGCCTCACCGAAGGTAACTTTGTGATTGTCGAAGGTGAGCTTGATCCTAACTTTACAGCCGAACTCACCATGATCGTCCACACCATTATTCAAACCAGTGACGTTCCACCGCCGCCTCTACTACCTATTGATGTTATTGAGGGCACCGTTTCAGATTTAGATGCTACTGGGCGCGTATTTAATCTGCTCGAGGCACCTGAATTTGGCTTCCGGTTCACGGCAGATACTCGCTACGCCCTTGAAGACCAAGTTACCAGCCCAGAAAAATTCTGGAACGACCTCGCTGAAGGTGACTTTGTCATTGTTGAAGGCATCCTTGAACCTGATGCCAACAGCTTATTGATGATGACAGTTACCCTTATCGTTCAAACTAGTGACGAACCTCCACCACCGCTTGGGCTTTCTTTTGAAGGCACCGTGCGCATACTTAACCCAGAAACTGACAGCCTCAGACTGGTTGAAGTTCCCGAATTAGAAATTGTCATCCCGGAAAGCGTCTGGTACATTCCTGACGACATCTTTTATATAGACGGTTCAGATGCTGTACCTGTTGACGTTGACGACCCAACCAACCCCTTGCTGCTTCCACCCGAACCACCCGAAGGCTATAACAACTTTTGGCGCGACATTCGCGTGGGAGATAGCATCTTTGTCGAGGGAGAACGCGAGGGTGACCGCCTGATTGTTCAGTACGTAACTCGCTTTGCGCGCAACCAACCTCAACAGGTAAGCTCCAAAGTCATCGATTTGGATGTTAACGCGCGCACCTTTGCTTTTGCTGACATTCCCGAGTGGCAAGTGACCGTAAATAACACCACGAGTTACCTGAATAGCGACGGTCAAACTATCAGCTCAGAAGAGTTTTGGTCACAAGTACGCGAACAGTCATCTGTTGTTGTTGAAGGTGAGCTAACCGGCACAACGTTAGCAGCTACCAGCATCACGTTAGAACCCAACACGACGCAGTCAATTGGTATCGAAGGGCGCATCAGCGAGTTTGATGCTACCAGCCAGCGTTTAGTCGTTGCTGACCGTCCTGAATACGTGGTTGAAGGTAGTGCCAGCACCCGCTACATTGTTGATCCAGTCGGTGAAGTTGATGCTGAGACGTTCTGGCAGAACCTCGAGCCACGTACCTTCGTGATTGTTGAAGGCGTATTAGACGGTGACATTATTCGGGCAGACGCCATCAGCAGCGTGCGCGACACCACTAGCGAGGGTCAAGCCTATGTGGCTACTGTAAGCGCCAACGTTCACCCAGAGGGCTGGATTGAGGTCTTTATTGAAGGTGAACTTGCTGATCCCTGCACCCGCCTTGGGCGCATTGAGCAAAACTTTGATGGCAACACGTTTGATGTAACTGTCTATACCGTCACCGACATTTTGGTGCCTTGCAACGATGTTGTTGTGCCGTTTGAGCACACTTTTAGGCTTAATACTTTGCCTGAACCCGGTACCTATACCGTCAACGTCAACCGTGTAAGCACTACTGTAACTGTTGAGGAAGGTGGTGGTGATGGTGGTGGCGAAGACGTTAGCCCTGCGTTGGTAGAATCTGTGACTGCTTCTGTGCTGGACACAGGACGTGATGTCGCGCTAGAAGTACAAGGTTTTTTGAGCGACCCTTGCCATGAACTTGCGGGTTATGAAGTCACCGTAAGCCAACAACCTGGTATTGCTGACAATGCTGTGGGTGCAATCGACGTAACCTTGTGGCAACGCAACAATATTGTTGAAGATATCGGCTGTGCAGGTGTAGTTGTTCCGTTTGAGACAACCTTAAACCTCGAGCTTCTCCCTCTTACCCCCGGTTTGTACAACGTGAGTGTCAACGATGTAAACACAACCTTGTTTGTAGACTCACCTGAGCTAGAACTTGCCGAAGCCAACGTACAAAGTGTGGACATTGAGGTGCTCGAGTCATTTCCTGTGCAGGTAGTTGCAACAGCTCGAGGCATGTTGCCTACCAGTTGCTACTACATCGCCAAACACGACGTGACATACACCGATGGTGTATTCAACGTTACCCTATGGTATGCACCTTCGCTACTCCCAGTTGCTTGTCCAACTATAGAAGTCGCCTATGATGCCCCTGTTAACTTAGACGTCCTCGGGTTTCCCGCAGGCGATTACACTGTCATCATCAATGGTGTCGAAACCAGTTTTAACTTATCTACAGACAATATTGTAGCAATACCTTAAGAGGCCATCTTCAAGAAAGCTATGTAGTAACGTTAATTGTGTAGTAACGTTAATTGCAAGCTTATTTGTGGCACAAGTACTTAACTTTAGTACCTGTGCCACCTTGTCACAAAAGACATTGGTATGGAAGACATCGCTACAGAAAACATCGTTGTGAAGAGCGTGTTTAGCGATAGATGTCGCTACAAAAAATAGCACAATGGGTACAGTGAGCTTGTAAGCTTACAACATCTTCAACATGCAACACTTTTGATAACTGTACCCCTCTAAGCAGAACTCAGCACATCTGTACGGTAAAACTGGTATCAAAGCAGTATGCAGGTCAACATGCTACCCAAAACAGCTTACACATACATTCACTATCACGTACAACGTCCAAACCAGCATCAAATTACACAAAATACAAAACGCCGTCTGTAACAAAGTTGCAGCCAAGAAAGTCAATTCTAGAGATTAGGTGAAGTTGTGAGTCGTACCTTTCAACAGGTCATTACAAAGTTGTTTAAACGCAGCCAAGTTACCCCCCCAGTTGTACTTAAATGGATGCTAAGTTGCTGTGTGGTTGCTAGTGGTCTACTTGGCTACGCTCAGGTATCTCTTACAGAGGGTACTGAGATTATTGTTACCGATGAAAACAGTGAGGTTATTTTAGGCTACGGCACGGTGACAGCCGGCCAATTTGACCTCAACCTCAATATGGACGAAGGTAGCCTTGGTGACGGTATGGTGGTTTTGTTCATTAACCCAGATGGTAGTTTTGTCACCTTGCGCGGTTACATAGGAGCCGACAATAATTTTTGGCTTACCGACGAAGACAATAGTCAACTTACCAATCTAGCGTCGTTGAGTAGAGACGCTAACCTCAACCTAGCTATTAGCGGAACAGCTGCCACAGCGTTTGCTGCAAGTGATGCGCCTGACGACAATTTGTTACGTGACCCAGATCAAGTTGCCCAGCCTGCACTAGGCATTACCCCAGCTACCCCAGCACGTCAAAACAGCGTTGTCTTTGGTGAGTCCGACAGCGACGACAGAGACCGTCGCGTGACCAACCTTGCAACAGATCCTACTGACGGTGAAACAGACCCTACTGACGGTGAGGCTGTGGCAACACCACCACCTCCTAGCCCAGCACCAACAGAACCCACTAGCCCAGAACGCCCTCGAGAAGAGTCACCTGTTGACCTACCAGACAACTTTAGCCCACCACCCGAAGATAGTGATAACGGTGGCGCTGATGGTGATGGTGGTAGCGAGCAAGATGGCGACAGTGATGGTGGCGACGTTGGTATTGATGGCAATAACGACGAAGGTGACGAACCCACACCACCCGAAACGGGCACGCCTGCACCAGATCAAGACGATGATGATGAGGATACAGGTGATGAGGATACAGGTGATGAGGATACAGATGATGGTGCTGGTACTGAAGATAACGACGACGATAACAACAGTAATGATAGTGACAGCAATGATAGTGACGGCAACGAAGACACAAGCGACGACGCGTCTGATAATAATGACGCGTCTGATAATAATAATGAATCACAAGACGACACGTCAGATGATGCTCAGGGTGGGGCAAGCCAGTGATGTGGGTTTGTCTTTCGCAACTATCTAAATTTTTGTGCCAACGCGTGTCATCAAGGTGGCTGATATCAACCACTACTACTCTGCTCGTTATTGGCATATCAGCGTGTGCGCCTAGTACAACACAAGTAACCAGCTCACCAGAGATCAAAAATTTCTTTTTCTCGAGCGACACGTGGGGAGGGCTACCTTTTTCAGTTCAAGCTAAACAACATGCTCTAGTGGCAGCTACGTTGCGCAATGACATTATGCGGCTCGAGGAAGACTTACCTTTTGTTATTGAACCCGCTGAAGCCCGCGTGCAGCAATTTCAAGCCATATTTGAAGTGGACGTGCGCTCGGGCGTGCCCCAAACTAGAAGCGGTTATGCGCTACAAGTTATTGTTCCCCAAGGTCTTGACACAGTAATTCTTACCAATGAACTTAGTGGCGTGTCCAACGCGGTTAGCTTGCAAGAGATTAATAGCAGCGGAAGTTAGACCTAAAGATGAATCCACACCTAAACTTACAATCAGACTAAAACTAACCCTTAAGCTGAGTCCTTAACCTGCAAATAGCACGTTGTTAAGAGCATCAACCTAAGCCCAAAACCTAAGCCTAAAACCTAAGCCTAAAACCTAAGCCCAAAACCAAAACCCAAACCCTAAACCCAAAACCAAAGCAGGGCAACCGCAAAGTCGTCACCCCGATAAGTAAACGGGCAAAAAGACTTTCTTTTCGTAAGTTATACCAAATTGACTCTTGAATGTCATAGTCTTAGCAGTTCCAGGATTGGTTCCCGCACACTCAGTGGGTCGATTTCTACTCCCCTAGGTCGCACGCGCAACTGCCTGTGGCAGTTAC
>CAZMCW010000334.1:0-772 GCA_964564405.1 uncultured bacterium
AACTGTTTAGCAAGCGTCAGGTAGTTGCTAGTTGAACTGACTGATAGGGTAACGCAAAGGGATGACAATATTTGGTACTTAGGTCTGTAAGAGACCTCAGCACAACTCTTTAAGGAGGAAAAAAAGTATGACTAGACGTTTTGTAAAGGTGCTTGTCACGCTGATGACCGCACTGTTGATGGCAACATCTGCCCTTGCTCAACCTTATGAAGACTACGAAGGCACCACCATTGTGGTGAGCTGGCCAGCCCTATCTCACTTTGAAATTGCGGCTGAGTTCATTGATGAATTTACCGCAGAAACAGGTATTGACGTTGAGCTAGATTTAACCCAGTACCTCAACATGAAAGACCGCCAAATCACCGAGATCTCTAAACCCGGTGGCGGCGACCTAGACGTTGTGGCGTGGGTGGTCTTTACCAAAAATGAGTACGTGGCAAATGGTTGGCTCGAGCCCCTCGCCCGCTTCCTCAACAACCCACGGCTCACCATGCCCGACTATGACATCGACGACATCGTGCCTGCTTACCTCACCAACGGTGGTAAGTCTGGTGGCCGCAAAAGCTACTTAGACGGTCCCGGTGCGTCCTTGTTTGGTATTCCGTTTAGCCCCGAAACCAGCGTACTGGCCTACCGCACGGATATTTTCGAAGAATACGACCTTGAAGTTCCCACAACCTACGACGAACTGCTCGAAACCGCCGCATTCATTACCGAAAACGTGCCAGACATGTACGGCATCACCACGCGCGGCTCAGCTGGCCACCAAGTG
>CAZMCW010000334.1:782-3443 GCA_964564405.1 uncultured bacterium
CTTATCACCTTTGGGTGGCACCGTGCTAGATGACAACTACACCCCCGTTGTCAACTCACCAGAAGCCATTCGTGCTACTGAAGTCTTGCAAACTATCCTCAATAATGCGCCTCCTGGTGCTGAGGCTAATGGTGCAGGCGAGCAAGACGCAGCTTTTTTGCAAGGTGATACGGCCATGTACCTTGACCGCATGACCATTGCGCCCATTGCCGAAAACCCCGATACCTCAACTGTTGTGGGGAACGTTGGCTACGCACTGCACCCAACCGATGTGACCTGCGGCAGTGAAACAGGCGGGTTTGCCATGGGTATTCCCAGCAACTCGCGCAACCAAGAAGCTGCTTGGCTTTTTATTCAGTGGTTTACTAGCAAGATGGGTGACCGCATGGTAGTGGAAGCTGGCGGCAACCCTATGCGCATGTCTACCTTGGCTGATCCCGAACTGCAAGCAATGCGCCCTGAGTTCCCAGTGGTGCTCGAGCAACTTGAATGTGCCAACGCTGACTGGCGTCCGCTCATTCCTGAGTGGCCTGCCATGAACGCGCCTATTTTAGGGGAAGAAATTTCTGCTGCACTCACCGGGCAAAAGTCAATTGAAGACGCCCTTAATGATGCTAACGGCCGCCTTCAAGAACTGCTTGACCGCGCTGGCTACAATAGCTGGGAGTAAGCGCTAGCGAGGTACTAACTAACAAGGCACTAACCAAATAGCCTAAACGTGGGATGCGCGTCTTACTAAATCTGTTGGATGCGTGTCCCTACATTACGTAAACGCTTTTAGCTCACGTTGGAATTATTTTGTTTTTTTGTTGAAGATGAGTCAGCTCGAGCATCACCAGATTGTTACGGTACGGTTTGTTTATGACGCCATCACTACCAACCTTGCAGCTCATCTCATAAATTATTTACAAGCGTTACCGTTGCTTAGTACGCAAGGAAGGAAGCTTATGCGCACGCGTCGGTTTGTCCCTTATTTATTTTTGCTACCCGCTGCGAGCATCTTGCTGCTCGGTTTGATGGTACCGCTTTACAACTCAATTGTGCTCAGTTTTTATGACTGGAACTTTGGTCAGCCGTGGAGCGACAAAGTTTATTTAGGTGGTGCCAACTTTCGCAGGCTCGTTAGCGACCCGGTTGTCTGGCGCTCAGTGCGCACAACCTTTGTGTTTGGCTTTTGGGTGGTGCTCTTTGAAATGACGCTTGGGGTGGGCCTAGCGTTACTGCTCGAGAAACCTGTGCGCGGCGCATCTATGTTCAGGACAGTTTTTGTGCTTCCGCTCATGATTGCCCCAATTGTGGTGGGGCTCATTTGGCGTTACCTGCTAGACGCGCGCAACGGCGTCATCAATTACTATTTAAATAGCGTCGGTGAGGCCATTCCAATTCTGCAAAACCTAGGGTTTCAAACTCAAGAGTGGCTTAGCGATCCTAGTTTAGCAATGGTCTCTATTGTGGTCAGTGACGTCTGGCAGTGGACGCCTTTTATTTTTATGATTGTCTTGGCAGGCTTGCAAGGGTTGCCTGCTAGCATTGTGGAAGCGTCGTATATTGATGGTGCTAATTGGCGGCAAATGACTTGGTTTGTCAAGTTACCTATGTTGCGAAATATTTTGCTCATTGCGCTACTTATGCGCGTTATTGATGTATTTCGGGCGCTCGAGGTCATCTACATTATGACGAATGGTGGACCGGGAAGTGTGACCAGGGTGCTCTCACTACACTTATTTCAAACTGCGTTTACCTCGCAAGATTTGGGCTATGCGGCTACCATCGCCGCGCTGCTCAGTGTCATTTTGATTGTGTTTAGTGTGATTCTTATGATCTTTAATAATCCTTTGTCAGATAGGACCGCCTAATGCAACAGACTTTACAGCCCACGACCATCAGGCGGCGCACGGGGTTTCGCCGTCAAGATACATCTGCCGTATGGCGTTATATTGCCCTGTTTGTTTTGGCGTTTGTCACTTTAGCACCTATTTTTGTGATGTTTGCAACCTCGCTTAAAACACCTGTAGAGATTCAGTCGCGAGTGCCACGCTGGATTTTTACGCCCACCTTTAGCAACTATCAAGAGGTTATTGTCCAGTACCGGATGATTCCGTTCCTTGTTTCCTCGTTAGTTATTGGTTTGGGGTCAACCGCGCTCACCTTATTAACAGCTGGTATGGCCGCGTTTGCCCTTGCCAGAATGCGCTTTGCTGGGCGCGGGATTTTTGCTCAAACCACACTGATCATCCGCATGATTCCTCCAGCTGTTATTGCTGTCGCTGTGATTGGCTTTTGGATTTCGTGGGGCATTGGCGACCTTGTTGAAGGGGTGCGCTTTACCTTACCTAACCGGCTTGGGCGCGGCGATATTTTAGACGGCTCACAACTTGGGCTCATGCTGTTTTACACTGCGCTCAACTTGCCATTTTCAGTGTGGCTCCTGTTTGGCTTTATCCAGCAAATCCCTGTTGAGCTAGAAGAAGCTGCTATTGTAGATGGTGCTAACATTATGGAAGTGCTGTTTAAAATCATCTTCCCGCTTATGGGGGCTGGCTTTGCGGTATCTGCTATTTTTACCTTTCGTATTGCTTGGAACGAGTTTATCTTGGCGCTGTTTTTAACCAGTCGCTTCACCAAAACGCTGCCTGTGTTTGCCTCTGAGTTTATTCGCGA
>CAZMCW010000334.1:3453-5760 GCA_964564405.1 uncultured bacterium
TGTACTTTGGGGGCAAATGATGGCGGTTGGTAGCCTTATTGCGATTCCACCACTTATTATCACCTTTTTTGCTGCCAAGCAGATTATTCAAGGTATGACTGCCGGTGCGGTCAAAGGTTGATGTAGAGGTGTGTGACATCAGTGAGGACTCAAAGCTGATGTGACGGCATCAGCTAAATAAATTAGCAAGATGACATCGAAGCTACTAGGTTGAAGATGGGGCAAGTTAATTTGGCAGGTTTACGAGGTGTTGTTGCGGACGCATGTTGTGCCTTAGGAACGGGAGAAGAGGAGAACGGGGGACGGGGAGATTCCATCAGTTTTTCTATGTGTATCACTAAACTGTAAGTTTGCAGACTTGTGAGTATCCAGCTTAATTAGATGCTGCTTGTGTGATGGACTTACCTTCAAAATTAGAGCTTCATATCGTAGATATCCACATCAAAAGGCATTTACTGTAATCAATTTTAGAGAATATCAGTGACGACACATCACGTTGGATATAGGTAACAGTCACCAGACGAGGTAGATCACTATGAACCGACCCAAGTTGCAACTTGCCCTAGACATGTTTGACTTGCCTGCTGCGCTTGCGCCCATCCAACAAGCGCACGAGTACATTGACGTGATTGAATGTGGCACGATTTTATGTTTGTCCGAAGGAATGCACGCAGTTAGAGCCATGAAAGCGCTGTATCCGGGCAAAGTTGTACTAGCAGATGTGCGCATTGCTGAAGCGGGGAGTATTATTTCAAAAATGTGTTTTGATGCTGGCGCAGATTGGGTCAGCGTGGTGAGTGGGGCGGCACCAGCCTCGTTCGAGGTTGTGCTAGCTGAAGCCCAAGCGCGCGGCCGCGATATGCAAATTGAACTGAGTGACGGTTGGCAGTGGGAGCAAGTTGAGCACTGGCGTAGTTTGGGCGTGGGACAAATCATCACCAAGCGCAGCCGCGACGCTGAAGCACAAGGTAACTTGCAATGGCAAGATAGCGACCTAGACACTATTCACAAACTTGTTGACATGGGCTACAAAGTATCGGTGGCAGGCGGTGTCAAAGCTGACGATGTGGCTCGGTTTGCAGGCGTTCCAGTTGATGTGTTTATTGTCGGGCGAGCAATTGCTAAAGCAGACGACCCAGCAGCAGCAGCGAAAACCTTTCAAGATGCTATTAGCACAGCGTATGGGAGTGTATCTTCATGAATAGCCTGATGAATTTGCCGCTAGGTATTTATGAAAAGGCTTTGCCTTACGACGTAACTTGGGTTGAACGGCTCGAGGCCGCCAAACGGTCTCAGTTTGACTACATAGAACTTTCTATCGACGAAAGTGACGAACGCTTCGCACGCTTAAACCAAACCAACGCTGAACGAATTGAGATTTGTAACGCAAGCATTGTCACGGGCGTGCCGCTTAAAACCATGTGCTTAAGTGCGCACCGCAAATACCCGTTGGGAAGTGCTTCAGCAGAGACGCGCCAGCAAGCACTGGATATTTTGGATAAAGCCATTGACCTTGCTGGTGAGCTTGGTGTTCGGCTGATTCAACTAGCGGGCTACTACGTTTATTATGAAGACGAAACCGAAGCATCATTGGGGTATTACCAAGACGGATTAGCTAAGGGGCTCGAGCTTGCTGCCAAAGCAGGCGTTATGCTCGCCATTGAAAATATGGACACCGTTGGCGTGGCCTCGCTCGAGGAAGGCATGAAGTTAGTTGATCATTTCGATTCCCCGTGGCTTCAGCTTTACCCAGACCTTGGCAATTTGATTGAACGTGGAAAAGATATTTTGCCAGAACTGGAACGCGCTAAGGGGCATATGGTGGCCTTGCACGTGAAAGACGCTCGCCCTGGTGAACCTCGGCGGGTACCGTTTGGCGAAGGTAGTGTTCCCTTTGAAGCTGCCTTTCGCAAGTTGCACGAACTTGGCTTTAACGGTCCGATGATGATCGAAATGTGGAACGATAACGCGCCAGATTCGCTCGAGCGCGTCGTCAAAACTCGCGCGTGGGTTGTTGACAAAATGCTCCGTAGTGGGTTGCTCGAGCATCACAACATGCCAACCAGTTCAGCTGAGTCAGTATGATAAGGCTAAAGATACATCCCAGTTAAGCAAGTGGAAAAACATGATAACCTCAGTTTTAGACGTCACTACTTGTAGCATCTGCAATCAAAAAAAACACGTATAAACAGGCCTTGTGATATCTAAAATCATTGCTTTATAGCAGTTCCAGGATTAGTTTCTCCACACTGAGTGGATTGATTTCTACTCTCCTAGGTCGCACGCGCAACTGCCTGTGGCAGTTAC
>CAZMCW010000335.1:0-1617 GCA_964564405.1 uncultured bacterium
TTAAACCTTTACAAGACCGAGGATTACAAGTTTGCCAAATTGCTGCGTTTGGCGTGAACCCGCTTGCACCAGATGACGCTCAAACAACCATGCTCAAACGCGCAATTGAAATGGCAGCGGACACGGGCTGTGCTTATATCGTCATCAACGGCGGCAATTATCATCCATCTGGCTTTTTGGCGGGGGACGCCCGCAATTTTGCGGATGTAGCGCTTGGAAAGATTGCTGACACCCTCGAGCCACTCCTCACCCACGCCGAAACGCACAAGGTCAAACTCTCCTTAGAACCCTACCTCAAAGGTGCTATCCACAGTCCGCAACGCTTTTTAGATCTTCAGCAGATGCTCAATTCTGACGCCCTCCGAATTAACATCGACGTCACCAGTTTTTACGACTACCACGCGATGTGGCAACCTGCGCCAGTTGTGGAGGATGTGTGTACAAAGCTTGCGAGTCACTACGGTTTAGGACACATCAAAGATGTCGTCTTACAAGAAGGCTTTCACATCCATGTTGATTTAGCGCCGTTGGGCTCGAGCCTCACCGACTGGTCGCAAGTGTTAACGCTGATGGCACCCAACTTACCCGACGACAGTTGGCTCATCTTGGAGCACGTTAGCTCGCCTGAAGAAGTCACCGCCAGCTTGGAACTTTTGCGCACTGCTGCAAGCGCTGCAGGCGTCACGTTAGAGTGATCACATGACACCATTTCCAGAACTTACCGATATGCAACGGCTCGAGCGGCTCCAACCTCGCCCCGGCAAATTGTCAATTGTACTCGATACCGACACCTACAACGAGGTTGACGACCAATTTGCGCTCGAGGCTATCTACGCTGCACCCTTCCACAACGCCCGCTCAGACGGCCCCGAAGACGGCATGGAACGCAGCTACGACGAGATTTTGCGCTTACTCAACTTCATGGGACACAGTGCTGATGGATTGGTTTTTAAGGGGTCAACCCACTACCTCGAGGCAGACACTGCCGAAGCCAGCCCCGCCGTCTACGACCTCATCAAACGCGCCCTTGCCCAACCTGAAGGCGACCCGCTGTACGTTGTCGCCATCGCTGCCATTACCAACATCGCCAATGCACGCACGCGAGTTCAACCTCTTTCAAGATGTGCCTGCGGCTCAGGTGCTGTTTAATTCTGGCGTGCCGGTTGTCCACATTCCATGTGAAGGTGTCACCACGCACTTACACACTACGGTGGCTGAGCTCGAGCACTACCTACGCGGCAAAAATGCCCTATGTGATTACCTCATTGACATTGTCAAAGACTACCGTGGCGACCCTTACGGCTGGTCGAAAGTCATTTGGGATGTGGCTGCCACCGCCTACTTAATTGACGACACGTGGCTACCGCATCAGCTTGCTCACACGCCTATTTTGACCGATCAAGTTACCTGGAGTGTGGACAGCTCGAGGCACTTGATGCAGTACATTCACTATGTAGACCGTGACAAAATTTTTGCCGACCTTTTCCGCAAACTTGCTGAGGCTGAGTTGCCGTAAGACGAATAGGAAATATTGAGGTTGTCTTTGAGAACGCTAGCATCGGATATTTTGGCTGAGACAGCCATCATCAAGATTGCGCAAGTTCAACGTTTGTGTGG
>CAZMCW010000335.1:1627-5749 GCA_964564405.1 uncultured bacterium
TATCAATTTTAGTCGGATATGACTTCTGTGAAGATTCACCCTGTGTGCTCGAGCATCATTACCTGTTGATGGCATTCTCGAGCACACATCAAAAAAGGGGTAGCGCGTCTGCCCTACCCCATAGTCTCCAAGTTTTAACTACAACGCGTTACCAGCCTCGAGCAGCCAGCAACTCTTCTTGTGGCAAGGTGTCGATGTTAATCCCCACCATTGCCTCACCGAGTCCGCGCGAAACATCTGCCAGCACGTCTGGATTGTTGTAGTGGGTGACAGCCTTCACAATGGCTTGCCCGCGCTGAGCAGGATTGCCAGATTTAAAGACACCAGACCCCACAAACACGCCGTCCATACCCAGTTGCATCATCAAAGCTGCATCAGCAGGAGTCGCCACGCCGCCAGCCGCAAAGTTCACAACAGGCAATTTGCCATTTTCATGCACGTAACGCACCAGTTCATAAGGCGCTTTGAGGTCGCGAGCAAAGCTCATTAACTCTTCAACGGGCATACCTTGTACTTGGCGAATAGCACCCATAATTGTGCGCGCGTGACGCACAGCTTCCACCACGTTACCTGTACCTGCTTCACCTTTGGTACGAATCATCGTGGCACCTTCACCGACGCGGCGCAGGGCTTCACCAAGGTCTTTGGCACCACAGACAAACGGCACGGTAAACGCGTGTTTGTCAATGTGGAAGTTTTCGTCGGCGGGGGTGAGCACTTCAGACTCATCAATGAAGTCCACGCCAAGGGCTTGCAAAATTTGTGCTTCGACAATGTGACCGATGCGGGCTTTAGCCATCACTGGAATAGAAACAGCTTCAATAATGCCTTGAATCATGTCTGGGTCAGACATTCTCGCTACGCCGCCTTGGGCACGAATGTCTGCGGGGACACGCTCGAGCGCCATCACTGCGGTTGCGCCGGCGTCTTCAGCAATGCGGGCTTGCTCAGGATTGACCACGTCCATAATGACGCCACCCTTGAACATTTCCGCAAAGCCGGTTTTAACCCGCAGCGAGCCAATCATCGTTCCATTGTTGGATGCACCGTTCGATGTGCCGTTTAAGCTACCGTTACTCATACCATTGTTACTCATGTGTCTTACCTCCTTAAACACTGTGCTCTATTGTGTCCCAGAGTGTGCAGAGAAACAAGCTGCGCAAGTAACAGTTGATGCCAAAATTGCTTGTTTTACAGCATCATTTGCCCTCATATGAGCAGGTAAAACGCGGATGTCACCAGTTACGTTCAGGGTAGAAAGCTAAATTCGTCCAGTAAATTGTCAGATGTGCTACTTCTCAACGACACAGTGATGCCATCTTCAACAAGCCCTAGCCATTTAAGAAGGCGTTCAGCAGGATACTCATTTAGCTTGCGACCTTCAAAAAGGCTGATAGCTTCATGTTCTGTTAGCCCCAAAACGCTAGCCGCCTGCTGATCTGTCAAGCCGCGCTGGTCAACACAGTCAGCTAGCAGTTGGGTCAGGCGCGCTTTGAACTGAAGTTCGTCTGCATGAGGCCGGCCTAGGTCAGCAAAGACATTGCCACTACCCTGTTTTACCCGAGGTTTCGTGTCAGCCATCTGCCAACTCCTTAGCCCATTTGAGACGTTGCTTGATTTTAGCAAGTTCAACCTGAGGTGTTTTAATACCTTGGCTGGATTTTTTTTGAAAAGCATGCAGGACATAAATTGCATCGCCGAGGTTGACGACATACACCGCACGATATGCATTTGTATCGTAACGCACAACCAATTCGCAAACTCCTGAAAAGCCTTGTAATGGTTTTGCAATTCGTGAGGGCCTACCACATTGGACTAAATCTAGGTTGTAGCTAAGGATATCCTGTACGGCCTCGGGCATATCTACAAGATCATCGTACGAATCTACCTACCTAGACAAGATTTTTTTCGTTTGTCATGGCGCTTAGGTTAGCTGCGACATAGTGTCAGAGGTTTAGGAACACTGAGTTGAACACAATCTTCAAGCTTTGTTGAAATTGATGTATTGCTCGAGCTTCTCCGCTGCTGACCCGTCATCTATAAGTTGAGCTGCCAGTTTAGCACCTTGGCGAATGCTGTCCGCTTTATCTGCCAAATATAACGCTGCGCCAGAGTTTAATAAGACAATCGCCCGTTTGGCTCCCGTCACCTCACCTTGCAAAATCCCGCGAATCGTCGCCGCATTCTCACTGGGGCTGCTGCCTAGTAAGTCGTCTTTGCTGTACCGCTGAAAGCCAAAATCTTCAGGCGTAAGCGTGCTCGTCGTCACCTCACCATTTACCAATTCACTGACAATATTCTCACCTGTAACAGTGAGTTCATCTAACCCGTCACCATGCACAACCAAGGCACGTTCCACACCCAAACCTGCGAGCACCTGCGCCATTGTTTCGGTGAGGTTGGGGTCGTAAATGCCTAAAAGCTGGCGGTTGGCACCCGCTGGGTTGGTGAGCGGCCCCAACACGTTAAAGACAGTACGCGCTTTCAGGTCAGCGCGAATAGGACCCACAAACTTCATGGCGGGGTGATGACTGCGTGCAAAGATGAAGGTGAGCCCAACGGACTCGAGACTACGCGCAAGGTGCTCAGGGGACTGACCGACGGTTGCACCAAGGGCCTCGAGCACATCCGCTGCACCCGACGGCCGCGTGGCCGCGCGGTTGCCGTGCTTGGCAATGTTCACGCCAGCCGCCGCAATGACAAACAAACATGCTGTACTGATGTTAAAACTGTTGAAGCCTGTACCACCTGTGCCACAGGTATCTAGCAACACACCTTGAACATTGGTAGGAACTTTCACCGCACGTGCACGCATCGCTTTGGCAAACCCAACAATCTCATCCACGGTTTCGCCACGTGTGCGTAAGGCCGCTAGCAACGCTGCGGCTTGCATTTGGCTTATCGCGCCGTCCATGAGCGCACCGAGTACCTCTTCAGCTTTGGTTTGGTTTAGGGTTTCACCTGTGAACAAGCTATTGAGAAGGGCAGCAATATCAAGGGTCACTGTCTGAGATGTTGTCTGAGGTGCTGCCTGGGATGTTGTTGGGGTTTCCGGCATGAACTTCCTCCCACGCGCCACAAAAATAAGCGCGTTCATATAGGTAAGATGGTTGGTCTAACGCGCACCAGACGGCTTTTACAAGCCCAGCGAGTAACCCGCAAAAAAGTTGATGTTTTAGAGCTAGCAATCGTGGGCTAACACCAAGGCGCATTTTTAGTGCAGGATACCATCGCCCCATCACAGCAGCGTTCCGCCCTGCGCTCGCAGCTTTGTCCGCATTGGCAGCGCGCATGGGATTATCACCTAAGTGCGTCACACCTGCGTCAGCTAGTGGGTAAAACGCAGTTCCTTGACGCTCGAGTTCATACCCCAACAACACGTCTTCACCGCCATAACCGGGGAGCTCTCTAAAGCCGCCCACTTGCTCAAATGCAGCTTTGGGGAGGCTGGTATTAGCACCGTTGAGGTTGGCATAATCCACCCGACGCGGTTGCCAGTGTTGGACGTGCCTACCTTGAAAGGTGATGCTGCCGATGTAAACCGCAGGCTTGTGCCGCTGCGCGTCCACGTGTGCTTGTAAGGTTTCCTCAGCTAATACACAGTCGTCATCTGACAAGTAGAGGATGTGCCCTCTTGCACGTGTTACACATTGGTTGCGAGCTTTGGCGATGGGTTCGTTGATGGTGTTGACGATAAGCTCGAGCCGAAACGGCATCTCCCTACTCAAGACCTGTTGACTCTCAGCTAGTTCATCCCCGCCATTAACGCACACTATCCACTCAAAGCAGGTTGGCTCGAGCGTTTGACCTAACAATGAGTCACGTTTTTTCTCGAGCAACTGCGCACGATTGTACGTCACCGTAATGATGCTAATGTCAATTGTTGTTGTCATATCTTTGAGTGGCATAACAGTTTTTGGATGATGTGACAATCACCACTTGTTGATGATATAGCAGGCACTTCAACGCGTTTGATGCTAATGTCTTTGCTATAACTCACCTATCTATCAAAATTAATGCCAACATCATCACTTACAAACGACAATCAAACGACGATGTTGGCTATCAATTCATCTAATAAAATCTGGACAGTTAATGCTCAGCAGCGCTCGAGAAAGTTCT
>CAZMCW010000336.1:0-2847 GCA_964564405.1 uncultured bacterium
TCCCCCACACTGAGTGGGTCGATTTCTACTCCCCTAGGTCGCACGAGTAATTGCCACAGGCAATTACTCGTGGAAACGCTATAGATGCTGTAATTTGATTCTGTTGAAATTATGCAATTGAGATTAACCTCACCTTGATAAGGCACTAATCCACGGGTGTAACGCCAATCTACATTGATACAACTGGGTTGGCTTCTGCGCGGATAGCCTCGAGTGCAGCCATCTCTAACTTGCTTACGTCCCGTTCTTGGGCGCTTGCGTCTTCAATAACTGGATGAGGTGCAACCTTCCAAAACTTACCCAACGAAGCTTGCCAATTGTTTAGCAGCGACTTGGCTTTAGGACTCTTTGTAAGGTCGTAATGGCGTTCAATCATTGCTTTGAGTAGTTGTTCGTTGGTAGCCGTTGTAACGCGCTCGAGCCCAACCATCCCACTGTTTACATGCGTTGGTAATGTGTTGTGCTCGTCTAGCACGTAAGCTAACCCACCGCTCATGCCCGCCCCAAAGTTGCGTCCAGTAGCACCTAAAACAACAGCCACACCACCGGTCATATACTCGCAACCGTGATCGCCACAGCCTTCAACCACTACATGCGCGCCCGAATTACGCACACAAAGGCGCTCACCCGCTTGTCCAGCAGCATATAAACTGCCTCCAGTAGCACCGTACAGTACTGTATTACCAATAATTGTGTGTTCGTGTGGCACAAGCCCAGCTTCAGCCCGCGGCCGCACCACAATTTCGCCACCGTACATACCTTTACCTACGTAGTCTTGGGCTTCGCCTGTCAAAATAAGCCTAACGCCACGATTGTTAAACAAGCCAAAACTCTGCCCAGATACCCCTTCAAAGATTAGTTCAATGGTGCCAGCAGGTAAACCTTCATCACGGTGAACGCGGGCAATTTCACCCGACAAACGCGCACCTACCGAGCGTTCCCGGTTGCTGATAGGGTAGCGTTTGCGGAAGGGTTCACAACTGTTAATGGTCTCTGCACAATCTTGCCAAATAAGCTCGTCAAGTGGCACGCTTTCTTCTGGGCGGTCATTGTGACGCTGCTGTGAGCGGCGTGGTTTGATACCTGCTGGGTCAGGGTCTCTAAGGATAGCCGTTAAATCAAGGTGACTAATTTTGGGGAGGTCTACCTCTTTAGAGGTCAGTAAGTTCGTCTGACCAATTACCTCATCAAGACTTCTAAAGCCCATCTCAGCTAAGATCATGCGCACTTGTTGTGCTACATAGGTTACAAAGTTGACAACATGATCAGGCTCTCCAGGAAATTTGGCGCGCAAGTCTGGGCGTTGGGTGGCGACGCCTACTGGGCAGGTATTTAGGTGACACTGACGGATCATGGCGCAGCCTGCAGCAACCAGTGCAGTGGTACCAAAGCCAAATTCTTCAGCCCCTAAAAGCGCCGCCATAATGACATCGCGCCCGGTTTTCATACCGCCGTCTACGCGCAAGCTCACACGTCCACGCAGATCGTTTTCAACTAGAACTTGTTGCGTTTCAGCTAATCCTAATTCCCACGGCACGCCGGCGTGTTTCATAGATGATAAAGGCGACGCGCCTGTGCCGCCGTCGTGGCCAGAAATTTGAATGTTATCTGCATAGCCTTTGGCAACACCTGCTGCAATGGTACCTACCCCTGCAGTGGCAACCAATTTGACACCTACCCGTGCAAAGCGGTTGACCCGTTTAAGGTCATAAATAAGTTGGGCAAGGTCCTCAATGGAGTAAATGTCGTGGTGGGGCGGCGGTGAAATAAGTGTTACGCCCGGTACTGAGCGGCGAATATGGGCAATTTCGTCGTTGACTTTGTGACCGGGAATTTGTCCACCTTCACCAGGCTTAGACCCCTGGGCCATCTTAATTTCAAGTTCGCGGGCATTGACAAGGTAGTGGGGTGTAACACCAAAACGGCCCGATGCTACTTGTTTAATCGCACTGTTAGCCCAATCGCCTTGCTTGGGGTGCCACGGCGCATGACTAAGTTCAGGCATATCGCGTTCGTACTTGTAAAAGCGTCCAACGTCTTCGCCGCCTTCACCGGAGTTGCTTTTAGCACCCAAACGGTTCATGGCAATGGCTAGGGTTTCGTGGGTTTCCCTCGAGACTGACCCATGACTCATGGCCTGCGTGGTAAAGCGGGTCACAATGTTCTCGATGGGTTCAACTTCGTCTAGTGGCAAAGGTGTAGTAGCTTTTTTGTAGGTCAGTAGGTCGCGTAGGTTAGCCCGCGGCCGTTCGTCCACAGCTTGGCTGTACTTTTCAAAAGCTTCAAAACTCTGCGTGCGCACAGCTTTGTGCAAAGACTTAAACACCTGCGGGTTAAGTGCGTGGTACTCGCCCGATTTGCGAAAGCGGTAGATACCTCGGTCAACTAGAGGCCCGTCTGCAGCGTTCACTTCAAAAGCTTCTTGGTGAAAAACGAGGGCGTCATGGGCAAAAGTGGTTAAAAGTGCGCCGCCAACGCGGCTAGGTGTATCTGTGAAATAGCGGTCAATAACCGCTTGAGATACCCCTACAGCTTCAAAAATTTGGGCACCACGGTAGCTGCTTATCGTTGAAATACCCATTTTAGACATGATTTTGAGGATGCCTTTTTCAACTGCGCTACGGTAGTTGTGTTGTGCTTCGCTAGGGCTTAGGTTATGCTCGAGCCGTGGATTAGTTAGCACGTCTACTGCACTTTGGTAGGCCAAATACGGGTATACAAGTGCTGCTCCATAGCCAATTAAACATGCAAAGTGATGATCTTCGCGCGGTTCACCACTTTCAACAACTAACGCTGTGCGGGTGCGTTTACCTGCGCGTAGCAAACGGTGGTGCACAGCTGCCGTTG
>CAZMCW010000336.1:2857-5745 GCA_964564405.1 uncultured bacterium
CAGTAACATAGGAATAGGTGCGTGCGCGCTGTTAATATTGCGGTCAGACAACACAAGTAATCCGCAGCCATTATCGACTTTGGCAACTGCTTCATCACAAAGTGCTTCTAACGCAGGTTCTAGTCCAGCTTCGCCATTATTAACGTCAAAGCTAGTTTGTAAACTGCATACTTTAAGGTGATCTTGGGTGCTGAGCCAAGCAAACTGGCGGTCATCTAAAATGGGCGAGGTAAACTTAATGACCTTAGCAGCGTTTGGATCTTCGTCTAAAATGCTAGCGCGCGGACCAATCACAGTTTCTAACGACATCACCAAGCGTTCCCGCAAAGGATCAATAGGCGGGTTAGTCACTTGTGCAAAGCGCTGCTTGAAATAACGATAAAGTTGTTGTGGTTGCTGCGACAAAATGGCTAGCGGTGTGTCGTCTCCCATAGAGCCAACTGGGATTTTGCCACCTGTAACCATAGGTTCTAAAATTTGGCTGTAGTCCTCTTTATGATAGCCAAACAACCGTTGCATTTTGAGCAACTTGTCAGCTGACCACAGTTCAGCTACAGCATCAACCGTTGCAGCACCGTTTGACAGACCATTAGTTGGTGCACGGTTATCAGCTACATGGTTGTCAGCTACATGGTTGTCAGCTACATGGTTGTCAGCTACATGGTTGTCAGCCATGTGATCATCGGCTTCGTGGTTATTTGCGAGATGCTCACTTGGCACATGACTAACCTCATCAGCGCGTACCATGTGATTAGCTACCCAAGCGCGGTAAGGTTTGCGGGTTGCGTAACGCTGTTTGATGTCACGGTCGTATAAAAGTTGCTTGGTTTCGGTGTCAACAGCAAGCATCGTACCGGGTCCAAGCCGTCCTTTTTCGACGATCTCAGTTTCGTCAAACGGCACCATGCCAGCTTCTGACCCAAGCAGCACAATACCATCGCGGCTTAGCCAATACCGCTGCGGTCTGAGGCCGTTGCGGTCGAGCGCTGCAACAGCATAACGCCCATCTGAAAAAACCATAGCAGCAGGACCGTCCCAAGGTTCCATGAGCGCACTATGGTACTCATAAAACGCCCGTACGTCGGGATCAATATCATCTTTTTCTTCGTAGGCTTCGGGCACTAACATCATGATGGTGTGTAACGGGTCGCGTCCAGACAACATGAGCAGTTCAAAGCTGTTATCTAGGGCTGAAGAGTCACTGGCAAAGGTTTCGATGATGGGGAGTAGCTCGCGCACATCATCGCCCCAAATCTGGCTAGATAACATGGGCTCGCGGGCGCGCATGAAGTTAACGTTGCCTTGAATGGTGTTAATTTCGCCATTGTGCGCTAAAAAGCGAAACGGTTGGGCTAGTGACCAACGCGGAAAGGTGTTAGTTGAGTAGCGCTGGTGAAACAGGGCAATCGCCGTCTCAAAGTTGGGGTTAAGCAAATCACGATAAAACTGTCCCATCTGCTCACCCACCATGAGGCCTTTGTAGCTAATGGTGCGGTGCGACAGGGAAGGAATGTAAAAAAGGCGTTCTTTGGCAGCCTCTACGCGTGCTTCAATGCGCTTGCGCACCAAATATAAACGCCGTTCAAAGGCATCACCATCAGCAAGGTCCGCTGGGCGGCGTAGTAGCAAGTGGTAGATGTAGGGGCAACGCGCTTGGGCATCTTCACCTAGTATGGAAGGGTCAATAGGAACAGCTCGCCACAAAAGGGGCTCGAGCCCAGCCTCTTTTACAACGTCCTCAACTTGTTGCTGAACGCCTTCTAGGTCTAGCGCCTTGGCAATAAAAAACACGCCCACTGCAAGGTCACTATCTTGATCCAAGGTTTTACCTTCGCTTGCAAGAACTTCGCGAAATAACTTGTGCGGAATTTGGGTGAGTACACCTGCGCCATCACCTGTGCGCCCATCTGCACTGACTGCGCCCCGGTGGGTCAGATTGTTGAGTGCTACTAACGCCCGCGCCACATTGTCGTGCGTTTTACGGCCGTGAATATCGGCGATAAAACCAATCCCACACGCATCACGTTCGTGCGGATAGGCCATCTTACTAAAGTCAGATAGCTTGTTGAGGTCAAACGGCGCAGGTTGAGCTTGCGGTGATGAACGTCGGGGCATGGTGAGGGTCCTCTCTCACGTCAGCGGCTTGTAACTGTGCTGACGGTCGCAAAATTTAATTAGCTAACAACAAACTGTTAGCAGGTAGTGCTGTGCAGCGTTGCTGGCACAACAAGTTAATCAGGAATTAGTTCGGTAAGCAATATTGCTAGGACAATATGGTTGTGTGAATTGTTTTAGAGGTTACATTTGCTTCTTAGGCATGTTTTGCTCGAAAATGGTTAGCTAAATTTTTAGCTAGGTTTCTTCACTACGTTTTCACACGCATATCAGTGACTTACTCGTTTTTGGCAAACTGTCTGCCAATAAAAAGATGCTCGCAAGAAAGATGCTAGCTAAGGTAGTATTTAAGGCGGATCACCTCTGGACGTTTGTGACAAACAAGCTTCTGGCGTGGTGTAACAGGTTGGGCACACATCATCAACTTGATGCTGAGTTACACATTTTGTCACAGCTTTTGTAATTACTTTGAACACGGGTCATCCTACACTTTGCGCACGAACACGCCACTAGCAACACAGTTTCTAGACACAGTCTCTAAACACAGTCTCTAAACACAGTCTCTAAACATAGGCTCTAAACATAGGCTCTAAACATAGGCTCTAAACATAGGCTCCATGTGACGTTCCCCCTGAACGACACCCTATCTAAGATATGCTTAGCCGTACATTCAAATCAGCTCATAGTTGAGGCAACAAGACAAATAACTTGTACGTTGTCGTTGGCATATTCGCAGGAGTGATACCAAGTCCGACAAAACACATCATAAACTC
>CAZMCW010000337.1:0-5739 GCA_964564405.1 uncultured bacterium
CATCGGTAATGGTGTTTGGGCAAGACTTGTCATCACAGATAAAATCAGCGTGAGATATAAAGCACAAAACGTTAGCACAAGTTACAACCTCGAGTTCCAGAAAATCACAACTTCCTCGAGCGCTTCCTGAGGGGTTTTGTGACCGTAAAACGCTGCTTCCATGGCCTTCATGAACGCTTCGTAGAGGTCTTTGGAATTGGGAACGTCTAGCGTTAAGTCGCTAGCTTGGTCAAGTTGGCCGGCCTGCACGCGCCTCGCTCGAGCTTCCAAGCTGCCGTCATCTTGCTGAAAAAAGTCGTCACTGCCTGCCTCAGCTGTGGTTGGGTAGACGGTGGCAACCTCAGCAAAGGCTACTTGAGAGGCAGGATTGGTTAAAAATTGGGTCAGGCTGAGCGCCGGGTCGAGCGCTGCTCCTGTGGGAATGGCTAGCGCCATCAGCGGTGCGTGTAAGATGCCCTCCTCAGCAAGGGGGTAAGCTGCCACCTGGGTCACTGCGTAAATGTCTGGGCTGGTGCTGGCGATGCGGGTTAAAAACTGCGGCCCAGTAATCAGCATAGCAAGTTGCCCCGCGTTGTAGCGCTCGAGCGCGCCTACGTAGCCCCGCAACAAAACATCCTCTGGAAAGTAACCCTCTTGAAACATCGCGGCGTAGTCGGCTAGTAGGTCAACGTGCTCAGGACTGGCAAATAGCGCGTCAAACCCATCTTCACTAAGCAAGGGCAAGCCAGCCTCGGCAAAGCGGTAGAGCATCCGCTGCGCGCCCACGTTGGGCATGAACCCGTAGGTGCCGGTTTCGTCTTGAATGTGTTGGGCGGTTTGAATAAGTTGCCCCACTGTCTCCGGGGGCACGTCTGGGTCAAGTCCGGCAGCTTCAAAAATCTGGCTGTTGTAGATGACTAAAGGTGGCGTGATGTACCAAGGCACAGCGTAGGCAGTACCAACAGCGCGCAGTGCGTCTACCATGCGCGGAAAGTAAGCCTCGAGCGCATCTTCAGATAAAGCTTGCAGGGCACCACGTTCTGCAAACTCGAGCACCAGTGGCACGTTGAGGTTGACAACGTCGGGCACATTACCGCTGTCTAGGGCATTAAGCAATTCAAAGTAAAGCGCATCCCCTGAAAAATCTCGCCAGACGACCTCATACCCTGGGTTTTCTGCTTCGTAGCGGTCGAGCGTGGTTTCAATGTAGTCGTTAAACGTGGGGCTTAAACTGATGGTCCAAAAGTTGAGCACCGTGTTTGCTTGGGCGGCAGCAAACGTCAACCAGCAACTTAAAAGAAAAAGTATCAAACATCGCCAGCGTGTAGCAGACGGCCATGTGATGACCGGTTGTTTTAAAAGTCGTAAACGTTTCACGCGGTTATTGTAGCCTCAGACGAGATATAAAGATGACGCCTAGGTACTTCATGAACGTCTAGCAAGCATGTGATGTCATTTATTGAATGTTATTTATCAAACGTGATAGCGCGATGTTAATGATGGCATTAGATGTCGTGTTTTTTACCGATACTCAGGGTATCCCTAAAAGGATTGATGCTGATGCACAACAAATCATTAAGCTGGAGAGCTAGATGATGATGGCATCTGACAAGTAATCGACCATCGTCTAATTGACCATAGTCTAATTAACCATCGTTGGCGCTAGATGAAGCTTGTTTGAGGCTCGAGGACATACTTGCTATCGTCCTCGAGCCTTTTAATGGATATTCTTGTCAACAGGTTACTGAAAAACTTGCGCTTTAGCACCTAGTTTAAGCTCTAGAAAGACCGTTTCACTACCACGTTGAACTTGCAAAATCACACTGTCACCAATGCGTTTACTGCGCACGCTGGCTAGTAGCTCGTTGAAGTTGCGGGTGCGTTCGTCATTCACAGCGACAATCACATCTGCTTCAATGCGTCTGCCAGTGATGCCGTTGCTAGCATCGCGAATGACCCGTTCACGCAAACTGCGCAGCCCTGCGGCTTCAGCCGGGCTACCTGGTTGTACACGGTTGATGATGGGGCCTGCGAGCGGGCCAAGTTGGCGTTCGCCGTTGCGCGGAGTGTAATCGTCATAGAGTGAAAAGCCAATGACGGGCACATCGCGTTGATCGCCAGCTACTAAACGAGCTAGCACGTCACCAGAGCGCGTTACGGGTACAGCGTAAGATGCAAATTCGCGAATTAGCCCAAGATCGCGTAAGAACGGCGGTACAAACGCGTCTTCAGAACCGGGCATAAAACTGATGTAACTGACGACCCCAATAACCTCACCTAGGTCGTTGAGAACTGGCCCACCCGAGTCACCAGGAGCCAGTGAGGCGGTAAGTTCAATAGTGCCAGACGCAAAGTCGGCTCTGGAAGCTTCCACGCCCAAACGAGTTACCTGTCCGGCGCGTGCTTCGAGTACATCCCCGCGACTATTGCCGATGGCGACAATGTCGGTGCCAACTTCAACGGCGGCATCGTTCAAAGGTAAAAACGACACAGGACTGTCTATGTCTGCTTGAAGCAGGGCTAAATCGAGGTAGGCGTCAAAACCGACGAGCTCGAGCCCGTACTCGTTATCCTCGGTATCAACTGCTACCAAGTTGTCGTTGTTTGAGCGCTCAACTACGTGATAAGCCGTAAGTACCTGACCTGCCTCAGAAATAAAAAAGCCCGTGCCAATCCCCTCAACAAAGTTCATAAAGTTGCCCCCCGAACGCGTTTCAATGCGTAAGGTGGCCGGCCGTGAGTTTTTGTAGATGGTGTTGAGCTGTCCAGTAGGGGCAACAACTTCCGGGGGTTGTCTCGAGACAAGTGTTGTTGTACGGGGTAAGACTCGAGTAGCATCTGACTGACGTTGCAAAGGCTCGGTAAAAAATGCCGCAAAGCCCAGTAAAAATGCCAGTAACAACCACATGCCGCGGCTGTAACCACGCGTGTAACTATGTGACGAACTAGGGCGCACAGCAAACTCCAACGGACATGTTGCCTGTGTGCTTATGGGTCATGGTTTGAAAAAGGGTTCTGATGATGGTCGCTGCTTGTTGGTCATTCAGTGCCTGTTGATTACTTAGTGCCTGTTGGTCATGGGGCATACTTGCTAGGAACGTCAAAGCCATACAACGCTGATCAATAAGAAGAGGCTGAGCATCTAACATTCACTAAAGTGTAGCATACTCAAAAGGCTTATTTTGCGTCCTGCTGGACAATAAGTCAATTCTAAAACAAGCGTGATGAAGATGAGGAGTAGCTTCATTTTGAAGGGTGTCAGCGGGCACACTAAAACGCACCATGAGACTTGCAGTGCTTTACTAGTAGCAGTTCCAAGATTGGTTCCCACGCACTGAGTGGGTTGATTTCTACTCCCCTAGGTCGCACGTGCAACTGCCTGTGGCAGTTACTCGTGGAAACGCTATAGGTAGTCTCATTTAATGTTACTTACAGATGTTGGCAAGACCTACCTAGAATGCCCTTTTAATAGCTTATAGCGCGTTATAGTGCGGGTATGACTCATGCTTCTTCGGCAGCCCAGCCTGACACAGCAACCTTAATTGATAACGCAGGTGAAGATAACTATCAGCAAAAAATCCAAGCCATTGCCGAGGCGTTACAAGCTTGGCAGGGGCCGATTGTACTTGCGGCACATGTTGACCCAGATGGCGACGCATTGGGTAGTACTTTAGCGCTTAAACGGGCGCTTGTATCCCTTGGTAAAACGGTCACCCTACCGCTCACGCCACCGCGCTTTTTGGAGTTTTTGGCGGCACCCGGTGACCTAAGTGAACCGCTGGATACCTTGCCAGACGAAACCTTGCTAGGTGTGTTAGATGTGTCTGATCTAGTGCGGCTCGAGGGTACCCCTCACAAAGGTGCGGCCATGACCATCAATATTGATCACCACGGTACCAATGACCGCTTTGGCGACCTAGCCTGTGTACAGCCGAGCAAAGCAGCTACCGCCCAAATGGTGAAAGACCTCATTGATGCCCTCGGTATAACCTGGACACCTGAGATTGCCACACCCTGCCTCACGGGAATTCTTACTGACACAGGCTTTTTGCGTTTTGGTAACACGACTTCAGAGGTACTACACGCAGTTTCAGACCTTATTGATAAAGGTGTGGCCTACGCTGACTTAACCGACCGCTTACAGTGGCGGCATCCGGATTATTTCAAGATGTTAGGTCAGGTCATGAGCACAGTGGATTTTCCGTTAGATGGGCGCGTTGCTACGGCAGAGGTCACCCACGCAATGCGCGAGCAGATGGAACAAAGTGAAGATGACTCGGATGATTTTGTGGGCTTGATTCGCTATGCAGAGGGCTGTCAACTAGCTATTTTGTTCAAAGAGCGTCAGGATGATAAACGCGGGGAACACGTCAAAATCTCAGTTCGTAGTCGGGGTGCGGTATCTGCGCAAGCTATTTGTGTGAGTTTAGGTGGTGGTGGTCACGTTGCTGCTGCAGGTGCAACCTTGATGATGCCGCTTGCTGAGGCAAAACCTAAGGTGCTCGAGGCAGCGCGTGATGAACTTATGGCGAAAGGCCTCCTGTAAGCCAATATGTGTTGATAACGTGCATGGGTATCTTTTGATGTGCTTAGTTGACGGGGCTGCTTTGCCAACTGAACATATATCAATTTTGTGAGGTTAAGGCTTGGTTATCTCGAGCTACATCTGCCAATTGCTTGCAGAATCAAGTGTTTGAGGCTGTCATGTTGTCTGGAACAGGCAACAATTGAGTGCTCTGAGAAAGGTCTGGCCTATTTTGGAAAAACGGGTCTACCTTTACACAATTAACACCCTTCTTGAGGACATTCAACATCACGCACAAATGATGTTAGCAGCTTATACTAGTGAGCGTGTTGCAGGTGCTCGAGCTTCAAGACCTTGCTATTGTTGACGTGCTGTCGTTGGAATTGGGCGCGGGTCTCAATGTTTTAACGGGTGAAACAGGCGCAGGTAAATCCATTTTGGTTGACGCGCTAAGCTTGCTTACAGGCGGTCGGGCAGGTTCTAGCCTTATACGTCAAGGTGCTAGTCGGGCGCTCGTGCAGGGCACATTTGACCAAGCAACTGTTGCTGACAACGCAATTGAGGTTATGTCGCGCCGCATTCAAGCAGGTCGGGGAAGTACCGCCCGGGTCAACGGAGAGGTTATTACCGCTCGTGAACTTGCTGATATTGGTCGTGCGCTGGTTGCCATTCACGGTCAACATGCGTCGCAAACTCTGCTGGACGTAAGCGCGCAGCGGCAGCTTTTGGACCGCACCTTGGGAGTGGATGCTCAGAACGTCCTCGCGAGCTATCAGCAGAACTTTACACGTTATCAACAGCTCGTTAAAGAATTAGAAACGTTACAACAAAACGTGCGTGAGCGGGCTAGGCGCTTGGACGTACTACGTTACCAGCTTGATGAAATTGATGCTGCCGACCTCAGTGAAGGTGAAGAAACGAGCTTAACTGAGCGCGTAAAAAGCTTGCGCTACGCCGAGCGCATTGTCCAACAAGTTGGGCAAGCTACTGCGTTACTAGTAGATGCTGACATCAACGCAACCGAGCTCGTAGGTGAAGCTCGAGACAGCGTGCATAGTGTAGCCAAATATCATAGTGACCTTGCACCTCTCGCTCAAGAGTTAGACGACGGCCTAGCTGCGTTGCAAGCTACCGCTGACAGCCTCAGTGAGTTTTTGAGTGGGTTTGAAACTGAACCGGAGGAGTTAGAGCAACTTGAAGCGCGCTTAACCCAACTTGAAAGCCTCAAAGTCAAA
>CAZMCW010000338.1:0-3066 GCA_964564405.1 uncultured bacterium
TCTGCTCGCTCCGCTCGGGTTACTTTGTTACCAAAATAACCGGAAAGGGTATTACATTCACTTGCTCGAGGCATATCATCACCCATCCGGTTACTGATGTACGCCTTAAAGTTGCTGAATGTTTTTAAGCTACAGACCCAGCTTGAGACACTGCCATCTTCGTTTTCCAGCGTCCTGAACGAAACCGTAGCAAATACGCTAAGGCGAGCCCTGCAAGATAAACCATGGCACTTGCCCAGGCACCTCTAATGCCACCCTCGAGCGGAAAGATCAGTACGTAGGCAAGGGGTAAAAAGATGCCCCATGCCATAAACAAGCGCATCAACATAGTGTAGGTTGTATCGCCTGCGCCATTAAGCGAACCGCCCAGCACAAACGCGGCCGCATTAAACACTTGGTACAGGGCCACTAAACGCAAAATAGCAACACCAGCCTCAATCACGCGTATGTCATCGCTGTAGAGCGACATTAAAAAGGCAGGGGCAATCAGGTAACTTAAGCCCGCTATACCCAGGAGCACCATCGCCATAAGTGTGGCTCGGTAGCCCACACGTTCAGCATTTTGCGGGTCTTGGGCACCAAGATATTGCGCCACAAGGCTCGAGCTTGCTTGTGCTACGGCAATCCCCACTGTGAATGAAATGCTCATAAATTGCAGTGCAATGTTGTTCGCTGCCAAAATCTCTGTACCTAAACGCCCAATCAACGCAAAAAAAGCAGCAAACGACGAAATCTCAATAAAATCGCCTAAGCCCATAGGTAGGCCCGTTGCTAATACGCGGCGTAGATCAGCCAGCGAGCTACGTCGCGCGCGCCGGGTGTCATAGCGACGATGAACTTTGGGCCGCCATAGTAACCACGCACTTACCACTGCAACAACCAAGTTGGCAAGCACCGTCGCGAACGCGGCCCCGGCTACACCCCAAACAGGAAAGCCCAGATTACCTAACACAAAAAGCCAGTCCAGCACAATATTCACAGCAACCTGTAACCACGCTAATAACATAGGGGTACGGGAATCACCACGACCCACTAAAAATCCCCAGACCACGCCGCTAAACATTACAAGTGGCACCTCGAGGGCGCGAATCTGTAAATAGCGCGTACCTAGGAGCAACACGTCTGGGCTATCCGCTGGCGACATAAACTGAAAAATAAAGCTAAACACCCACGGCAAGCTCAGTGCAAGCAGGGTTAACCCTAAAATGACATTGATGACTTGCCACACTGCTTCGCCTACTTGGGCGTCATCCCTTGCACCGTGAGCGCGTCCTACAAAAATAACGCTGCTGTTTGCAGTAGAGCGAAAAAGTAGCATGAGGGCAAAAAATAAAACCCCAGCCAGACCAACTGCACCAACCGCAGACGTACTTACCCGCGAGACAAAAAAGGTATCGGTCACACCCAACAAAGTGTAAGAGAGGTTTTGCAGGATGAGCGGCCCTGCCAACAAGCCTAGTTTTTGGGTGAGTCCTGTACGCGCGAAGAATAGCTTAGGCATGAAAGCCTCCAAGAGCCTAGTTTACGGGTTAATAAGCTTAGTAGAGGCTATGACCGTCACTTAGCTTGAGCATTCCTAAATTAACGCACCTGCCACGACAAACACAGTGTCTTTTCCCGAAGCTCCAAGTTCCCGACTTAACCACGTAAAGCTGTTCGGAAAAAACAAGGCTAACGACGCCCCAAGCAACGCAATACTCACAGGTGCAAGTGGTGGATACATTGCCAATATTTGCAGTAGGGCAGTTACCACCAAGCTCGCCAACATCAATTGAGCTGCTGATACCTTGAGGCTGAGCGGCACCGCAACTAAGCGTGACACTGTAAACGCCACAAAAGATAGCGATGTAATCGCAGCAGCGTCGGTAAAGCTTAAGCCCGTAAACATGAGATATGTAGCTGCATATCCTATCGTACTTACTTCAACCCCCACACCTAAGGCTAAAAGGCTGATAAACACGACCAGCAGAGGATGTGACTCTGTTGTAGATGTTTGGGTTGTAGATGTTTGTGTTACGTGTGTAAGTCTGTCGTCCATCATGAACGCCATAGGAATTAAACAGGCACTTACTGCAGCTAACACCATAAATGAGGCTTGTGGCCGTGCTGCAAACAGCACAATGAGCAGTGGGCTTGCAATAGCACCTATGCCAAAAATTGCGTTGAGCAAATTCACCATTGCCGGGCTGCGCTTACCGTAACCCGCAGCAAACAAACTGTTGATGCCAATGGTGAGTGCGCCGTAAGCTAAGCCAATCGTAAACGCACCCAGGAGGGTTAATCCCCACGTATACGCTAGGCCTACACCCAGTGCCCCAAGTGTTAACAAACTTAGGGCGATGCCTACACGCCAACGCGCTAGTGGATGACGCTCCAAGGGTAGTGCGCTCAACACACCAAATAATGCGCCTGCGTTGTGAATACTCACAATCAACCCAGCACTGCCTCGTGGTAACTCAAATGCCGTTGTAAACCCAGCCAAAGACGGGCCGTACAACGCTTGTGCGCCGCCAATGAGGATAAAACTAAACAGCCCTGTTAGCGTTGTTTGTAAAGAAAGTGAATGTGCTCGCTGAGTCATCTAGACTTGCGACTATACACCACAGCAACTATGGCTAGCTTCTAGCCCTTACGTAGGACTTTCGACCGAAGCGCGTCAGCTCCTTTAGGCAACCTAAAACAAGGGTGAATCTCATGTTGCATCCACCATGTTGAGCCTACGAAGTTGAGCCTACGAAGTTGAGCCTACGAAATATTCCAAAACGCACCAAGAAAATCAATTAAGGCAGGTCCATGACCTGTTACACCGTAGGCAACCTATGTTCCATCAGCGGATGTAACTGTGGGCATACTAATAGCATTTCCACGAGTAACTGCTCCAGGCAGTTGCGCGTGCGACCTAGGGGAGTAGAAATCGACTCGCTCAATGCGGGGGAACTAATCCTGGAACTGCTATAAGTACCTCCAGAGAAGTTTTGACGAATGTCAAGGCTTTTCAGCGGCAGCGGTTACGGATAAACACGCTCAGCTATTCGACAAAAATATCGAGGGGGTACTTAACTCTTT
>CAZMCW010000338.1:3076-5694 GCA_964564405.1 uncultured bacterium
ACAAGTTACTTACGAGTCTTGACCGGCATAGGTAGTTGTCTCAACCTTAAACATCATTGACTTCACAAAAACTGATGGTATTACCTTCTGGATCTACAACATTGACTTTGCGATAGTGGTCTGCTTTGTCCATTTCGCCGTTAGGGTCTGCCATAAAACCACCAATGGAGGTTTGGACTTGCAGTTTGAGGGTTCTCATAGGGTTACTGTTTCTCTTCTTCCAAACGGGTCATCGTTGAGGTGTAGCCTCCACCCCCTGGATAGACTCACGCCCCTTCCAAACGGTTACCGTCCTCGCTTAACGTACCCTTGAAGTAAGCAGGTGAGCCTTTGTCACCACCCCAAATCGTCAGGGTACTCCCCACCATTTCATAGGTGTAATCCAGCGTGTTGCCGTGGTTATCGTAATAGCGCGACTTAATGTGCTCACTGGGTGCTTCACCAAACGGACGTAAGTGTCCAATAATTTCGATGCCTTTGGTGAGTTGCCCGTATTGCTCGAGTTCAACGTGTTGCATCAAAAAAAACTGACCTTCCATCCATTCGTACGTTACGGTGCCTGTAGTGCCACCTGTGATTTGCCAGGTGCCAATCAGTTGGCTAAGTGGCGCTAAATCAGGGCTTGGCGTGGGGTGTGTGTTATCTGACATCACGCTCTCCTTTTGTTGACAGATAGTTTTGAACTAACAGGGCCACCGCAAAGCCAGAAGCAACTTTTGAACGTAAACGAGCAGTAAGCTAAGCCGAATTTTTTGCGGCATCAAGTATTGCGTTTTACAAGGATGCTAAAGCTTAACTGATGAAATCAACGGGCTTTGCCTCGTTTGCGTATCGGAATGACGACATTGCAGTAACCCTGTTTGGAATTGCATAATGACTTGCGAATGTACAAAAGGGAGTCTATGACGATTGTTGTTCTAGGTAAGCCTCGAGCTTGTCAAATTCTTGGTCAACACCTTCTGCCATACCCATACTAATGACCATATCCAGGTCTTCTTTGCGTTCAAACACGGTTGTATTGGTGACTAAAGTTGTGCCGCTCACATCTTCAAACGTCACCGTGATGTGCATATTAGGCGTGTCAGGGACAATGTTGCCGTCACTATCTACAAAGTTATCGGTCGAGATAATTTTCTCTGGCGGGACGATGTCTTGATAAACAGACCTCCCCCAACTTTCCATAATGCCACCTTCGCCGTCTGGCCCGCGCATACAGTAAAGCCATGAGCCACCCACCCGAAAATCCATTTCACAAACGGGTAACTCCCAACCTTCGGGACCCCACCAGTGTTTGAGGTGCTCACACTGACTAAACGCCGCAAACACTAGCTCACGCGGTGCATTAAAGCTACGGGATACTTCAAAGGTACGGTTTTGGACGTTAGGACTGGTCATCGTCATGTTCCTCTCCTTTTTCAGATTCTGACTGTAGGGTTTCAAGATAGGTTTCTAAGCGGTCAAAGCGCTCACGCCACAAGTGCTCAAAACTCGCTACCCAATCGTGAATGGGCTTGAGCTTAGTGGCGTTCAGGCTATAGAAGCGTTGCTTACCTACTTTTCGTACACGCACCACCTCCACTTCTTTAAGGACTTTGAGGTGTTTGGACACCTGCGGTTGTTGCAGGGCTAGCTGCTCGGTGAGGTCACCAACCGACTGTTCACCGGCAGCTAGCACGCTGATGATGGCGCGACGCTGCGGTTCAGCGATGGCGTTAAATACATCTGCTGTGGTTGCAAGTCGAGCCATAACTGACTATATATGCTTATATGGGAATATGTCAAGGACTCGAGCTTGAACTTGTCAACTTGTTATGTCAGGCACGTCAAAAATTATCCATGTACTAAATAGCTTTTGACAACGTCTTACACCGATTTAAATGCCGTTTGCTAATCTAGCTGATAATCCTAGATGACGTTTGAGATACCATTTAATTTTCAATGCCAAGAGTTAATGACAATCATGTTGGCAAGCAAAAAGCGTTACCCAGTTTGTATGGATAACGCTTTCATCTAGTTATTTAGTTGGTGGCGATGGAGAGACTTGAACTCTCGACCTCACGATTATGAGTCGTGCGCTCTAACCAGCTGAGCTACATCGCCAAAGTTATTGTGAGCAGGGCGCAGTACGCCGTGCGCTCAGAATTATAAGCGCTGCTACCTGCCATTGCAAGTTGCCCAATTGCAAATCAACTGCAAACGCGTACTAGCAGGTGCTAGCACAGGCTGCGAGGCTATCTTGCTAGGTTGCTGGCTCGAGCCACTCCATTTAGATGAAGGTACATCACTAGCAAGACAAGATGTTTTGATACACAATAGACAAGTGCCGCATCTGCCTTTGCTTAAATTGTGTCAACTTGCCATTGTTGCGTTTGTGCTTTTTTATGCGACTGCTGAAACACCTCTCTCAGCTAGTGACGACAATACGACCGAGACGACGAGCTTACAGGTGGCGGCTGTCCTCCCCCTGACAGGTCGCTATAGTCACCTTGGGCAAGCGCAAGCACGCGTTTTAGAAGCGTACGTGCGCCGCCTAAGCACTATTTACAATGTTCCTGTTGAACTCAGTATTCATGATGACGGCTCAGACGCAACCCAAACCATCAACCTAATTGACGAGC
>CAZMCW010000339.1:0-2641 GCA_964564405.1 uncultured bacterium
GCGTACCCTTAGATGATTCAGACGATGACATTCAAGAGTCAATTTGGTATTAGTCGCGCAAGACCTCAGGTAGGGCGTAACGCGGAAAATTTTGATAACAAATTGGCCGCAAAAAACGTTCAATAGCAGTTGTACCCACCGATGTTGTGCGCACATCTGTAGTTGCTGGGTAGGGTCCGCCGTGGTTCATAGCCGCACAAACTTCTACCCCTGTTGGAAATCCATTGAAGATAAGCCGGCCTGCTTTGGTCTCTAAAATGTCAATTAAATCGCTGTGAGCAAGTAATTCGGCGTCTTCTCCGTGAATGGTGGCGGTGAGTTGACCGGCTAAGGTTTTGGCTAGCTCGAGCATCTCATCTAAGGTACTCGCAATCACTAGAGTAGCTGGCCCAAATATTTCTTCAGCAAGTTGCGGGGTTGCTAAAAACGTCTTAGCATCGCTACGCAATACAGCAGCTTGGGCGTTAAGCCCAGTTGTAGCAGGGGCTTGCCCGGCTAGCGCCACGCCATTTGTGCTGCTTGTGTTGGTCACTGCTGCTTCAAATGCAGTGTGAATACCTTCGTACAGCATAGGTGCAGGGCTTGCGTCAGCAATGTGGGTTGCTAGCGTTTGTGTAAAGCGCTCGAGCGGCGCGCCTTCTTGGGCAATAATCACCCCAGGATTGGTACAAAACTGACCCGCTCCCAAGGTGACCGACTGCGCAAGACCAGCCGCAATACTATCGCCGTCTGTTTCTAGGGCTTTTGGCAAAATAAATAGCGGGTTGATGCTACCCATTTCGGCATACACAGGAATGGGGACAGGACGCTGCGTGGCAGCATCAAACAACGCCCGTCCAGCTTTGAGTGAACCTGTAAAGCCCACGGCTGCTGTGTGGGGGTGGCGTACCAACGCTAAACCCACCTCATGACTGCGCCCATGCAACAAAGAAAACACGCCGGCTGGCATACCACTGTCTTTAACAGCCTGCATGACAGCTGCTGCAACAAGTTCAGACGTACCCGGATGGGCTGGATGCGCTTTAACCACCACCGGACACCCCGCTGCTAGGGCTGAGGTGGTGTCTCCACCCGCAACTGAAAATGCCAATGGAAAGTTGCTAGCAGCAAACACAACCACTGGACCGATGGGAATAAGCATACGCCGTAAGTCAGGTCGTGGTAGCGGCGAACGGTCAGGCAGGGCGGGATCAATATGAACGCCTTGCCACGTATGTGTGTGTAAAAGTTGGGCAAACATGTGCAGTTGTCCCGTGGTGCGACCCATTTCACCGCGCAATCTGCCTTCGGGTAAACCCGTCTCGAGCATTGCTCTAGCGACAATAGCGTCTGTATCTGTAGTGAGTGCGTCGGCAATAGCTTCCAAAAAGTCAGCGCGCACGTCATTAGGGACTTTGCGGTAGTGCCAAAAGGCAGCTTCAGCGTGTGTCATGGCGCTGTCTACCTCGTGCGAGGTGGCATCTACAAAAGCTGGCTCGAGCTGCTCACTAGTGGCTGGGTTCACCCCAAAAAAAGTATCTTCTCCTTGGTGACTGGTGCTGTTTGCGATCATATTATGTCCGTGCATTTGCGACCTCACTTCGATGCGTAAATTGATGTTGCTGTGTACTTGCTAGGTTGGTGATGCAGTACTAATACTAAAGTGATGTTTTGATGTCGCAAAGCGGCATCAAAATCGCTCGTGTTTACGAAGTACAGCGCAGCTCGAGCGTACCCTTAGATGATTCAGACTATGACATTCAAGAGTCAATTTGGTATAACTTAGTGATGCAGTACTAACTTAATTAGGCAGTCTTTACACCGCGTTTAGAGCACTGTGCAGGACGCGCTTTGAAGTTATGTCAATTTGTCTTGGCACAACGCTAACGCAGTCTTGAAATAGCCTTAGTAACTTGTGACTCGAGCTTACACGTTGGGCGTTAATCTGAACGTACCTTCATGAACAGGCTGGGTTAAAGGATTAATGAAGCTCATGTTACAGTTTGCTTGCGATTTTCAGAATTTATCGTCTACATTAGAGGTCAGTCAGATTGGTTTAGTTTTTAGGCAATAGGTATTTAGATAGATGCATTGGAATGTCAATTCAGAGATTTGATTTACATCTAAATATTTTGGTTCAATAGGAGGCAATATATGAACACAATTTTAAAACGAAGTCTAGTGCTCGGTGCGTTATTACTCGCTAGCGCTGTGAGCGCTCAAACACTCACGATTGGCGGCAGTGTTACGTTTGGAGACCGCCCTAGCCGTCATTACTATTACGATAGCAATCATGGCTACGATAGCAATCATGGCAACTACCGTGTTAGTACGTACCGAGATAATAATTACCGGGTGATCTATCACGACAACTATTACCCACGCCGGAATATCGTCATTACGCATCAGCCTGTGCGCCGTTACGAAACCCATCACTATGATCCTTACCGTTACACTTACAACTACCGTCAGGTTGATGGCGTTATTCGCGACAGCAACGACTATGCTTATGACCGCGTGCGCAACGTCTACCACTACCCCGATTATTCTTATGACTACCGGCGGGGCTACCGTTACGATGGCGGTGTGATTCGCGTTCGTACACGGTAAGCGTATGTTGTAATACTAAAGTGATGTTTTGATGTCGCTTTGCGGCATCAAA
>CAZMCW010000339.1:2706-5664 GCA_964564405.1 uncultured bacterium
TTCAAGAGTCAATTTGGTATAAGTTCAATTTTAGTTTGTAAAACGTTACTCGAGGCTGGCACTTTGTCAGCCTTGTTGCTTTTGTTAGCAATTGCACGATAAATTGATACACCAAAAATAAATTGGTATACCGAGAGTCACACCGACTTATACTAAAATGCTTTTTGTGTTGCACAACGTGCCACACAAAAACGCGTGAGCGTGTACACTTAGATTATGACATCCTCGAGTCAGTTTAGTATTACTATTAACATGACACATCAGCAGTCTGTAACAGCATCTCGTAAACCTGCTATATATAGCGTTTGCACGAGTAACTGCCTGTGGCAGTTACTCGTGCGACCCAGAGGAGTAGAAATCGACCCACTCAGTGTGTGGGAACCAATCCTGGAACTGCTAATGTTATTGCTTTATAACAGCATACATAAGTATTGGACTATTGACTGAGTAGGTTGATTAGTGCTTGCGCCGCTCGTTTTAGGTTTGAGCTAGCTCAACACTAAGGGCCAACGCTGTATTTATTACACCCTGAAACGCATATCTAACGTATACATAACTATGCTGTTTCGCAGATTGCGCATGAGTCTAGGACATGCCCTTGTGGTGCTAGGTACCATTTTGGGCTTACTTGCCATCTTAGGTTATGGCATCTTGCGCGACGAAGGTTTTGTAGCGATAAACATTTTGCTATTTGGCACCTTGCAACTCCTTTGTGGCGCATTCGTGCTAGGTGTTAGAGAAGGTGGGCAACGGCTTAAACTAGGTTCGCTCGCAGTTGCTTGTTTGGGGTTTGTAGTGCTTTTAGGACAAAGTATTTGGTACCTTGCTGGTGCGAGCATCGAATCAACGGCCCTGCAGCTTATTGCGTGTTTTACTGCGGGCTTGAGCGTCTATGTTGTGCTAGACCGTTTAATGCACGACAGTAGCAGCGTTCACGAAGATGTGGAATAGCCCATTTTTCTTAGCCGAGGTGTGTCTGCAAGTATGACCACAGCAGTAGTCAATTGACCCTACGTAAAGAGGTTGGACAATCATAAGACCGGGCTCGAGGTATATCTTTGAGTGTGGAAGAAAAACATATCCATCTAACCATTGTTCGCAACGAACGGCAAGAGATTGAACGCATCACGTGGCAAGCAAGCGACGCTGAGCAAACCGGTCCCCAAGATGTTAATGCGTTTATGTTGTCGCTTTTTGATGCCAACGCCCAACAAACCCTTCGGCTTGATTTATGGTCGCAAATGACCATCGATGACATGAACCAACTTTTTTACCAGACGTTTTTGTACATGGGTGAAACCTACAAAAACGCTACTGGTAATAGTGACATTATGGCAGATATCAGCAATTTTGCTCAAGAATTTGGCGAAAAAGCGCGTGTGTTTGCTGAAGAAATGATGCGTGGGGAGGGTTGAGGCCTTGCGGTTAACACGCATCTCGTAAGATGAATTTAAGGCAGCTGGAAAACACACATGACGTCACCATCTAGCTGCTACTGGAATCAATCCCAATTTGGATGACTCGTAATTTGATAATTCATTATGCGCGTGTTGCTCAAATTCAGCTCTCAAGCTGAACTCCTCAAATTGGCTTTTTGAGTTCAACGTATTGAGCCAAGGTCATCAAGTTATCAAGTAGTGTTCTCAGTCTCATGGTGTCGATGTTCGTGCGGACGCTACCATAGCTTATGCAATATCATTCACAGGCATTTTTTGCGCGTGTCATCACGAGTTTGCTACTGGGGTTAGCTTTCATAAGCGCCCATGCGCAAGGACGACTGGCGTTTATTACCAACAGCGGTCAACTTGCCACCATCAATGCTGATGGCAGCGACTTGCGCACACTCACCGAGCGGGATGATGCTGTCTTCCAATTTCCAGCTTGGTCACCTGCTGGCAATATGTTGGCAACGATTGCTGCTAGTCGTGAGGGCGGGCAGATTGTTGTGGTTGAAGATAGCCTCGAGCCGAATAGTACCGTCATCTACAATAGTGCCCAAGAAGCGCCTTTTTACCTTTACTGGTCGCCTAACGGGGAGGTTGTCAGCTTTTTGGCCAATCATCCAAGTGGTATCGCACTACATTTAGCCAATGCAAGGGCTGCAACCAGTGACCTTTATGCTCTCGGCAGTCCGTTTTATTGGCAGTGGTCAGCTGATAGCGAAGAGCTTTTGGTCCATATTGGACTGGTCGGCGATGACACCCGCTTGGCGTTTATCCCTGCCACAATGCCACTCAGTGATGTCCGTGCGCGCTTTGACGGTTTGGACAACCTCGAGCCGCCTGGACTGTTTAGAGCGCCAGGTATTGCCAGCAGCGGCAACTACTTGGCTTATGCTTCGCAAGATGCCAGTGGGAATAGCCGGGTTATTGTACAAAGTTATCCTGATGTAATTAACACAGACGCAACCCGTCGTGAGTTTCCACATAGGGGCTTAACCGCGCTTGCGTGGAACCCCATGAATGACGTGCTGGCATTTACCAGTCCAGATGTGCAATCACCGCACTCGTTTGGCACGCTGAGGTTGCTCGATGCTGAGACGGGAGACCTCGAGGTTGTCAGTGATGACCTTGTTATCGCCTTTTTTTGGTCGCCAGATGGGCGCTATCTTGCCTACCTCACACCGGTGCAGGTACAAGGTGAAGGCGTTGCCCAACTACGTGATGAATTACCAAACGACGAACTACTAAACGATGAACTTACGGCTCAAGGACTCACCGCTCAAAATCAGGGGTTTGTGTTGGATGTTGTTGTGGTTGATGTAACAACTGAGGTGCTCGAGCCACAATTTTTGTACAGTTTTACGCCTACCCAAGTGTTTATGAACCAGTTTATACCGTTTTTTGATCAGTATGCGCTGAGTCACCGCGTTTGGTCACCTACCAGTGACGCCTTGGCGTTATCTGCTGCCGTTGGTGGACGGGCGCAAATTGCGGTATTACCACTAGCAGGCGAACC
>CAZMCW010000340.1:0-5661 GCA_964564405.1 uncultured bacterium
CTTTACCACCTAGGCTATGTCGGTCTGCTGTGCTTGCTTTAACATACAAGGGTATTAGCGCTTGTCAGTCAGGGTCGAACTGTCAGAGATACTGCGCCACACGAATCGATACAACCTTGTCCAAAGTATTGATCTTATATCAAAAGGACAACGTCGCAATTCGATATCGCAGTTCGATGTCGCAGTTCGCACCGTCTAAGGGTACGCTCGAGCTACGCCGTACTTTTTCGTAAACACGAGCAATTTAGTATCACTTCGTAACCCTAAAACCCAGGGCGTATGCATGTAGATTTTTTTCAAAAGTTAGAAATGATTTCACCTACCTTTTCAAAGGCTTATTTGCTCGAGTAGCTTGCTGAAGCGGTGCAAAAGCCTTCAATTAGCGTTTCCATGAGTAACTGCCACAGGCAGTTGCGCGTGCGACCTAGGGGAGTAGAAATCAACCCACTCAGTGTGGGGGAACCAATCCTGGAACTGCTAAATATTATGAATGCTTTCTACACCACTTACGAAACTTAGGCTGTGCGTATGCCCTACCCTAAAAACCCAGTTTTGGCAGGCATTAGCGTGGACTTTCGAGTGCTATCTTACTCAACTTGCGCACGTCGATGGATACGTCTTTGTCCATGCTGAACATATTGACAAAATAAGCGTCCCAGACAACTTCATTGTAGGTGTATGACGAGCGCGCTTGAATGGTTGTAAACGACGTTTCGTCAATGCCGGTTAGCAAAATAAGTAACTCGCTGTTAGCATGTTGATAGTCATAAGCAGTTTGCTCAGCTAGCGGACTTTGTTCATTAATAGGATGAACAATGGTCCAACTAAGTGGAAAAAAAGTGACGCTGGTTCGCTCGAGTGTCAGCGGATAAAACTGGCGCACAACGTGACCTTCTTGTTCTTCAAAACGCGTTAAGATCACCCGCGCAGATAAGTCAATAAGCTGGCTTTTGCGCAAGTTGACAATTCTGAACATAAGCCCTAGCCCGTCTTTGTAAGGTCCAACCACAGCTTGATGACTAAACGCAATGTTGCTACTTGGACGCGAAAAGCGTGCATAGATGAGGCCGGTAGCTAGCGCCACCGCAAAAAGACCCGTGAGTGCTTCAACTGTAGCAATGGTGTTAGCGGCTGCCCCACTCGGCACTAGATAGCCGTAGCCAATGCTAGCAAAGGTTTGCACACTCAAGAAAAATGCCTGTACAAACCGGGGCATGTCTTGACTTAAGCCCAAAATGGCGTTTTCGCCGCAAAGCCAGTAAGCAACTGCAAACAGCACATTTAGTAGCAAATAGGTGCTAATGACTAGCAATGTAAACGTCCACCACGGCATCACCATAAGTTCGTGGTAGGGGTTGAGTTGATTTAGTAAACCGAGGCCGTTGCGTTTAACATTAAAACTGCCATTGCGGTTGAGCAACCTTTGCTGGCTGCGTTCGGTGACAATGCTACCAAAGCCCAAATCTCTAGGTGGCATGTTGTTAGTTGTGTCTGTTGAACCTGCTTGCTGATAAGAAGAAATATTGCGCGGCACATCCATGCTTTAGCCTAGCTGTTGATGCAAAGCACGTGTTGCAATTAGGATGACAGCATAGCCCGTCCTAACGGTAAACTGACGAACTGAGGTTAGTGTATATATCCGAATTTAGCAGTTACGCAGTAAGTTGATACACTTTGTGTTGATATGTCTTGTGTTGCCACATCTTGTGTCTGCACCCTAAGTTCAAGTGATAGTGTCCAGAGTAGGTTTCTAGGACATGTTGTGAGCTAGCTATATTGCACTAAATCGTCTATAAAATAGGTTGAGATAATCTCATTTAGCCTATCTAATACTAAAGTGTACCCTTAGACGCTTCAGATTATGACATCCTCAAGTCAATTTAGTATGAGACTGAACATCTCAGAAGTTTGTTAGCCGCTTGTAATTTCTCTGTCTATGACGCCATCCCTGACACTTTTTGAGCTTGTTACGCAGAGCATCTAATGAGTAAGTTCAAGCTGATTTTTGTGCAGACGTAGCAAGTGGCAAGTAGGGGACAGCGTCAACGTGCATAGTGGTGTTAGCTGGCTCGAGCCCCTGCTGCAACCTATGCCACGCCGCCAGTGCAATCATAGCGCCATTATCTGTCGTTAAACTTAAGGGCGGCACCACGATCTCAACCTTTAAATTAGTGGCAAGCGCGTCTAATCGCACACGTAAAACGCGGTTTGCAGCAACGCCGCCAGCAACAATTAAACGACGTCTAGCTGTGTGTTTAAGTGCCTGCGTACTCACCTTGATCAAACTGCTCACAACCGTGTGTTCAAAACTGGCAGCCACATCTGCTGGGGTAGCATCTGGCGTATTTTTGAGCAAGGTAGCAACGGCGGTTTTAAGCCCACTAAAGGAAAAATCAAAACCTGTTTGTTGGCGTAGCGGCGGCGTAAACGGGTAAGTGTTGGCATCACCCTGTTGGGCTAGTTTACTCAGCGCAGGCCCGCCCGGATAGCCTAGTCCAAGCAAACGTGCCACTTTGTCAAACGCTTCGCCAGCAGCATCGTCGCGGCTTTTGCCCAGTTCAATGTAGTGCCCCCAGGCAGGTACATCAAACAAACTGGTGTGACCACCCGAGGCAATGAGGCACAAAAAAGGCGGCTGGGCATTGCTAGCAGCAATGTGTCCCTCGAGGTGGTGAATGGGCACAAACGGTACGCCTTTACCCCACGCTAGCGCACGCCCGTAGTTAAGCCCAACCAAAAGCGCCCCGACCAATCCTGGTCCGTGGGTAGCTGCCACAACATCAACCTCAGCTAAGGTGACGTTTGCTTGACTAAGTGCGTTCTCACAAACCTTGTCGATGACGTTTAAGTGCTCACGGCTTGCTTGTTCTGGCATCACGCCGCCAAACGCTTCGTGCAGGGCTGTTTGCGAGGCAACCACGTTGGCAAGCACCTGGTCGTCACGGATGATGCCGATGCCTGTGTCATCACATGAGGTGTCAATGCCAAGGATAATCACATCATCAGCTTAGCATTTAGCATCTTTACAAGCGTGTTGATGCCTATCCTAAAAGCAACGTTCAGCACGCTAAGATAGTCAAGTGAATTGGCAGACGGTACTCGCTGACTACTATCAGGTAGACGTGCGCAAGGTGGGCGCAGGCTTGCAGTTTGCAACCAAGCCAGGGCTGCCGTTTTATCCAGATGTGCCGCCAGCAGCCTTACAGCTTTTACAGGTGATGATGCCTGCAACAGAGCAAATTGTTGTTGATGCCAGTCACAGCCAAGGGTTACTAGCACAAGCGTTGCAGCGTGCGGGTGCTGCTGAGGTTTGGGTGGTGACAGGCTCGAGCGCCGCCTTAACAACCAGTCAGCACATCAACGATACCCTTCAACACACAGCCAATCCCCTCTGGGACATGCCGGACAACCTAGCAGATGCTGTCTACCTCGTCCCAAGTACAGCTTTGGGAGACCTCCGCGTTGAGGCTGAGGTACAGGGCGCTTACCGGTTGCTCAAACCGGGTGGCACGCTGACGATGGCGTTACCTAAAAGCCAAGGGGCTAAACGGTATGAAAAGATGGCCCAGCGCTTATTTGGCAATATTACCTCCCTCAGCAAATTGAAAGAATGGCAGCTAAGTCGGTACGTAAAATCTGATGTACCTAGTGAGCTTCAAGTTGCCAGCGAGCCTCAAACTTTTGAGGCAGTGGGGCTCGAGCTACAAGCCCACCCAGGCGTATTCGCTGCAGGCAAGTTAGACGCTGGCACAGCTTGTCTTTTAGATGTCCTCACACAAGACGGCCTCTTAGATGACACAACGTTGCTCGGCAAGCGCGTGCTCGACCTCGGTTGTGGTTACGGGCTACTAGCTCTTAAAGCTGCCCTCGTGGGCGCGGCGGTGACGGCTTTAGACGATGACCTCCTCGCGGTTAAAAGTACAGCTGCTAACGCTAGCCACTACGGTCTAGACTTACGCTGTTTACATTCTGATGTTGGCAGTGCCCTAACGGATGAAGTCTTTGATATTGTGCTGATGAATCCACCGTTTCATGTGGGTAAACAAGTAGATATGCACGTGCCTCATGCATTTTTAGCAACTGCCGTCAAACACCTTGCCGATGATGGCGTGGTCTATATTGTCGCTAACGCCGCGCTGAATTACGAAATACCCCTCAGTGCTTGGGGACAGCTTAGGCAAGTGCATCAGCTCGAGGCTTATAAAGTTTTAGTTTGGCAACATTAGTCAAGCTAAGTTGCATTGGCAAGGATGCCGTGCTTCTCAGCAACACGGGTGACGTAATCGATAAAGGTTTGGGCTGCTGTGGATAGATGCTTGCGACGGGACAAGTGAACTAGAGCTGTATCTCGATACGTTGGCGGCAAGTCAGCTACGGGAACGCGGGTGATGGTACCCACCTCGAGCTCCTCCTGCACAACCATCTGGTTAAAAAACCCCGCCCCACGACCATGTTTGACCAAATGCAAAGCCGACGCTGAACACAGATCAGCCGCATTTGCTCGCGTACACAAACGTGCCAAATGACGGGGCGTAACTTGCCACCAACGCAGCAAAATAAACGGCTTACTGTACGCAATCACATCATCTGTTTGGACTCTGTCAAGCTGTGCAAGTGGGTGCTCTGGTGCGGTGAAAAGGTAGACGGGTTCGCGCAAGTGCAAAACGGGCGTAAGGTCAGCCAAAAGTGGCTCCAAGCACGGCCAGCACACAAAGCCTAGCTCAATCACGCCATCATATAAAAATTCCAAAATATCCCAATGTTTGCCGTCGGGGAGTACAAGCTCAACGTTAGGATGTGCCTCAGAAAACTGCCGCATGGCCGGCCCAACGAGCGCGTTTGCCAGCGAGTGAAGTATTCCAACCCGCAAGCGCCCTTGCACCCCACTAGCACTGAGTTGGGCGGCGTCGCGGCCGTCTTGCAAACTGGCGATGGCGCGGCGCGCAAAGGGTAAAAACCGCTCGCCTTGCTCTGTTAAGCTCACGCGCCTTCCGCGTTGGAATAGAGGGCTGCCGAGGTGTTGCTCGAGCGCATGCACGCGCGCGCTTACGGTCGGTTGCGAGACACCAAGTGCAAACGCAGCTTTGCTAAAACTGCCTTCGCGGACAATACGTTCAAAGGTGATGAGCTGAGTTAAATCCACAATCCAAGTATAGAAAAAATTAATGCATTACATTACAGCTAGGCTATTGAAGATGTCCTAGACAGGATTTAACATAACTTCATAATGCTATCTATACTTTTTGGCTATTGGAGAAGCGTATGATGCTTGGAAGCCATCCTGATCTCATCCTGCTGCAGCATCTATTGATACAACATCAGCTTTCATAATGACATCTAAGTTCCACACTCGTGAGATCATCACTTTTGTCATTCTTTGTTTTTGCTGGGGATCAACATTCATCACACTCAAAGAGGGTTTAGGGACGCTGCCACCGCTGCTGTTTGCAGGGTTGCGATTTGTGCTGGCAGCAGTTGTGTTTGGCATCATCATTTTGTCGCGGGGAGCGCAGTTAACCAGACTTACATCTGGCGAGTGGCGGAGGTTGTTAGCCTCGAGCCTCCTTGTCATCACCCTCAACTACGGGTTGGTGTTTTGGGGGGCGCAGTTTTTACCCGCGGGTATTAGTGGCCTGGTCAGTTTTGCCAGCGTTGCCCTGT
>CAZMCW010000341.1:0-4686 GCA_964564405.1 uncultured bacterium
CTCCAAACTCTTCCCCTTTCCTCTGGGCTACCTATACCTCTAGGTAGCCTTTTTTTTTGGTGTGCAAGCAAGATAATGTCTTCATCAGCATTTTTAGATACACATAAAGCTTACATCACAACGCAATCAACAACGAAGTATGCTTCATGAAGTTATCTATGTCGCTTGATGCCATCAGCTCCCTCGTCTACACTTCGGGCGGGGGAAATTTTATGGTGAAGGTTTGGCTTATTGCAGGGTTATTGATTTTGACAGCATGTAATGATGCCGAAGGGCTAAGTGCTGAGCAACTTCAAGAGATGGGTTTAGCATCGCTATCTGTTCAATACAGCGCGCAGGCAGATGACTTTTTTGTAGAGACTTGTGATTAACCAAGTGGCGAGCAGGGCGTAAGTTTGTATGAAGTGCGGCTCGAGCCCAACCTCACAACCGCCATCACCTACCGCCCCACCACATTAACCTGTCAAAATGGCGATATTGCATTGGCAGCACGCCTTTTTTTGTTTGATATTAACGACACCCTCATTGCAGAAACAGCCACTGAGGAAGGTCGTTTTGAAGCATCATTGATGCTCGAGGGGCTCCCCGGTGGCTCGTATTATCTAGTGGTTGCACCGAAGCAAGCTGATGACCGTGGCGGTTACACACTACTCATCGAGCCTCGTTAAGGTAGAACTTTGCTAAAAGACAACTCTGCTAAAAGAGTCCGCTAACGCTCCCACAAAATAGAGTCTGTGTCAGCAATGTGCGCAATATAACCGCCAGGGTTAATAGGCATACGAATGCGACTACTCACGACAATGCCGTTGACTGGGGAGGTGCACTCCTCGAGCACCTCACTGGTGACTGGGTCAACCACTTTGCCCAAAAGCTGCCCCTTTTTCACAACTGCAGACATGTTGGCAGTTGGCTCTTTAAGGTAAAAGCCACCCGTGAGCGAACGGTAAACATAGTAGTTGCTGACCATCTTTTGCTCTTCAGGCAAAACTAGCTCACCCTCAATTAACCTCAAGTGCTTGAGGATGTTGTGCGTGCACACAACGGAATCGTCAATTGTTTCATCGATGATGCCACCACCACCGGTTTCAACGACTAGCGGCACAATATTATTGATCAAACACTGCCCGTTGAGCATGGCAGGGTTGGCTTCGTGTTGTCGCCACCAGATAATCCGTGACCCAAAAGCTTTGGCCATCCCCATGATTTTGTCATTCATGGCTTTGGCGTAGTCACTATCTATCTGAATATCTGTGCCGCCTTCACCCACACCATCGGCACCACCGCCGGCAACATAGGGACCATTCTCAGGTAGCGCGTGAGGAAAAGCCACCGGAAGCTCGTTACACGCCCCTGTGCCATCATGATAATCCACAATGTACTCACACTTGGAAACCACTTCATTCCAGAGCACATAGGCAATCTGCTCGGTTAGCCAAGCATTAACTTTTTTACCGGGCCACACCCGGTTGAGGTCGAGGTTGTCAGCAGGACTCACGCGCTGCCCAGCACTTTCAATGGTGCCGCCAAACTCCACGGTGAACGGATGCGCTAAAGGCAAGCAGTAAATTGTCCCTTTGACATCTTTAGCATCTACTTGTTGCATGGCACGCCGGATGACCTCGGCAGCCATTGGTTCCCAACCGTGCAAAGTTGCCTCTAAGCAGAGCACGGGGCCATCTTCAGCGCCGTTAATGACCTGATAGGGCACACGTACCTCTGTGCCTGCCGCCAAACGCCCTACGTGCAAATATCCAAAGCCTTTTTCGCCAGGTTGAATGGTGTTTCCCTGTAACTGCACTGCATCTTTCGCCATAACTGCACCTCCATTGGTGTGAGTTGATGCTTTTGTTGTGATTTATTGCTAAATTTTTAATGTGGTTACGGCTATTTAAATGAGTATTTAAACTTTGATGATGGGATTTTCTGTATGTAATTTTTAGTAGTAGTTGAGTGGTAGTCAGGCTTATCGTCATTATCTCGAGCTATAGTGATTTATTGTTTGGCTCGAGGTTGATACCCTTCTTACCAACATCATCTTTTCGAGGATGCGTTTGTCCATACGAGTTTTGTCGTAACTAATACCCTCACCCTCCACATAGCTATTGAGTCAAATCCAGATACTGACTCTGACTATGTGAGTTTTAAATCGTTCACATCACGTCTGCAAACGCGGATCAAGCACATCCCGCAACCAATCCCCCAAAAGGATCATGCCCAGTGTGGTTAGTGTGATAGCCACCCCCGGAAAGGTCGATAGCCACCACGACGTGGCAAGGTGATCGCGTCCATCTGCTAGCATGATGCCCCACGTAATTGTCGGCGGTTGCACCCCTAAGCCTAAAAAACTCAATGAGGATTCAGCAATGATCACCGTAGCAATTTGTAAGGTTGCTAGCACAATAATAGATGCCGTCACGTTGGGAAGCACGTGCCTCATAACGATAGTCGGCTTAGTTTGCCCCAAGGCGCGCACGGCCTCAATGTATTCAATGTTTTTGATCGCTAAAACTTCCGCGCGTACCACGCGCGCAAAGGTAATCCAGCCGGTAAAGCCAAGCACGACAATTAAAATAACTAAACTGTTACCGCCACGCGGGCCCAGCACACCAATAACGGCAAGTGCCAGCACAATAAACGGAATAGCCATAAAGGTGTCGATAATACGCGAGATAATGTTATCGACAAAGCCGCCTACAAAACCACTGATAAGCCCTAACGACACGCCGATAAGAAGTGAGACAAACACACCACAAACACCCACGAAAAGGGAGATTCTCGAGCCGTAAATAAGCCTGCTCAAGACGTCCCGCCCAAGTTGGTCACTACCTAGTAAATACTGCGGGTCGCCGCCCAACCACGCTGGCGGTAGTAAGCGCCCAGTAAAGTTAAACGCAGTAGGGTCATGAGGTGCTATCCACGGTGCAAAAATAGCTGCCAAGGTGGCAAATCCAACCAGTAACGCACCTAGAAGTCCGGTAGGGCTGCGCAACAAACTTTGTACCCAGCGCGCGTTGAGCCAGTTCATGCGAAATGTCTTCTTCTGCTCCGATAATGTGGACGCAGCTTTAGCCATAGCGAATACGTGGGTCTAGTGCGGCGTAAAGTACATCTACCAAAAGGTTCGTGACCATAATAACTAGCGCAAAGACCAATACACCTGCTTGCACCACGGCAAGGTCACGCACTAACACGGACCTAAGGATGAGCCGTCCCATACCCGGCCAGGCAAAGACTTCCTCAACCACAACCGAGCCGCCCAAAAGCCACGCCATCTGTAAGCCAAACACCGTGACAACGGCAATAAGTGCGTTACGGAAGCTGTGGCGCATCACAACTTTATGAGCTTGTAAACCTTTAGCGCGGGCGGTTGTCACGTAGTCACGCCGCATAACCTCGAGCATCGCAGAACGTAACACTCTGGCTAGCGTCGTGGCAATGCTTGTCCCTAAGGTAAGTGCTGGCAAAATAATCGCCGCAGGTTCAGCCCGCCCAGACGGGGGTAGCCAGCGCAGTTGCACAGCCACAATCAAAATAAGCATGATGCCAATCCAAAAATTTGGCATAGCTCTGCCTAGCGTGCTCAGGGTTGTCACAATAAAATCTAGCGCTGAATTGTGATACACCGCTGACAAGATACCTGCTGGAATTGCAATTACCAAAGCAGCCAAAGACAGTTGAATGGTGGCAGGTAAGCGCTCTAAAATGAGCGGCATGGCGGGTTCTTTGAAGCGAAACGAATCGCCAAAATTCCCCGTTAGAATTAAGCCGAGTTGCTTAAAATACTGCTCGTGCAGCGGCCTATCAAAACCGTAAGCAGCCCGAACTTCAGCTATTTCTGCTGCTGAGGCTTCTGGGTCTACTAAATGGGCAATAGGGTCACCACCTAACCGCAAGAGCACAAACAAAATAACTGTGAGCCCAAGCAGGGGTGGAAACATTTGGAAGATGCGTGAAAGTAAGTATTTGGTCACAGGGTGTTGGTGGGTTTCTCGAGCAGGACTAAATATTTAATCCTGCTCGGGGTAGAACGCGTTGATGATTTGTCTGTCTCTTGTGGTGTTAAGGGTTCAGATAGAGATATATTAAACCCGTCACAAACGAGGTTTAACACCGCTGATGACCTCTTTGAATACCATCAAAAGTGACGTGAGGCCATCAGCACAGTGCGAGATATACACGTTTAACTTACTCGTTTAAAACAGCGTTACCCATCCACAAAAAGCCGTCCAAAGGTGGATCCCAGTCGAGCGCGTCAGTCTTGCCGATGGCATCTTTCATTTGGTAAAGCGGAATGGATACGGCTTCTTCCAGTTTAATGTTCGTAATTTCTAGGTACTGCTCAGCACGGGCTTCGGGGTCCATGTTAACGGCTGCAGCACGAATAAGTTCGTCCACTTGGTCAGCAGTTTCACCAGACCAACCACTGCGCTCACGGCGGTCAGAACGCTCTGAAAGTACGGTAATCCATGGATCGAAGAATGAGTTACCTAGCGCATCCATGTAGATTTCGTCGTTGCGGTAGGGGAAGTAAATCTGCTCGCGGAAGGTGGTAACGTCCATGACTTGTAGGTCCACGTTGAGACCGACGGACTCGAGCATGGCCTCAATCACCTCAGCAACTTCTTTTTGCAGGAGCCATGAAGTGCTGCTGTGAAACGTGAGTTCTTCACCGTCGTAGCCAGCTTC
>CAZMCW010000341.1:4696-5643 GCA_964564405.1 uncultured bacterium
CACTTAAAAGTTGCTGGGCGAGTTCTGGGTCATACGTACCCACTTGGTCAAATTGGTCTTCGCTCCAGCCAAGCGTCGGTGGTGTAATGCGTGATAATACAGGGATACCCATGCCGTTAATGACATCTACCAGCGTGCCCCGGTCAATCGCATAGCTGATGGCTTGGCGAATACGCACGTCGGACGTTAAGCCTTCCCAGTCAGGGTTTTGTTCAGATGGTCCAGCCCGCAGCGCCAAGAGCATCACCCGGGTGGTTAAGTAATCTTGGACCACGGTGCCTTCGTTGCTATTGATGCGTTCCCAATCTTGTGGTGGCACACCTACAACCAAATCAACGTCGCCGGTGAGCAAGTTGGCAATACGGGTTGAGGTTTCGGGGAGCGCCCGCCATAAAATAGTGCCGACATCTGGTGCACCTTGCCAGTAGTCTGCGTTGGCTTCAAGGGTTAACACATCGTCACGAACATAATCAACAAACTGGTAAGGACCTGTGCCAATGGGTTCAAAGGTGTCAGCAGCATCGTTTGCAGCACCTGCGACCGGCGCTTGAATACCGCAACCGGTGCCAGCCATTTTACTGAGGAAAGCGGGTTCGGGGGTCTCCGTTGTAAATTCAACTTCGTAGGGGCCTAAGATTTCAATGTTAGTGATGAACGTCCACTGATTAAAGGTGATAAATTCGTCTCTGGATGCATCAGTAATGCGCTCATACGTAAACTTGACAGCATCAGCCGTAAAGGGTTCGCCGTTGTGAAAGGTCACACCTTCTCTAAGGTTCATACGCCACGTTGTCTCATCGATGTTTTCCCACGACTCAGCTAGCCACGGCTCAAACTCGGCCGTTTCGCGGTTGCGCCAGACAAGGCAATCAAACATGTTCATATGAATCCAGGTTGAGGCAATCGCCCAGTCTTTAGGTGGGTCAAGCAAACTGGGTAACTCATTC
>CAZMCW010000342.1:0-2313 GCA_964564405.1 uncultured bacterium
TATGAAACTTGGTGTATTTACCGTCATGCTACCCGACTTAAGCCCAGAAGATGCAGCACCTGCCCTCAAACAGGCCGGTTACGACGGCGTGGAATGGCGCGTCACACATATCCCAGCAGAAAAAAAGCAAGAATCACCGTCGTTTTGGGGCAACAACCTTTGTACGTTTGACATTACTGAAGCAGATGCAACCCGGGCTAAACAACTCGCGGCTGATGCCAACCTCGACATGCCTAGCCTCGGCACTTACGTCAGCGTAGGCAGCATGGACGAATTTAAGCAAACACTGAGCTTCGCTGAGGCTGCTGGTGCCCCTGCCTTTCGCGTGCGCATGCCCCGCGAGCAAACGCCTTACTGGACACTTTTTCAAGAAACCCAAACCTTTTTAGCTGAGGCCATCGAGTTAGCATCTGCTAAAAACATCAAAATTTTGGTTGAAATTCACCAGAACTCAATTGTTACCAGTGCGTCGTCTGCAAGGTTGATGTTACAAGACCTTGACCCTGCTCAAATCGGCGTCATTCACGATGCTGGTAACATGGCCCGTGAAGGCTTTGAGCACTATCAGATGGGCTTAGAACTACTGGGTGAGCACCTTTCACATGTGCACGTCAAAAACGCCGCTTACAACTTACCAAGCGGTGATGAAGGCGTCTGGGAATCGTGCTGGTCGCCTTTGGAGTATGGTGTAGTAGATTTTAACACGCTGTTTAAGGCACTTAAAGCTGTTGGTTATGACGGCTGGTTAGTCCTCGAGGATTTCTCTCAAAAACGCCCTACGTTAGAGGCACTTACCTACAATCGAGACTTTGTAAAGCGCCATTGGAATGCCGCCTAAACGCGACTTGCTTTAGATAATGCAGCCACCTCAACTGATAACACCAAGGTGTCTTAGCTGATGCCTTTACAACCTAAATACTCACAGCACCGTCTCGATATGCTGCCACCGCACCCGGAAAGTTCACTGTACCGCCATAAACATCAAGTGAAAATAGTTCTGCCGCCATCTCCGGTGTTTCAACCAGCCAAACACGTACTTGCAAACCTTGCTCAACGGCATGGTCCACCAATTCAGGATTTTTCAATACTCTACGCGCGGGCGGACACAGTTGCGTAAACCCGTTATCGCGCGCAAGGGTAATGGCGTCGTCATCCCACTGGCGGGTCAACCAACCCACGCTCAACGTTTCGCCAAGCTGCTCACGCAAGCGCACAAAATCAAATACGCTGGCCAAACTAAACGAGGTGAATTCGCTGCGTTGCCACATAGATTCTGGCAGCAAATCCCGCAGTAAATAAATGAGGCGGTGCTCGAGCCCAGCCGCTTTTGTTTCCCAGCAAAACGGGATTTTAGCGCCGAACTCGCGGACAGCAGCAGCCACAGTCAGCAAATGAGGTTTAGCTGCTTGGAGTTGGGCAAAGGTACTGTAGCGCACTTCGAGCTCTTCTCCGTTTTCTTTTTGAATGCTTGCGTCATGCTCGAGCACCAACACATCATCTGCGGTAACCCGCACATCTGTTTCGATGAGGTCAGCATGTTGCTTGATGGCTAGTTCAAAAGCCTCAGCACTATTGTCTGGTGCATCAGCCGACGCACCCCGGTGGGCAATAATTGCAAAACTCATGTAAATCACCTTATTTGTGAGTCTATTAATTTCATCAGTTGAAGTCTGTGTATTCTAGTTTGTTAATAACTTAAGAAAATATTTTAACAATTTAGTTTAATTTTCTTTGGTTGTATAGTGATCCATGCTCTATCCCTTGATGATGTACACCTGAATGTACTCTCCCCTTTCCCCTTTCTCCCCTTCTCCCTTACCTCATCCACACAACTGAACTTCGTCATCTCCAACAACTACTCACAAAACAAACGTAACGCCATGACAACATCACTTGCCACGACGTTACGCACATCATCGACTTTAGTTACTTTGCAACAGCAAGTTAGCTTCTTGGGCTAAATCGTTCAGTGCTTCTTCAACGGTTTTGGCCTGTGTAGCAATTTCTTCCCAAGTAGTGAGCTCGAGCTCACGAATGGCAGGCATAGCAGGCGGACGGGGGCGGGGAAACGCAACCGCTTGGAATTGATCAATAGCGACTTTGAAATTGGGGTTTTCCTCGTAGAACGCTTGTGAGGTTTGCTGCTCTAGTGTGCTCAAGCGGATGGGCATATAGCCCGTTGCCGTGTGCCAAAAGGCGTTATTTTCAGTTTCGGTCATCCAGCTAATAAACGTCCAAGCAGCTTCTTTTTGTGCTTGTGGCGCACTAGCGACAATACCTAACGTCGCCCCGCCAATCGGTGCTGCACAATCT
>CAZMCW010000342.1:2323-5633 GCA_964564405.1 uncultured bacterium
AGAGGTGCCACAGCGAGGTCAAACGTAGCAGCCTCACGCAAACCACCCAAACTACCGGTTGAGCCAAAGTAAATAGCACTGCGTCCAGAGGTAAACGCAGGACGGGCCAACTCGCGGTCGGTTGCATCAATAGATGCTTCTGGATTGGCAACGTTATAGGTATAAATGAGGTCGTAGAGGAACTGGTATGCTTCAACGGCTTCCGGTTGGTTAAGGATGAGCTCGCTTTGGTCTTCGGTCATCCAATCGCCGCCGTTTTGACGCACAAAGGCATGGCGTACCCACTGAGGTGGCGCGGTGACACCGTATTGGGTCACGTCACCAGCATCATCGCGGATGGTGAGCGCTTGGGCGTAGGCCAGTAACTCATCCCACGTTGCAGGTGGCGCGTCGTAGCCAGCTTCGCGCAAAATATCGCGGTTATAGTACATCACCGGTACCGAGTTGTTAAAAGGAATCACAAACGGCGTGCCTTGGTAGAGGGTGGCTTCGCGGATGCCGGGAACGAGATCGTCAACATCAAACGCTGTGTCGGCTTCAATGTAGGTATCTAAGGGCTCGAGCACGCCCCGGTCTGCAAAGATACCGTAGCGGGTAATCTCGAGCATGACCACATCTGGCACGCGCCCGGACACAACCGCAGCCTGCATACGGGTAATCATTTCGTTATAGTTACCCACATCTAAAAGTTCCACGTTGATGTCTGGGTGAGCGGCGTTAAAGTCTGCAATAAGGCTGTTGATGGCATCGTTTGAGATAGATGACCAAAAAGTAACCGGCGTTTGGGTAAATGCAACACCAAACGCAAGTAAACACGCAAGTATCCAGCGTTTTTTCATGACTTTCCTCCACAAGTGATGATCTTTGAACTTGACAGCAAATTAAAAGCGAAAGGTTGACGGGCGATTAAAGTGAACCAAGGGACTTTTCCCTGCGATTCCGAATGTATTGGCACGATGTTTGAGCAAGTTGTTTACACTAATATTTAGCTGTTGAGGATGAACAAACATCCAGAAAAATACTTAGCTGATACATCCGTCGTCATCAGCGTGTATGTTTGCCGTTAACTCTGGAGATGACTCGTAAGCTCATTTGTCCTCAACCCTTAAGCCCAGATAGCGTCACCCCACGAATGAGTTGTCGCTCAGCGAGCACAAATGCAATCAGCGTTGGCACCAGCACAATCACGCTGGCAGCGAGCAATACTGGCCAATGGGTGAGGCCTTCTTCTTCACTCACCGCTTGAAAACTAGCCAGCCCAATTTGCACGGTGCGCATTCTGTCGGTATCGGTCACAATGAGCGGCCACAAGTAGCTATTCCACTCACTTAAAAAGGTAAATAAGGCAGCCGTCGCAATCGATGGACGGGCCAGCGGCACAAAAATGCGCCACAACATAATCCACCGACTGGCACCGTCGATCATGGCGGCATCTTCTAAATCTCTGGGCACCCCCTTAAACCGCTGGCGAATCAAAAACACCGAAAAGCCACTCGCTAAAAACGGCAAAATAAGCGCTGCATAAGAGTTAATACCTAAGTTGAGGTTGAGGGTTTGCGTGCTCCACGTACCTAAGCGCGACAGGGTTAAATAATTGGGGATGAGCACAACGTAGCTAGGCACCATCAAGGTGGCTAAAAAGAGTCCAAATAATGCGTTTCGGCCAGGAAAACGGAGTCTCGAGAACGCATATGCTGCCAAAATTGAGGTGATGATCTGTCCAACCGTAATGCTGATAGAGATAATCAGCGAATTGGCAAAATAACGCTCAAACGGCGCACCTTGCCACGCCCGCAAGTAGTTTGCCCACTGCGGATTACTCGGCGCAAGTTTTGGCGGAAAGCTAAGTGCCTCACGCAAGGTCATGAGCGAGGTGGACACGCTGATGATGAACGGCATCGCTACAAGTAGCGCCGCCATCACCGCGATAAACCCGGCGACCAAACTCCCTACACGTAGAGGTTGTGCCTTCGGGCGCGGCTTAGCTGACGCCCTGCTGCCATACATCACCTTAGCCACAGTTGTCACCCTTGAGGTCGTGATAGGTGAGGTGGCTCGAGGCCACAAGCATCAACACGGGGCTAACCATAGTGAACCCGCCGCCCTAAAAAGCGAAACTGAACATAGGTAAGCCCTAACAAAATAAGCAAGAGGAGTACTGCCAACGCCGACGCCCGCCCAATATCAAAAAAGATAAATGCACGGCGGTAAAGCAGGTTCACCAGCACATCGGTCCCCAGAGCTGGCCCGCCACCGGTCATCACATTCACAATGGAAAACACTTGAAACGAGCCAATCACCGAAATGATGAGCACAAAAAACGTTGTTGGTGAAAGTAGGGGGATAGTAATAAAACGAAATACCTGACCGCCATGCGCACCATCAATGCGTGCTGCGTCAATGTACTCTTGCGGGATAGCTTTAAGCCCCGCAATAAACAGCACAATATCGTAGCCAAGCTGCTGCCACACGGCAACAATGACCACTGCCCACAGCGCTGAGGTGGGGTTAATGAGCCAGGGTACAGCCGGGCCACCAAGTGCTTGAATGACGGCATTCACCAGTCCTGCATCGGTATTGAATAACCAGCGCCAGCTCAGCGAAATAGCTACCGAGGATGACACCACAGGCAAAAAATACACGCCCCGCAACACACGGTTAAGGCGCGATTCTTTAAGCACCAAATGCGCGAGCGCTAGCGCCAAGATAATGCGCGCCGGAACCGACGCACCCACAAAAATAAGCGTGACCCGCAGCGAATTGCGAAACTCACTGCTTGCTAGTAAAGATTGGTAGTTCTGCAACCCCACAAAGGGTCGAGCTTCACTCAAAAAGTCCCAACGCTGGACACTCAACAGCAAAGAGTATATTGTCGGCCAAAGGATAAACGCCGCTAACACAGCTAGTGCAGGCAGCACGTACAAATAGCCTGACCAATGAATTTTTGCAAATGTACGCGTTGCAGGACGTAATGACATCCTTACGAGTTTGACAAGAGGATGTCAGCAGGGCATCAGCGGGGTGTCAGGGAGTTGTCAGGCTTGGTGAGTTAAGGCTCACAATTTTTGCTAATTTTTAGTGGGTTGACATTGAGATACTCACAGCGATCGTGCGTAGTTATATTACGGGTGATGGGATGGGTGTTGAATGCTGCATTTAAGGAAAGGGAGAAGGGGTGAAAGGGGGATGGGGAGATTTTATTAGACACACCTATGCTCACACCAACGCATCTGTTACGACATCGTGAGTTGCTGTCATGCTGGGTTAGATGCATTTTTATGAGTACGTTGAGCTTGCTATCAAAGTTTCA
>CAZMCW010000343.1:0-5003 GCA_964564405.1 uncultured bacterium
AAGTACAGCGCAGCTCGAGCGTACCCTTAGATGATTCAGACGATGACATTCAAGAATCAATTTGGTGTAGTATTCACAAAATTAGCGTTTCCACGAGTAATTGCCACAGGCAGTTGCAGGTGCGACCTAGAAGAGTAAAAATCGACCCACCTAGTAGGGGGGAACTAATCCTGGAACTGCTAAATTAAAGGAAATCTCAGGCCTGCCTACTATGGGTCTTACAAGTTCCAGCATCAAAAAATGGGATCCACCTGAATAATTATTCAGGTGGATCCCATGATCTACTGCTATTTAACTGTTGTGTGCTGTTATTTAGTTGCTATTTGCCCACTCATCAACTTGGCGTTCAGCTTCGTCTTTAGCGACACCGTAACGCTCTTGAATTTTACCTGCCAGTTTGTCACGGTTACCTTCTGCAACATCTAGGTCGTCATCAGTGAGTTTGCCCCATTTGCGTTGCGCTTCACCGCGGACTTGTTTCCATTTACCTTTAATAGTATCCCAGTTCATAAAATCCTCCTTTAGACATTTGGACGTAAGGTGTAACTCAATCTTTTTGCACTTGGTTTTAAACTATCTATAATACTAGGTTTTGGGAAATAGCATGTCGATAGATTGTTTTAATAAGTTGCTAGTGAGTTTGTAAATTTAGGTGAGCGTTAGCTCGAGGCATTCCGTCTCATTAAACCGCCGATAAGCGAAATAACAAAAATAGCGAGAAATACGTAGAATAGAATCTGTGCAATACCCGCCGCACCTGCAGCTAAGCCACCAAAGCCAAATACAGCCGCAATAAGTGCAATCACTAAGAACAAAAATGCATACCTTAACATGTGTTTTCCTTTCTTGTGCACAGAAACGTTGGTTTGCTAATACGTCATCAGCTAGCGTTTTCTGCTTGCACTCATTAAACGAAAGATATGGCTTGAGGTTTAGGCGTTTGTGTCCCCTAACATATTAGGATGCTGTTCCTAGCTAGCAGGACAGATGTCCTATCTACCTTCCAAAGCAAGCATGAAGAAACATCTCAACTTGTTAGTGTGATGCTGAGTTACAATAATGCTATCTTTTGGGAGGAACACAACTTTTATGAACCTATTACACTGCATACATAATTCACGATCATACCTACGACAGCCTACTTTGAAGCTATTACTAATGTTGCTAATAGCATCAGCAACTATGAACGCATTTGCGCAACGCACGTCAATTGTTGATATTAATAGTGGCAGGCAAGTTTACCCGGCGTATTTAGCTGAACCGCGCACACCAGGCACGCATCCGGCGGTTATTTTGTTGCACTCGTTCCGGGGCTTACAAGAGGGCTACCGTACCTTTAGCCGCGAACTTGCAGCTCGAGGCTATGTGGTGTTGGCAGTTGAGTGGCAAACGTTCTCGAGTCAACCCGACGACGCTGTCATTACCGAGTTAATTGCAGATAGCGCGACCTTTTTACGCGCCAAGCCCAACGTCATCCGCGACAGCATCGGCTTAACTGGGTTTTGTGCAGGTGGGCGCTACACCATGCTTATGTTGCCCCAAGTGCCGGGTATTGCCGCTGGCTTTGCGTGGTACGGCTTTCCGTTAAACGGTGAACCTGCTGCCATAGACCTAGTTGAGGATTTAGACGCACCGCTCTACATTGTCCACGGCAGTGCCGACGTGCCTAGTCCCATTGGCGATATTTATGAATACGCCCAAGCTTTAGATGAGGCTGATGCTTATTTTGAACTCAAGGTTTACCAAGGTGAACCGCACGGATTTATGGTCCAGGGCGCTCGGATGAGCCAAAGCCCCGCAGCTCGCAATGCGTTTAATGAGATGGTGGAGTTTTTTGATCGGTTTTTGGGGAGGGATTAAACGGGTGTCATCCGGTCAACTATCCCTTCAGTAATGTGAATCGTAGTAATGTGAATCGTAGTAATGTGAGTCCCTGTCACAGCCAGCATTTATGTGATGGTGATGGGGTTGACCTACACTCCAAGTGCTACATTTCAACATTAGGCTGCTCGAGCAACCGCTTCTCATAAATTGTCCGAATAGTAGCCTCAATATCCGGCTCCTGGACCGTTAAATCTTGAATCTGATAATGCCGCGACAGTTCGCTTATGAGCGCTGAGGCTGTAAGGCTTTGGCGCTCAAATTCGTAGGTTGCCCGCTTGTCTTCAAACGCGCTTACCGTGACGGGTAGATTATCCAAATGCACGTGTGAGTAGCTTTCTGCAAAGTCCACAATAAGCTGGCGTTTCCCCCCAAAACGAGTCTGTAAGGTATCTAGCTGGCCATCAAACAAAACTCTGCCGTGGTCAATAATCATGATGCGCTGGCACAGTTTTTGTACGTCTGCTAAATCGTGCGTGGTGAGAATCACGGTGGTACCTTTGGTTTGGTTGATGTGTTGAATAAACGCCCGAATGCGTTCTTTAGCAACGACATCTAGCCCAATGGTGGGTTCATCTAAAAAGAGCACTTGCGTATCGTGAAGCAAAGCTGCACAAATATCTGCGCGCATGCGTTGACCGAGCGACAAGGAACGTACTGGTGTGTGCAGGAAGGGGGTAAGCTCGAGGCTCGCTTCAAACATCTGTAAATTCTTACGAAATGTCGTTTCGTCAATCTGGTAGATGTGCCTCAGCAAACTCAGTGACTCAATTACAGGTAAATCCCACCACAGGGTCGTGCGCTGCCCAAACACCGCACCAATGCCTGCCACATACTGCTCGCGGGCGCGCCACGGCACAAAGCCGTTGACCTCAACCTCTCCTGAACTTGGCACCAACAGCCCGGTGAGCATTTTGATGGTGGTACTTTTGCCTGCGCCATTGGGTCCCAAATAGCCCACAATCTCCCCTGCTGCAACGTCAAAACTGATGTCGTCAACGGCTTTAACCAGCGTTGTTTCTCGAGTGGTCAAATTTTTGAGCGCCGCTAGCCGTCCTTCATGATGTTTGCGAATTTTAAAGTGTTTACTCAACTTGCGAACGTGAATCACAAATACGTCCCTTCTCCTGTACACTCAGCGCCCGATAAATAGATATAACCATCACAAGATTTGGTAACACGTAGTATCTGATGGAATCTCCCCTTCTCCCTTTCGCCCTTTCCCCACCAAAACAGTACATGGCAGGTCATGAAGTTGTCGTGAACCCACCAACTCACGTTCCAGTACTTTGATATTTGCTAATGCCGTAACGCCAAAATGCCAGCGCCAACAGGAACATCACCACGCCGACCACAGGGGACACAAACTGCATCATGCGGGGTAGGTTAAAGGGATCAGGCTTGTCCAGCACGTAGAGCGCTGGGTAATAGTTGAGGAAGGCAGCAGGCACCACAAAGGTAAAAAAACGCCGTAACCACGTCTGATAGATATGCATGGGGTAACTCATCATGTAGCTGCCACCGTAGGTAAAAATGTTGAGGGCTTCAACTGAGTTAACCGTCCAAAAGGTAATGGTTGCCCCCACTATAAATAGCGCCCCAAAAAACAAGATGAGACTCACGCCAGTCAGCCCAACATAGAGTATTTTGGGAGCTGACCACATAATTGTTACGTTTGTAAGCGCGTAGCTAAAAATACCTAAACCCACACTAATTTTGCCCAGTCGTCTTAACGTTAAGTCGGACCCAAAGACTTGCACGGTGAGGTTAACAGGACGCAGTAACATTTGGTCGAAGCTGCCGAGGCGCACGCGGCCACCAAACACATGTGGATCAAAACCAGCAAAGATTAAGTCCATAAGGCCAAACGCCATCTCAACCAGGCCGTATAAAAAAGCAACCTCAGCTAAGGTCCAGCCTTGAATCTGCTCAAAGCGGCTGAAGACAAGGGCCAGTGAAGCAAACTCGAGCCCCGTCACCACAAACGTACTGAGTGTATCCAGCGCAAATTGCCCCCGGTAGGCAAGCTGGCTGCGCAGTTGTACGCCAACTAGTCTTCTGTACATCTGCAGGTTGTGATTTAGGTAAGCAAGGTATTTTGAGGTCATCCCGCTCACCCGCCTACAATGACCAGTCGGCGTATACCTCGCCTTAAAACCCCTTGACATGCGCCCACCAACACAAAAATCCAAACCACTTGAAGGGCGAGTGCTTGCAACATTTGCTCAGCGGTTAGGCGATTTAAATAGATGCTCGAGACCGTATAAAGCATCGACGGGAACGGCGTCAAATAACAAAGCCGCTGCACCCAATCCGGAAAAAAATCTAGCGGCATGAGCATCCCTGAAAAAAACGTCGCACTTAAAAATGCCAAACGCCCAAATCCTTTGGCATTGGGTGACCAAAACGAGCTTAGGTTCACTAAAAAGCGCCACACAAAGCTAATTGCCCACGCAAACAGCAACGCAACTAGCAGCGCCAACCACGCAAAAGCCCCTTGGGGATACACTATGTCAAACATCAGTTCGTAAATGGCGATAATGGTAACCCCCCGCAGTAAAAACTGGGCACAAGCATGACCAAAATCTTGGGCCAGGTAATAGCGCAGTAAGTGCATGCAAGTCGCTCGCTACCTCACCTGTGTAAACTGAGGTCATTAGCTCGTAGGAGCCAAACATGCTGAGGTAGGCAATGAGCGCTTGGGAAATGGCGGTATAGGTAATAACACCCTGAGCGTTAAACCCAGCCACACTGCTGCGTTCACCCAAGAGCGCTACTAAAATAGAAGCGTTCAACAAGCCAAAAAAGAAGTTAGTGACAAGGCCTGCCAGTGCCGCTGCCCGGTAACGTAGCGCCCGCTTAAAGGCACGCGTCGCCAATTCAACAAATAGTCGCATTTACACTCCCTCACAAGTTTCTGGACAGCACAAGAGGGTTTTGTGACAGGTGTACATCACTGTCACATCAGATCAGAAAAGCAAAACAAGGACGTGTTGGTTGACTTATCTAAGGATTAGAATTGTGGCGGTTTAAGGAAAAATATGACCAGGACAGAAGACGATTGTGCCTCAGCCAGCAATTTTAGGCACAAGGCTGAGAATTGTAGCAAAAAAGGTTTTGGG
>CAZMCW010000343.1:5048-5606 GCA_964564405.1 uncultured bacterium
CCCTTCTAGGAGCAAGCCTATGCCCTTCTAAATAAGGGTGAAAATCTCAGTGTGACACGTCAAACTCAAAGGTGTATACTCTGAGCTTATTGCAACCTGAATAACGGTCATGATGCTGCTCAACCGACTTTTAGGGGTATCTCGGAGATGCTGCTAGCTAACGTTAGTCATGGTGACGGCAACATCACGCCACATATCAGCTTGCCGAGGGACACACTAGCTCGAGCATCATCACATCAGACAATAAAACCTAGGCAAGAAGTGATGCTTTTTGTGCCATCTAAAGCCAAACAATCCAACAATATCCTCAATCTAGCTTGTTCAAAGCCCATTGAGCCGTACCTACTTGCACCCAAGTTAGTGATGTCTGAGTTAGTGATGTCTGAGTTGTTAAGTACCTCCTATCTGGAAACCGCAGTTTTTAGATAGCGTTTAGCGGTTAAAGATGGGCGCTACTGAATTTGGTAGTTATTACTTTTCAACTTGGAGGTACTTAACACTACTCATACCCTTGTATGTTAAAGCAAGCACAGCAGACCGACATAGCCTAGGTGGTAA
>CAZMCW010000344.1:0-1043 GCA_964564405.1 uncultured bacterium
GTGCGCATACCCAAGTAGGTGAGGTAGCTAACACCTAACCACTTCACGACCGAAAACGCTAGTGCTGAGGTTGTCAAAACTACCGAGATACCCAAAGCTGCTGCCAGTGTGTGAAGTAGCCCAGCAATACTGGTTCCCAACGCTGAAAAAATGCCTTCACGTCGCCCGCCGCGTAGGGTGCGCGCTAGTACATAGACCATGCCAGGTCCCGGCATGACCGCGAGGCCAATGGCAGCTGTTAAAAACACCAAAAACGTTTGTGGATCGGTCATAAATTCTCCTTGTTAGGGTGATGTTACAAAAATATCTGGCTTACCTTAACAAAGCAGTGGTTAGGTAGATAGGGCCACATTGAGGTAGTTATGAGGTACCACTTTTAGCAATTTTACGAGGTTCTGTTACGGGGCATTAACGTGCAAGGATGTGCGTCAAGAAAGGGAGAGGGGGAGCAAGGGGGAATAGGGGATCATCTTAATGACGGCTATGTGGTCGTCGAGGATAATATTTTTGAGTACATATTTAATGATGCCGGCTGTATCAACATCGCGTGGGACTACTAAGTGTCCTTAGTAAATGTATGAAGCAGCTTGCCCGGCTGCGCCCATAATTTGTAATTTTTCTTTGGCGACGTCTTTAAGGGCGGCTCGAGCCGCTGCATACACCTCACGATGTGAGCCATAACTAGCACTACCTTCCCACGTTTTTCGCAAGGTTCGGTAAAGTGCTGAGCCGATGTTGGCTTTAACAACACCATGTTGACGAGCGTGTGCGTAATCGCTAGCTGAAATACCACTGCCGCCGTGAACAACTAAAGGTCCTTGGACGGTGCTCGCGATGTCTGCGAGAAGCTCGAGCTTAAGCACACTACTCTGCCCGTGCTCACTGCCTATTGACACGGCAATCATATCGGCTTCACCTTCGGTTTTTAGGCGCAGGCAATCCTCAGATGTGCTGTATTCAACCATCCCAGCGTTAAAACTCTCAGCCGCAACTTCTACGCTGGCAGCTTGCACGTGGGCAATCTCGCTGACTTTTTTGGCGAG
>CAZMCW010000344.1:1123-2480 GCA_964564405.1 uncultured bacterium
ATGCCATCGCCATCTCAAAACTTGGCCCGTGGTCAAGGTGAAGCAGTACGGGCACATCTACGTCCTCCGCAAAACTTTTAACTAGGGCTGCCATGTGTTTGGGAGGAACTTGCTCGATGTCGGCTGGGTAGGTCTGCACAATCACTGGAGCGTCTAACTCGTCAGCAGCTTCTAAACACGCGCGTAGCATCTCCACGGAGCAGATGTTAAACGCGGGAATTGTGTAGCCGTGGTCAAACGCATGCTGGATGAGCTTGCGGCCGTCTTCTACGTAGGGCACTAGAACCCCCCTCGAGCATCAATGAACTCGAGCACCTCAGCTTCATAACCCATAAAGTTGGCACAGCCTTGACGCGTCACCACAATAGCGCCACACGCATTCCCCATGCGGGCGCTTTTTTGCCAATCCCAACCTTTCAAGCGTCCGTAAATTAGTCCGCTGGCAAAAGCGTCCCCTGCGCCGAGCAAACTAACCACCTCAACTTCAAACCCGGGTACGTTGATGATTTCGCCACTACGTAGATAAACAGAAGCACCTCGAGCCCCGCGTTTAACCACCAGAGCCTCAGGGCCAGACGGAATGTTGAGGATGTGCTGAATGTTGGCGTCGATGTCGCCACGAATTTCAGGTGAGCTGACTTGTTGCTCGCGCACGGTCATGTCGTCTGGGTTGGTGAGCATGGCCGCGTTAATTTCTTCTTCGGTGCCAATGGCGACATCCACAAGTGGCAATATAGCGCGCACGTTTACGCCAAACGCGCGCACGTCGTGCCATTGGTCGGCGCGAAAGTCGAAGTCAAAAAATACGGTGAGGCCGTGACGCTGGGCTTCTTCAGCCGCAAAAAAGGTGGCACTACGGCTGGGGTCTTGGGAGAGGTTAGTGCCGCCAATCTCGAGCGCCCGTGCGTCTTGCATGGGTAGCTCCAAAACATCGTCAATGTTGAGGGCAATGTCGGCAGCCTCAGCTCGGTAAAACACCAACGAAAAAACATCTGGCGGTTGCATGCCCACCACGGCTGCGCTGGTGCGTTTGCCCACTTTGCGTGGAATGTAGCGGATGTCGATGCCTTCACGTTCCAAAAAGTGCCAGACAAAGTCGCCCGTTTTGTCGTCACCTAGTGGGCTTAGGAGAGCAACTTCGAGCCCCAACCGGCGCGCACCTACAGCAATATTAGTCGGGCTGCCGCCCACATACGAGCCAAAACTCTTAATGTCTTGAAAGGGTACACCCAGTTCATTGCTGTACAAATCAAGCGACGAGCGCCCAATGGCAATGAGGTCAAGCTTAGCGTCGGGCATCAATTTACAAGCCAAGTGAGGCTAAATAGTCGCGGTTGCGCTGGGCGCTGGCTTTGGG
>CAZMCW010000344.1:2533-5581 GCA_964564405.1 uncultured bacterium
TTGCTTGACTGCCGCAAAATCCACGCTGCCTTGACCCATTTCGCAAAACATACCTTGTCCAACAAGATCTTGGTAATTCCAGTGATGCTCATCTGCTTTGGCGACAACATCTGGCAAAAAGTCTTTGAAGTGTACTAGCTTGATTCTGTCGGCATACTTTTGAATACCAGCTACAGGGTCACCGCCGCCGAGCATGTAGTGGCCAGTATCAAAACAAATGCCGAGTAGATCAGCGTCAATGAGACTTAAAAACTTATCCAGTTCAGCAGGTGTTTCGACATAGGTTGACCCGTGGTGATGCAAGCAGCTACGTAGACCTGTTTCTTTTTTGACAGCCTCGGCGACGGTACTTGCGCCATCAACATAACTCGCCCATAGGTCGTTAGGAAGCGCGTGTTCAGGTTGAATGCGCCCGGTGTTGTTAGCACGGCTGGGCACGCTGCTGTGATCGTCACCCAGGTTGATGACGCAGTGGTCGCCGCCAACCTCAGCGAGTAAGCGGGCTACTTTGAGGGCCCGCTCGAGCCCCTGCTGGTGGTAGTCCGCATCGTATAAGCGCACGGTCACCCACGACCCAATAAGCTGCACGTTGCGCGCGGCTAATTCCGCCCGTAACTTGGCAGGCTCGGTGGGCATGTAGCCCCAATCGCCTAATTCGGTGCCCGTGTAGCCAGTTTCAGCTAGTTCGTCGAGCATTTGACTGTAGCTTGTTTGCTGGCCGGCGTCGTCGGTGTTTTCGATTTTTCCCCATGAACAGGGGGCGTTGCCGATTTGAAATGTTGACATAGGTAAGCTTCCTTCTAAAAAAAATCAGATGATTTCAGAGAGGCGTACAGGGCGCTGTTCACGTAGGCTTTGGGTGGCGGCTAGAGCAACCCGCAAAGATTCTATAGCGTCGGTATGGGTTGGGGTGGGTGGTGTGCCAGCGTGAACGGCATCTACAAAGGCTTGTAGCTCGAGCACATAAGCGTCGCGGAAGCGTTCCAAAAAATCCATCTGATAATCTGCTTGAATACCCTTTTGGGTGTAGTTCCAGACATTGGTTCGGCGTTCCTGTTCAGCCACCAGCTTACCGCCAGCCGCGTGAACCTCTACCCGCACGTCGTGCCCAAACTGGGTGCGGCGACTGTTTTGGATGATGCCGAGCGCACCTGAGGTGAACTCGAGCGTCACCATGCTGGTATCAACATCACCGTACTGCGCATATTCGGGTTCAATCAGCACACGCCCCAGTGCCGTCACCCGCTCAACCTCGCCGCCAATAAACCGCGCCACGTCAAAGTCGTGAACAGCAGAATCTAAAAAGATGCCGCCAGAAGTTGCTACGTAGCTTAATGGTGGCGGACTAGGATCACTCGACTGGCTCCGAAACATTTCAACCTTGCCCAATTCGCCACTGTGAATGGTCCTTGCGAGGCTGGCAACGGCCGGGTCAAAACGGCGGTTAAAGCCAATCTGAAACGGCACACCCGCATCTTGGACAACCTGCATAGCCTCTGTCGTTTCGTTGAGGGTGAGGGCAACGGGTTTTTCGCAAAAAATAGCTTTACCCGCCTTGGCTACCACCCTAATTTGCTCCGCGTGCAAGCTGGTGGGCGAGCCGATGACGACGGCGTCCACCTCAGGGTGATTGATGAGTTTGTGAACGTCTTGCGTGGCAGCTGCGTTGTATTTTCCAGCAAGCGTGTTAGCAGCGTCAGCAAATGCATCCATTACGATAGCAACGTGCGCACCTTCAATGCTGCCGGCGATGTTTTTGGCGTGTAATTTGCCAATACGCCCTGCACCGATGATGCCGAAGCCAAGTGAGGTAGTCATGGTTGGGTCCAGTCTTGTAGCTCGAGCCCTTCAATTTTGCCAAAATGTCGTTGATTGTGTGTAGCTAGTGCCCAGTTATGTTCCCGGGCAGTTCCTGCAATGAGTAAATCCATATCATCAATAGGTGTACCCGCTTGACGTAAGCTAGCGTAAAGTGCACTGGAAATATCAACCGCTTCCTTGCTAAGGGGAATAATGTTGTTGTTTGTAATCAATATATCAAAAACCTGCAAACGTTTGTAGGTGTCACGAAATTTCAAGCCACTTAATATCTCGTAATAAGTGACGATACTGATGTTGAGCCTGCCAAAAGTTGATAGGTAAGTATTGACATGTTGAATGACCTGTTGGTTGTTTTTAAGGTAGTACGACAAAATATCGCTATCAATCAAGCATTCCTTCATAGCGCTCTCTTCGACTGCTCTGATTCCGACGACGATAAATATCGTCTAAAAAGGTTTGAAAGTCGTCATCATCCCAATCTTGCCAAGCACCTGCTAATGACAGCGTGATCTCTTTGCACCTTTGCAAGTCACTAGCTTCTTCCGCACGAAGACCTAAGCGGTAACGGTGCACAAGGTGATACATGTCTTTGAGACTTGCTTCAGGTAACAGACTCACTTCTTCTAAAAGTTTGAGACGCCAGTCCATGTCTTCTTTGCGGTCATATTGTTCTAAAATCTCTGGCATGGTTATCACCCTTCTAGGCAATCATACTCGAGAACTTACGACCATCAGTCGGGGTCAATATCACCATAACTCGCTATGCCTCACGGCGTTTCGCATAAGCGTTCAGTGCCTCTTGTAATGTTTCTAATGCCCAACCCTCAGCTAACGCTTGCTGCATAAGTTGCTGCTGAGTCACAGGTGCATTGCCACCTACGGGCGGGTCAGCGTCTAAATTGGTGGGGAACGAGTAACCATCTGCGGCGGCGGCAATGGTGTTTGTGACATCTCTCGAGCTGATTGTGCCAGCATCTACACGTGCTTTAAGCACAGGGTAAACAGCCTCAATCATAGTGGTGGTGTTGATGGTTTCCATGGTTTTGCCAAACGCTGAGGAAATCTGTACGAGGTTGGCAACCCGGTCATTCTTTGACGTATTTGTGCCTGCACCATGGAAAAGCGCCGGGCTAAAAAACACCATGTCGCCTTTCTCGAGTGGTAACTGAACTTGGTGCTCATCAAAATAAGCTTGAAACTCAGGCAGGCGGTAGGTCAGATAACCAG
>CAZMCW010000345.1:0-238 GCA_964564405.1 uncultured bacterium
GATGTCACTGTTAACGGGCAAATTGTGGGCGTGCCTTACCGCCAAGACTTGCGCACCTTGTGGTACCGCACCGATATGCTCGAGGCCGCTGGGTTCTCAGCGCCACCCACCACCTGGGATGAGTTTTTAGAAGTTGCCAAAGCCACCACTGTTAAAAACGGCAACCAGTTTGAGGTGGAAGGCTATCACTTTTCACACGTGAGCAGCGGTTGGCAGCGTGACTGGCAACCCTACCTTA
>CAZMCW010000345.1:248-500 GCA_964564405.1 uncultured bacterium
GTTTATTCACGACTTAGTTCATGTACATGAAGTTACGGCCTATCCTGGGCTCGAGCCTCAAGGGGACGTGCCCGTAATTGTCGCTGGTAACGCTGCCATGGAATTTGAAAATGCCGATATGGAACGCAACATCAACTTGTATGCTCCTGATCAAGCCGACCTAGTTCAACCCGCCTTACCTTTAATAGGTGAAGAACGCGCAACGCATGCGTGGGTCAACAAATTCTTTGTCTCGTCACAGTCTAACCAGCC
>CAZMCW010000345.1:514-935 GCA_964564405.1 uncultured bacterium
TGAGTGCTGAATATATGAGTGAAAAACATCAGCAAGTTTTAGCGGCGGCACCTTACGCACGCACCTTCCCGCAACACCCCAATTTGATTGCGCTGTTTAGACCTGTGACAGCAGAGCTCGAGCAAGCCCTCAGTGGTAACAAAACACCAGAATCTGCCCTGCAAGATGCTTGCCGCGAGGTCAACCTCATTTTGGAAGATATCTAGAAAGACGATCTTAGGTCTCCAAATTTTAGGTCACGTCAACTACAAAAGATGATGTCGCAAACATTATCTAGTTGATGATCCCAGATGATGTTTAAGAAAATCTTTAAATTGATTGCATCTTATAAGCGTTGAACCCTAACCCTTGCTGATGCTAGCGGCATCACCTAAGAAACCGTTGGCATCAGCATGTCTAAAAGCAGGTCATAGCATCTGCT
>CAZMCW010000345.1:945-5554 GCA_964564405.1 uncultured bacterium
AGTGTTTCATGGCAGTAGCGTCTCGAGACCGTCCTCGTCGCCAGCAGCAGGTCAGTTTTGGACGGCGACTTTACCGTTTTTACAACAGTCAGGCATTTGTGGCGTTTCTATTTCTTATTTTGCCTGTCAGTTTGCTGATTATCCTAAAAATTTACCCTATTTTTTACAACCTTTATCTTAGCTTTACCCGCTACGAGCTGTTTGAGCCACCGCGTTTTGTGGGGCTTAGAAATTACCGCTACATCGCTCAAAATAGCACTGCCCGTCAGTCGATTTGGAACACGTTGTTGTTCACGGTGCAAGCTGTCCCGCTGGGCACAGCACTAGCGCTCGTGGTTGCCAAACTCCTCGACGAAAACCTCTACGGCAAAATTATGTTCCGCACGCTTTATTATCTGCCGGTCATCAGCTCCGTTGTCGTCTCTGCCATGATCTTTCGCTGGATTTTTAACCCCCAGCAGGGTCTACTCAATTACTTTTTGGGATTTTTGCGTATTCCGCCGCAAACCTGGCTCAGTGATCCCAATTTGGCACTGCCTTCGCTGGTGATGGTCACGATTTGGGGCAGTATTGGTGGAAACATGATTATCTTTTTGGCAGGTCTGCAGGATATTCCTGGGGATGTGCTCGAGGCTGCCAAGGTAGACGGTGCTAACGCCCTGCAGCGGTTTTTACAGATCACCATCCCACTCATGCGCCCAGTGATTTTGTTTGTGGTTGTTACCTTCACCATCAGCATTTTTAGAAATTTTGGGCTTATTTTTATGCTCACCCAAGGTGGCCCGCTTAACCGCACTAACACCCTTGTGTGGGAAGTGTACATGAGTGTGTTTGCTAACCTGCGCCTTGGGCGTGGGGCAGCGCTGTCTATGGTCATGCTGGTAATGGTTTTTATCTTGACCATTTTTAGTTTCCGCGCACTGCGTGAAAGGCAAGGTTAACCATGGTTGCTGGGCGAACAAATACCTCTAAAAAACTCACCAAGCACGTGCCGAAGTTGCTCACCTATATTGTGCTCTCATTAGGTGCAGCAGCTATGATCCTACCGTTTATCTGGATGTTGTCTACCTCTTTAAAGATAGATAGCGAGATTTTTGCAGACACCATTCAGTGGCTACCACGTCAGTTTGACTTCAAGAACTATGTAGATGCTTATCAACAAACCAATATGGGTAGGCTTTTTGTCAACACAGGGTTTGTGACGTTTGTGTCTGTTGCATCCCAAGTTGTCTTGGGAGCTATGGCCGGCTATGCGTTTGCGCGCTTGCAGTTTAGAGGCAAAAACATCCTCTTCTTTTCACTGCTTGCCACTATGATGGTGCCGTTTGAGGTGCTTATCATCCCAATATTTTTGTTTGTGCGGGCGTTTCCACTGGCAGGCGGGAATAATATCCTAGGTCAAGGGGGCACGGGGCTATTTGATACCTATGCAGGTCTGATTTTTCCCAACTTAATTTCGGTGTTTAGTATTTTTTTATTTCGGCAGTTTTACTTGCGCTTTCCCCATGAAATTGAGGAGGCCGCTATTGTAGACGGTTGCTCGAGAGTTGGCGTGTTTTGGCGTATTTTGCTACCCAATTCGAGACCCGTCATTGCCACCATGGCCTTGTTTGCGTTTTTATGGTCTTGGAACGACTTTTTGTGGCCCCTAGTTGTCGTTAGAAGTGACAGCCTCAACACCTTGCAGCTAGGGCTTAGTTTGTTTAACCAAGAACAAGGAACGCAATGGGCAGAGTTAATGGCAGCTTCGACCATGGCGGTGATTCCAGTTGTGATTCTCTATTTACTGTTGCAGCGGTTTTTAACGAAAGGCGCGGTTACCAGTGGGATTGACTAAGGTGTCTCAAATCAGATATTTTTCAAGCTAATACTAAAGTGATGTTTTGATGCCGCAAAGCGACATCAAAATCGCTCGTAAGAGCGTACCCTTAGATGATTCAGACTATGACATTCAAGAGTCAATTTGGTATAAGCTACTACATCAATTTTCATCGAACTGCGCATATAAACTAGGTAAGCGCACCTGCATACAGGTACCTTTGCCAACTTGCGAGCTGACCTCTATGCGCCCACCGTGTTGCTCAGCAATGCGCTTGACAACACTTAAGCCTACCCCAGTTCCCCCATGACGGCGACTGTAAAAACGGTCAAAGACATGGGAGATATCTTGTGGGGCAATACCAGCACCGCAGTCGCGTACCTCGAGCACCATAGACTGCGCGTCACACGTTAGATTAATACTTACACTGCGCCCTCGAGAAGCTTGCACAGCGTTGCGCACCAGATTGCGCACCAGTTGGGTAAGGTGTCTTGGACTGCCGGCCATCTCGCTATCTTGCGCGCTGGCGTCAATGTTAACGGTGATATGAGGATATTCTCGAGCAACGCGCTCAACCACCCCATCCAAGGTAAAAATCTCTAGGGTGAGGGGTTGATCAAGTTCACCCCGAGCCAGTGTCAACAAATCTTGCGAGGTGTAGAGGAGTTCGTCAGCAGCTTCGCGGGCGGCACGCACGTCACCCACATCAGCACTTACATCACCAGCATGATGTTGAGTTGTGCTAATACGTTGGGCTTGCTCGAGCGCGTTCAAATGCGCTGCTACCAAGGTCAAGGGTGCTGCCAACTCATGGGCAACTTCTGCCAGGGATGCCCGCTCAGCATCTTGCCGCTCACGAATATTCTCGAGCGTCGTGTTAAGCGCTTGGGCAAGGTCAGCAACTTCATCAGCAGGTCCCTGATAGACCGTTAAGCTTGGGCTAGCCGGGTCAACCTCTCGAGCTTGACGGGCTAGCTTGGTAAGAGGCTGCAATGCCCTACGTACCACAATTAAGCCCACAACAAGCGCCAAAAACGCAATGATGCTCCCGCTGATGACCATGCTGCGTAACAACGTGCCACGCGCTGCCAGCACATCGGTTAAGTCGATAGCTAGACGGATACTGCCGCGCACGTCGTCACTGGGGCTAAGCCACGGTACGGCACTCACCAAAAATGGTGTGGTGGTCTTACTTAGGCGGCTATCTACAACGTTAGTTGTTCGGTTAATACGGCTCGGCGTGTCGTAGTAAGGCAGTGGCGTATCTTCACCCAATGGCAAAATCACCTGACCATTGGGCGCGACAAACTGCAAGATGTACGTTGCTTCATTGTCGATAATTGGCAAGCCCAAGTTCGTCACTGGGCTGCGGAACAGTTGCTGAGCCCGCTCGAGGTCACGCACCAACATAGTGGTCACTTGGTTATCCTGCTGGCGTACAAACAACGCATAGGCAAAGGTTGCAAAAAACGCCAACCCTGCCAGTGTTACCAATGCAATCAGCAAGCTAAGTCGTAACCTCAAGCGCATAACATCAGTTTAAAGCAGTCTTGAGCCAGAGGTATCATTGCTAACAGCAGCTTGAAGGAAAAAATTGCCAATGTGTAATTTTGAATCTATGAAAGGGAGAAGGGGAGCAAGGGGGAAAGGGAGATTCCATTAGATACTGTGTATGTATCATCACATCGTGGAGCTAAAAAACAGCCCTGAGATAAACAATACCCATCTCGAATATTTCTATTGCTCTGTAAATGATTGCTACGGAATGACATAACCCATATTACGAACCGTGCGAATCGCATTTGCCACGCCTGCTTTGTTAAGTTTTTTGCGCAAGCGGGAGATGAAAACCTCAACTGTGTTGGAATCTGGCATGTCTTGTAACCCGTAAAGGCGACTTTCGAGGTCTTCTTTAGAAAAAATGCGCCCCCGGTTACTGAGAAGTAGCTCGAGCAACTTAAATTCCTGCTGCGTAAGAATGAGCGGCGACCCGTCCACCGTACAGCGCCCTGTTTTTATATCTAAACTCAGCGACTCAAATTCCAAGCAAGTATCTTGACTGGTATCACGTAATTGTACGTAAATCCTGGCCAGCAGTTCTTGCACGCTAAAGGGTTTGGTGAGGTAGTCGCTAGCACCCGCATAAAGCCCGTCTAGGCGGCTTTCTAGGTTGCCCCGAGCCGTTAGCATGAGGATACGGGCGTCGCCATCTGCATGAAGGTGTCTAGCCACCTCGAGCCCATCCATATCCGGTAAATTAAGATCCAAAATAACTAAATCTGCCGTCGTGCCAGATTCATCAGCAGCGACCAGCGCACTGGTGCCGTCAAAGACAACCGTGACGTCATGACCGGCGCTGGTGAGTTCACGCTCGAGCAAGCTTGCAAGCCGTTTATCGTCTTCAACAACCAGCAAATTTGCCATGTTGATAAGCTTTCTGAAAAGATTGGGTAGAGGAATTCAAAGCCATCGTCAGGAGCATTATAGAGTATTAAGCTTACATGAAGCTGAATATCTGAATGGATATTTTAGGGATTTAGTCTTCAGGCTGCCAACGGTAACGCTTGAGGTCACAACGGTTTTGGTCATTGAAGGTAATGCCTTCTGCCTCGAGCAAGGCCTTTTGCAGTTCCCCACTGCCCACTTTATAGGTTGAGATGCCACCTTGCGCGTTAATCACCCGTTGCCAAGGTATGTCACCGTCGTCATCTTTAAGACCTCGTAGTACCATGCCAACTTGCCGCGCAGCACCCGGATGACCGATGAGGTCAGCGACTTGACCGTAAGTTG
>CAZMCW010000346.1:0-5537 GCA_964564405.1 uncultured bacterium
ATAAACGCGGAGACAATCACGGCGTAAAGTAAGCCCACCAGCACACTTGCCAGGATTTGGTAGAGGCGTTTAGCCTGGCTTACCCACATGCCAATAAGTAAGACAATGTGCAGTAAAAACGTGACGGTGACGAGCTCAAAAAAGCCGCGCCGACCGTAGTTAGCATAGCTAAGCTCAGACGTTACCACCGCTGCCTCGCCCGCAAACAAATAACTTGCTTGAACGGCGATAAAACTGCCAAATAAGATCGCTAACGAGCCGTACACGAGGGTGGTTTCAATGCTGCCTAAGCGCAAACTGCGAGGCGGTTTGGGTTCAAGCTGCTGCCACGGCCTCGCCAAGATGGTTTGGGTTAAGAAGGCAAAAGTTAACCCGGCATAGATGGTGATTAAGATGATGTGCTCGAGCCAACTTCCCACATTCCACCGCAACAAGGGGTTCAAAAGAGCTTGAAACCGCGCATCTGCCGACGCAAAAAGCCCTGTAAAAACAACTAACAAAGGGGTAGCTACGAGCACGCCGCGAATGCTAGCGGTAATTGCGGGTTGCTTGCGTAACGCATCTTGATGACGTATGTTTTGCCACGGGACGCGCCACAAAAATTGTAACGGGCTGATGATGAAACCTAGCGCTGTAGTTATTAAGTTGAAGATAGCCTCGGCGAAGTTGCTCTGTTGGAGGTGGTGCCGGGCTGCTCGAGCTGCAAGTAACCAAAATAAAGTTCCTTGTACGAAGATGTTGAGGGCTTTTAGGAAGCTCGAGTCACGCCAGCTAAATAGCACTGCAAAAATGAATAGACAACTGAGTAACACAGGACTTAGAGCAAGGTCAAACTGGACGTAACGGGCAAGTATCACGAGTCCTATCAGGATGATGATGCTCAACAAGCTGATGTTAAGACTTATAGCAAAATCTTGAAAAAGCCAGTTTGCTAGAACGCCAAATCCTAGACAAAACGCAAATACAACTAAGATTTGCCAAAGCTTTAAGGTTAAAGGTATACGGACCTTAGGGTTGGGGAAAGTCAGGTTATTAGCAGTATAATCCATGTTACAATCCATGCTGCCTCCTGTTACACATAGTGTGTATTATACACAAAGTGTGTAAAAATACTGTATGTAAAGATAATGTGCGAAGATGGCTCGAGGAGGCTGGTATTTTTTGTAAATTGTCACAGCTCTGTCAAATAATCCTTCACAAGGACGGTCTAGGAGCTTGTTTTAGTAGGCTCACTATGAAGGATGCCATTGAGTGCACGGTTAACATTTCGTAAAGTCAAAGCGTGGAGGCTACCTTGAAACGAATCTGGGCAATTTGTGGTGTGTCAGCAGTGGTACTGCTGAGCGCTTGCCAACCCTCATCTGGACTTTCTAACCAAGTCGCAAACAACGTGTTACCTACGCTTATCTCAACAACCACCCCGCAACAAGAAGGCGACCCGCTAGTGTTACAAGGGCGCTATTTTGGGGATGGTTTTGCAGGTGAAGGGCGCGACAGCTACGTGATCTTAGCTGCCCGTGCTGACGGCAGTGGCGGTTTTAGAGTTCGCCCTAGACCAGAAGACTGGGCACCTAACCGCATTGTTATGGGCGTACCTGAAGGTGTTGGGTACGGGTTTGTATTTGTGGTGGTAGACGGCGTGCGTTCTAACGGTCTGCCAGTAAGCATTGGCAGAAACTTGCCGGTAAACCCCTTGGCGGACGAAGAACTTGTGCTAAGCCCCGCAGCACTCACTATGTTTGCAGGTGCGTCGCAGGTATTTACTGCAGCAGGTGGCAACAATATTATTTGGAGCAGTTCAGCTGGCGATATTGCTGGAACTGGACCAAGTGTTACTTACACCGCGCCAGACACTCCCGGTACCTATACGGTCAACGCGAGTAGTGCTAGCAACCGGGCATCTGCCACTGTGACAGTCATCAGCGGTATCAATTTGAGCGTGACGCCCAATGTGGTGAACTTAGCTGCTGGCGAAGTGCAAGAATTTCGTGCTCTTATAGACGGTGCTAGTGTTGCCAACGTTGTGTGGACAGCACCTAACGGTGGCAGTATAGATGCTACTGGCGACCGCGCTATCTTTGTTGCGCCGGACGTTGTTGGGCGTTACAACGTGACTGTCACTAGTGCAACCGACCTGAACCAAACGGCGAGTGCAACGGTGAATGTCCGTGAAGTGCAAGTAGATATTAGCCCTGGTAGCCTGATCTTGCCAGTGGGCTTGAGTGCTAACTTTAGTGCGCTGGTAAGCAACGCGCTCGAGAGCGACGTCACTTGGGAAGCCCCCAACGGTGGCACGATTTCCGGTGCTGGTAACGCCATCACCTTTACCCCACCAACAGCTGTTGGCCGCTATACCCTCACAGCTACCAGTAGTATCGACCCAAACAAGTTTGCTACTGCTACCATCAGCGTGGTGGAACCAAACGTAAGCATTAACCCCGGCAGTGTGATCTTAAACGCAGGTGAAAGCCAACGCTTTAACGCGCTGGTCAACAATGCTATCGATACAGATGTCACCTGGGAAGCCCCAGATGGCGGTACGATTTCCGGTGTGGGCAACGCCATCACCTTTACACCGCCCAGTACACCCGGTAGTTACCGTGTAGTAGCGCGTAGTTTGTCTAACAGTGACCAAACTGGCGTGGCAACCGTAACTGTGCGTGGGAGTAGCAGTGTGCCTTCAGCAGCCCCAACCTCAGCACCTGCTACGGTGACGGCACCCACTCCGGCACCTGTCACTGTACCAGCGCCGACTCCGGTGGCAACACCAGCACCTGCACCGACCCCAGTGCCTGCGCCAACGCAAGCACCATCAGCTGCCGCACCTACCCCAACACCTACACCAGCACCCACACCTATCAGCCCTGTGCCTGCACCCACCGCAGCAGCCCCCAGTTCAACTGGGGGTATTGGGCTACAACCAGCTGTTGTGTCACTTGCACCTGGTCAAATTCGTGCGTTTGAAGCCACGGTACCTGCGGGCTTAACCCTTAACTGGACAACACCAGACGGCGGGGAAGTTATTGGGCGCGGCAAAATTGTCTCGTTTGTAGCACCCGACCAACCGGGTACCTACCGACTTGTTGCTGCTAGTGACGCTAGCGCCAGTGATAGAGCGGTGGCAGTAATTACCGTAGGTGAGTCTGTGACCGTAAATATTGTGCCGGGTGACGCTAGTTTAACGCGTGGCGAAGCCAAAGAATTTGGTGCAGTTGTGACCGGTGCAAGTCACGAAGATGTGCTGTGGGACGCACCTGATGGCGGGTCTGTTCTAGCGGGTAATGACAACACCGTCACCTTTGTGGCACCCCCCGAAACAGGCGATTTTCGCTTGGTTGCGCGCAGCGTATTTGATCCAAACCAAACGGCTGAGGTGACAATTACCGTCCGCTAGGCATACGAGCACATTAACAACTTAACCAAGTTAGCCTGCCGGTGGCAGGTTTTTTGTTGTGAGGTGACTGACAGCTTTATAAGATGCGGTTATAGCGTAGTTGCTAGGTCGTATCGTGTTTGGGGAAAAGGGAAGGGGAGCAAGGGAGAAGGGGAGATTTCATTAGATGCTAATAGCAGTTTCAGGATTGGTTCCCCCACACTGAGTGGGTCGATTTCTACTCCCCCAGGTCGCACGCGCAATTGCCTGTGGTAGTTACTCGTGGAAACGCTATCGCTACCATCAAACAACTTTGTGAGATCGTGACAGCAATGCAAACACCCACGTGACACGCGAAGAGTGTTAAACTTCCTGCGATGAAGTTAAGCGCTGTCAAAGGAACGTTCGATATATTGCCTGCAGACCAAGCGCGTTGGCGTAGGGTTCGCAAAACTGCTGCTAATGTACTTAGTAAAGCTGGTGTGCGCGAAATTAGCACGCCTGTGTTTGAACATCACGAGGTATTTGTTAAGTCGGTGGGCGAGTCGTCGGACTTAGTTGTACAAAAAGAGATGTACACGTTTGAAGACGCTGGAGAACGTTTGCTGACGTTGCGTCCCGAATTTACCGCTGGGGTCATGCGGGCGTTTATTCAGCACGGTATGCACACCTTACCTACACCCATCAAATTGTGGAGTACTGGTCCGGCGTTTCGGGCAGAAAAACCACAGCGCGGGCGGTTTCGACAGTTTCATCAGGTAAACTGCGAGTTTTTGGGGTTAGATACGCCGTTAATTGACGCTGAAGCCATTGCATTGCTTTACAATGTGCTGCAAGCTTGCGGTATTAAGCAGATGCACGTGCAACTTGGGTCCGTGGGTGATCCTGAAGACCGCACTGCTTATAACCAGTATTTGCGTGACGAATTGGAGCCGCAACGCGCCAACCTCTCTGAAACGAGCCAAACGCGCTTAGCGCTTAACCCGCTACGCGTACTGGACAGTAAAGATGAAAGTGATCAAGCGCTCATTGCCGACCTCAAACGTCCGTTTGATTTTTTAAATAAGGATGCAAGGGCCCATTATGATGCTGTGGCAAATTACTTACAAGCGTGGGAAATTCCTTTTGAACCCAACACCAGCATTGTGCGCGGGCTAGATTACTACCGCCGCACTGCGTTTGAGATTCACCACGGCGGTATTGGCGCGCAGTCAGCGCTGTGTGGTGGTGGTCGTTATGACGGCCTCATTGCCAGCATGGGCGGTAGCAATACGCCAGGTATTGGTTGGGCGTTTGGGATTGAGCGTGTGCTGGACGCCATGGCCCAAGATGATGTGCAAATTCCTGAAGATGCTGGTGCGGATATATTTTTGGTGCCGATGGACGTTGAGGCGATTGCTGAAGTGGCTTTACTGGCGTTCAAGTTGCGCGGTCAGTTTCATGTTGAGCACGCTTACACCAAACGCAATCCGGGTAAGGGCTTGCGCGATGCTGACCGGGCTGGAGCAACCTATGCGGCCTTGCGAGGTAGTCAAGAACGGGCTGAGGCCTGTTATCAGCTTAAGCACTTGGCAACAGGTGAACAGGTGACGGTACCTGAGGCTGAGTTGATGACATTTTTAGAGGAAAAGCTGTAGAAGTTAGTTGATTGATGTGCTCGAGCCATCAACACATCCGACTCATAACAGTTAGGACGGTGAGGGCATATCTATCATTAAGCTATAGACAATTAGCCTCTTGCCAAGCTACCACAAACGTTATAGCGTGAGCCTCGAGGTTATAGCAGTGCTCGAGCAGGTATGTCACCCTGTACTCTCAGTATCACCACAACTTGACGCATGTTGATGTTGAGAGATGAGCTATCACCTAGCTAAGTTAACTCACCAGGTGTAACCGTAACGCTACACCGAAAAGGTTGATAGGAGAGTAGAAATCGACCCACTTAGTGCGGGGGAACTAATCCTGGAACTGCTGTCAAATGTATCTGAACCTAAGTTAAAACGTAAATGATGCTCACATGACATCTAGCCTTAACATGTTTAGTCTTAAATCATCTGACGATTTGAAACGAGGAAATTCATGAAACGAACCCACTACTGCGGCGACATACGTGCTGCTCATGACGGGCAACAGGTCCGTTTGCAAGGTTGGGTGAACCGCCGCC
>CAZMCW010000347.1:0-5526 GCA_964564405.1 uncultured bacterium
CTCGAGCGTACCTTTAGATGATTCAGACGATGACATTCAAGAGTCAATTTGGTATTAGTTCCCCGACACTAAATGGGTCAATTTCTACTCCCCTAGGTCGCACGCGCACCTGCTTGTGGTAGTTAATCGTGGAAACGCTAATCATTAAGTAGTGTCTACAGCTACTATAAAAACACCAGATATCTGTCACAACCGTTAATTTGGCTGGCAGACATCTGGCTTAAGCAAAGCTTTTGTGCTTTTGGATGGACTCGAGGTGAGGTGTTCAGTGAAGTTTTGTGAACGCGCGTTTGTGTTGGTGTCTTATGCGTTAGCGTCTTATGCGTTAGCGTCCTCGAGCTCTATTGGTAAGCCGTTGGCGTTTGTCCACCTCGTCTGGATTCATAATAAGTAGTAGGTAAGCTGCAATCAAAATAATCACGATACTAGCAATCTGTGTGAGCGTAAGCAAACCAATCCCTGGTGCGTCAACACCCTCGTTTAAGTAAATTCTCCAAAACAAAGGGTTGTCGCGGAAAGGTTCTTCAATGACCGAGCGCAGCACCGAGTACCACAAAATAAACTGCCAAAACACAAACCCCGGTGTCCGGCTACGGCGAAACGCCCAGAGGACAATAAACGTTAAAATAACCCCAACTAAAAGCCCGTAAAATTGGGCGAGATGAACAGGCCCACGTAAGATTTCACCGCCCTGAGCAAGACAAGACGTCAAACTCACATCTGAGCCTAAACTGCACGTGCCGGGGTAACTACGCCACAAATTATCGCCAAAAATAACGCGCCCAAACGTTCCAAATGTATCCGTACCGGGTTCAGGCCAGGTGAACCCAATTGGCCAGCCAGTTAACCGCCCGGTGGTGTCTGAGCCGTTCATAAAGTTACCCAAACGTCCGCCAATAATACCCAAACAGCCAGCTGGTGTCATCACATCTAAGTAGGCCCACATATTGAGGTTGTGAATGCGGGCGTAAATCCAAGTTGCCAGCACAATGCCTAAAATACCGCCGTGAATGCTGATGCCACCTTCCCACACATAGAACGCAGCAAGTGGGTTACCACCTTGCCCAAAAAAGCGTGACGGACTGGTCAGCACATACACAAGGCGGGCACCGATGAGCCCAGCAATCACCAGATAAACAACCATATCAAGCAGTTTGTCTTCGTTTAGATCACGCGCTTTAGCTTCGCGGGTAGCCCACAACGTGCCCAAAAGGACACCAAGAGCAATCAAAAAGCCGTACCAGCGAATTGCTAGCGGGCCCAACGAGATCATAATTGGATCCATATTTAACTCCAGTTTCTGTGTTTGTGTTGGTTCTGATTAAACAGTACACAAACCCTTGCAGGCGTTATGACGTTTTTACCAGAACCAGATGCTGTTTCTACACAAGCGTCATCTAATTGATGCCCAGAACTACTTTAGGTTAACCATGCAGGTTAATTCCATAAGGAAATAACCTAAAAAGGTAGTTTAGCTTTTAGTGAGCACATCTGCTGAATATAGCTACTAAGCACAGCCAGCTACTAAGAGCATATTGCAACAGGATGCTTTCCAAATGATGATAGTATCGCTAATTTGTTCTAGCAGACGTGATGTGCTAGGCAGTTTCTAGAGCTTGTGATGAAGTTTGCCTTGTAAACGCACTATAGCTGGTAAAGTAGCATTTTTTCAGGTTATTGCTTTTATGCTGATGTTACAGCTAACAATACAGCTAACAAGAATGCAACATACGTCTACAACAGCCTAGATAAGCCTAGGAATGATAAGCAGCGCCATGGTGATAAGGACAACGATTTTTACAATGACGTTGCCAACAGTGCCAACAAACGTCCCAATGCCAACACGTACAGCATCGTAAATCGGTCTACCACTTATGAGTTCAGCCACAACGGCTCCTAGCATAGCCCCAAAAAGAAGCCCCCAAGGTATAAATAAGAGCCCTAAAAGTGACCCAATAATACTGCCAACTAACCCAGCACGACTAGCACCAAAACGCTGCGCACCTAGGGCGCTCGAGCCCAACTCAGCAGCTACCGTTAACAGTAACAACATGACAACTAGCGCAAGGCGTCCTAAGCCAATTGTTTCAAAGCCAACGAGTAGCGCAGCGAGTAATGCTCCCGCAGCAGTGACAGCCACGCCCGGTAATACGGGAACAATCACACCAATAAGCCCAATGAGCAAACTGGCTAAAAAGATAACGAGCGCAAAAATTTCCATATTGTGGTCTTGGTATTATCGGAACGTTATGAAAGGGGCTCGAGCGAAGCACTCTTAAGCGCGTCTGGCATAAGCTTAATTACCGCTTCACACGCAAGTTTAGCAGCTCCAGCTTCGGCTGGTAAATTAATGATGATACTCTGCCGGCGCACACCAGCTAGGTTGCGGTACAAAGCAGCCCGGCGGCTTTTTTTCATGAGTGTCAAGCGAATGAGCTCGGCTAAGCCTGGCACAGGCCGCTCAATAATCTCTTGACTTGCCTCAGTGACGCGGTCTTTTGGATCTAAGCCAATACCGCCGATGGTCAAAATGAGGTCGGCAACATCGGTATCTGCTAACATTTTGAGTTTGGCACGAATCACTGACATAGTACTTTCAACTTCTAAATAGTCAACCTCGGTAAAATCACCTTGACTTAACACAGCCCGGACAGCTTGTAGAGCCGTGTTTTCGTGATTGTCAGTGCGTCGTAAGGCAACAATGGCAGTGCGTATCATGCCCACAGTGTAGACCAAATTGTAATTGTAAATACATCATGCACTCACAAAAGCCTCTGCGCTGAAGACATCCTAAGTGTAATCCAAACATTAGTACAGTTTGCGGGTGTAATTTTAGGTGCACCTTTAGCTAAACATCCAGATAAATTTTCTTGCTATAGCCTTAAGTATAACCTTTACTAAGTATCTCCTATTTGTATCTGCAAGATACAGATAGCGGTAGCGGTTAAGGAACGTGAACGAATCACGTTCCACGTTGCGAAGTTAAGTACCTCCTATCTGGAAACCGCAGTTTTCAGATAGCGGTTAGCGGTTAAGGATGGGCGCTGCTGAGTTTGATAATTGCCACTTTTCAACTTGGAGGTATTTACTATGGAGACACTTAGCTACAACTATATGTGACCGTCTAGCTTAGCAATAAGACATGTGGACGAATATCAAAATAAGGTAGGCTATGACATCGTTAATAGGCTTAACGAGCTACTTCTTTTTGGAGGCTTGCGTTGAAAATTCACGAATATCAAGCTAAAGCGCTGATGAAAGCGCGTGGGATCGCCGTGCCACTTGGCAAAGTTGCTACTAGTGTAGATGAAGCTGTAGCCGCTGTGCGCCCGCTCATGACTGAAAGTGGTAACCAAGTTGTGGTCCTCAAGTCGCAAATTCACGCTGGTGGGCGGGGCAAAGGGCACTTTAAGGAACACCCTGATGTAGCCGGCGTGAACGTTATTACCGACGGCTTGCGTGGGGGCGTAGAAGCAGCTGAAGCCAAAGTGCGCGAGCTAGCTGAAAAAATGCTAGGCAGCACCCTAGTCACTATTCAAACTGGCGATGAAGGCAAACAAGTAACCCGTTTGTACTTAGAGCAAGGGATTGATATCGCCACTGAACTTTATCTGTCGGTGTTACTTGACCGTAGTAAGGGGCGCAATATTGTCATGGCCTCTCAAGAGGGCGGGACTGAAATCGAAGAGGTAGCTGAACACAGCCCTGAAAAAATCCTGCGTGAGATCATTGATCCAGCCATTGGGTTAGCGCCGTTTCAAGCGCACCGTTTGGCACTCGGATTGGGGTTAAAAGGTAACGCGCTCAAAAATGGCACGCGCTTCCTTACCGCCATTGCCGATGCTGCTACCGAGTGGGACACAGATCTCCTAGAGATTAACCCCTTAGTTGTCACCAAAGACGGTCAGGTTATGGCCCTAGACGGCAAGATAAGTTTTGATGGTAACGCCATGTTTCGCCATAAAGACGTTGCTGAGCTTCGCGACGAAAGTGAAGAAGACCCAGCCGAGCTTGAAGCAGGTGAGTACGGGCTATCGTTTATTAAGCTAGATGGCACTATTGGTTGTCTGGTAAACGGTGCTGGGCTGGCGATGGCCACCATGGATACCATTAAACAAGTCGGCGGTGAGCCGGCTAACTTTTTAGATGTAGGTGGTGGTGCTAGTACCGAAAGTGTAACCGCAGCGTTTAAGATCATCACCCAAGACCCTAGTGTTAAAGGTATTTTTGTGAATATTTTTGGTGGCATTATGCGTTGTGATGTGATTGCCAATGGCGTGATTGCCGCCGTGCAAGAAGTGGGTTTGGCCGTGCCGCTGGTGGTGCGGCTCGAGGGCACCAATTCACAACAAGGCAAACAGATTATTCAAACGTCTGACCTAAATGTGGTTGCTGCAGACAGCTTAAAAGATGGCGCAGAAAAAATTGTGGAGTTAGCCAAATGAGCATTCTCGTCGGAAAAGACACCAAACTCCTCATTCAAGGCATGGGTAAGTTCGGTAGTTTTCACATTGATAAGTCTATTGCTTACGGCACCAATGTTGTGGCTGGCGTTCACCCGAGCCGCGCAGGCACTACAGCCACCTTTGAAGGTGAGGTTGATCAATCTGGTGTACCAGACCGTGGCGACGCCTACAACGTTGACGTTCCCGTTTACGCCACCGTGCGTGACGCAGTCGATGCCACCGGAGCCAATGCCAGCGTCATCTTTGTGCCACCACCCTTTGCTGCTGACGCCATTATGGAGGCAGTAGAAGCAGAGGTTCCGCTTGTTATCACCATCACTGAAGGCATTCCCATTATGGATATGGTCAAAGTGCGCCGCTACCTGGAAGGTAAACCTACCCGCCTCGTGGGGCCGAACTGCCCTGGCGTTATTACTCCAAACGAATGCCGCATTGGCATTATGCCAGGTTACATTCATCAGCGTGGGAAAATTGGTGTGGTTAGTAAGTCAGGTACCCTCACCTATGAGGCCGTGTTTCAACTGACAAATAATGGGTTAGGGCAAACAACGGCAGTAGGCATTGGCGGCGACCCCGTAAACGGCACCAATTTTATTGATGTACTGGATATGTTCAACAACGATCCTGAAACCGAGGGCGTTATCATGATTGGTGAAATTGGCGGCAGTGCTGAAGAAGAAGCCGCCGCGTGGATTAAAGACAATATGACCAAGCCTGTTGCTGGCTTTATTGCCGGTACCACTGCCCCGCCCGGCAAACGCATGGGACACGCTGGAGCTATTGTCTCAGGTGGTAAAGGTACTGCTGCAGACAAAATTGCTGCCATGGAAGCTGCTGGGGTGGTGGTTGCTGCAACCCCAAGCGATATGGGTAACGCCATGATGGACGCAATGAGGCAAGCTGACAAAGCTTAAGCTAGGTTATGCTTTAAAAGACATAAGTACTTTAAAACAAACATTGAAGAGCGAGTCTTACGGCTCGCTTCTGTTAACAGCAGTTCCAGGATTAAGTATATCCATAGTAAGATTGCAACATGGCAGCGGCGAGATATGTAAGCTTG
>CAZMCW010000348.1:0-1047 GCA_964564405.1 uncultured bacterium
ACGCTCGAGCTGCGCTGTACTTCGTAAACACGAGCGATTTTGATGTCGCAAAGCGACATCAAAACATCACTTTAGTATTACGTGTTAATGATTTTGCTTGGGACTGACTTTACGTAGGGGTGTGGAGGACGTACGGGTGTAGAGGGAATTTATCTGCAGATGACACTATCTGTAAATGATGCTGTCTGTAGATCACTGCCTTTTTAAGATGATTTCATCTACAGACTACTTTATTGCCGTAAAGATTTAGGGCGGATTTGAGTGCCAGCTCGAGGTTAGTGCAACGCAAACTGCCAAAAAACAGCGTATCAACATAAATATAAATTAACGCAAAACTCATAAGATATTGCTTAAATGCGCTGCTGTATGAGGTGATGAGGTGGTAGCCATTTTGTGTAGAAAAGTTTAAAAGAGCACAATATCTGTTGAAAAACCCAGAAGATGATGGCCCGCCTAACCAAAAATCTGATAATTTCAAGTTTTCACTCAGCAAATATGGAAAAAATAGCGAGGTTGATTGAAAGCCCATCTGAAATTTCTATGAGCCATCGCGCCCTCTTTTTGAAGGAAATATCTCATGAACCTCATAGTCACTTTGACTAATCTGCTTACGGTTCAAACAGATTCGCGTTTGAACTAAACGCAAGTTGGATTTAACGCAGGTTGGACCAACTGAGTTAAAGCAACCAATCTATAGGAGGCGAGATTGAACGTTTAGTGATCTAGTAGTACGGAAGATGGGATAACAACCCTCTTCTAGAGACTAGGAAACCTGTTCTTTATTTTGGGTGCCTGGAACAGGCGGAGTCAGTGGCGCAACCGACTGGGAGATGTTTGTATCTCCGCATGTCTAATCACATATAGCTTAGCTTCATACTATATTTTTATCTAGGCTATTTGTCTGCTGACTTAATGCGTATGTTCTTTGCAACCCTCAAACCTGTTCTGACTTGAACATAAGGGGGAAAAGTCATGACATATCTTACTCGTAAGCTATCATCACGTCATTCAACGTGGCTTATCTTGCTCAGCGCGCTACTTGTTCTT
>CAZMCW010000348.1:1057-3337 GCA_964564405.1 uncultured bacterium
GAAGGCCCGCCACAATTACCAGATGAAACAATTGACATATCATCTGCAGGTGATTGGACCGTTACCGACATTGGCAGTGTAGGCAGTTCGGGGGGGCTGCAAAACAGTGCTGATGGCGTCACCTTGCGCAGTTCCGGCGCGGATATTTGGAACCGTGGCGACGGGTTTACCTTTGCCCACCAAGTCCTACCCGCTGACGGTAGCATTACTGCCCAAATTAGCCAGTTTGACGGCAGTGATCCGTGGGCTAAAGCGGGCTTGATGCTCCGCGACAGTTTAGATACCGATGCCGCCAACGCCGCAATTTTAGTTACACCTAGTAATGGCGTGCGCTTTCAACGCCGCAGCCGCACGAGCTCGAGCACCGCAGGCTTAAGCGGTAGCGACGTTATCGCGCCTTACTGGTTACGGCTCGAGCGTGCTGGCAACACTGTGCGCGGTTTTGAATCTGCTGACGGCAGCAACTGGCAACAAGTCTACAGTGGCAACTTAACGTTCGATGGCGGTGCTTATATTGGTTTAGCTGTGGCTAGCCACGACACCAGCCAACTTGCAAGTGCTGTGTTTTATAACATCGATGTTGTTGGCGTAGAAGACGACGGCAATGACAACGACGATTATAACGACAACGACGGTGGCACTGATCCTAGCGGGTGGCAACAGCAAGATATTGGTAACGTTGGTCTGAGTGGCTCGAGCACGATCAGTGGTGGTAACGCTACTATTCGCGCAGGTGGTACAGACATATGGTCACGCGCTGACGGCTTTCACTTTGCCTATCGTGCTATTTCTGGCGATATTGAACTGGTTGCCCGGGTCGTTAGTCAACAAGACACCGATCCGTGGGCCAAAGCTGGGCTCATGATTCGTGATTCGCTAGATGCTGATGCCGTTAACGCAGGTATCTTTGCAACTCCGCGCAACATGGGCGTGCGCTTTCAGCGCCGCAACGCAACAGGCTCGAGCACAGCTGGTATTGGTGGCAACTTAGACGAAGCTCCAGTGTGGCTCAAACTGGTGCGTTCAGGTAACCAAGTAGCCGGCTATGAATCTACCGACGGCAATAATTGGCAGCAAGTCTACGAAGGCAGCTTAAACCTCTCTAGCGACGAAGCTTATGTAGGTCTAGCGGTCTCGAGCCACGACACGCGCACTTACGGTGACGTTTCGATAGACAATATTCGTTGGAACGGCGTAGCACCCGACCCACAACCTGATCCCGACCCCTATCCAGACCCTTACCCTGACCCACAACCTGATCCTGACCCACAACCTGATCCTGATCCACAACCTGATCCACAACCTGATCCTGATCCACAACCTGATCCACAACCCGATCCTGATCCACAACCCGATCCTGTTGTTGGTAATAGCGCACATACAACCCTACTTGGCGAGTACTACACCATCAAACGCTTTGCAAACGGTAAGTCTTCACGGGACTACGACGGCATCGTCTACCGCCCTAGAAGCTACAACGAGAGCCCGTACCAAGGTTGGGACGTTCTCGATATGAGCGACATTGCTGGTTCCTTCCGCAACTTTACCGATGACGACTGGCTCCACTTGACCCTTACCCGCGACGCCACCTTGGCCGTGGTTTGGTCAGGGCAACGCCCCGGCAACTGGCTCAACGACTGGGATGAAGGTCCTCAGGTTCGCGGCAACCGCACCTTTACCAGACGCTTTAATGCAGGTGAGGTTGTACTCGGTGCCATCGGCGGAACCATCAACTTCCCGTATACGGTGCTCTTTGCAGAAGCAGACGGCAGCCCCAGTCCTGAACCAGCCGTACCTGCGGGTCTAGAACGCCCGGTTGCCAACACCGAGTGCCCTGCTTGGGTCCATGACCAGTACATGACCGAAGGCCCCGACGGCCAGATGTACCGCACCTGGCACCCGCAAATTGACCCTGTTTATTGGTGTTACTTTGGACACGAACACGGTGCTGATCCCAAGCTTATGCCCAGTGGCTGGGAAGTTCCTTACGGCTACGTGGCGTTTTACAACAACCGCCAAGACGAGTTTCACAATGGCTTTAAAGGCACCTACTTCGTCGATATTCACGGCAACCACTGGTACATTGTGATTCACGCCACCTCGAGCCTCTACAGCCGCCTTAGCACCCAACTGCACACAGTTTATGTACGCACCGAGTCTCCATCTGGTGAACTGTTAATCTCGTATGGCTACAAAGGTGACTTTGGACCAACACTTAGCAACCGCACCATTGGTGGCGTACGCCAGCGTCCTATTACCCCAAGCCACGGTAATTTCCCC
>CAZMCW010000348.1:3347-5472 GCA_964564405.1 uncultured bacterium
CCGATCAAGCTGCCATTCGCGAAACCACCAACGGCCGCAAGCAAGTGCGTATTGTCGATGGCAACGGTGCCAACTATGCTGGCTACGAAACTTGGAAACTAGGCAGTGGCGCGTCAGGCGAGGCCCTAGGACTCCGCGGCTCAATCACGCTAGACATCTTGAACCCACAAACAGGCTGCCTTGGTCTAACCTGTAACGAAGTTTACCGCCCGCCAACCCAGTTCCGTAACAAAGGTGAAAAGCGCGTGCTTGTGTTACCCAACAGCTTCGGGTTTGAAGCTAGCAGCGCGGCTGCCAGCGGTGAGTTCTACACCAACGCCTATGGTACCGAGTTGCGTTCTGGACCTGCTAGCAACGATTCTGTACGGCAGTACATCCGACCTGGACTCTCGCTATATCCATTCCCAGATGCCGACGGTAGTGCAGTCACAATTGTAAGTCAAGACGCATGGCGCGGTGCTGATCCCATGCCCGCCCGCGGACCTACCCGCACTCATCCACCTACTCCTGTTATGGACCTCGAGGATGCCATAGGTCTTAATAATTAACCAAGCGTCTTAGAAAACTCAACCTCAACGTTCACAAGGGTTCTAGCTTAAGCTGGAACCCTTCTTTGATTGATGTGGCAGTGCTGTAACCAAGTCCGCCAAAGCACACCCTAAACTCCTCTAGAATTCCAGGATATTTTAGTCGGACTTGGTATTCGTTTCTACTTGCTCGGCTCGGGCTATCTTGGCGACAAAACAACCGAGAATGGTATCACCTCGAGTGCCTCGAGCACGTTGAGCGTCACCCCACTCAACGCAACTTCTTGATATATCCATTATGTTTGGATACTTGCTAGCTAAGCTCACAAGGTCTATGATGCAAGCCGCTATGCTAGATGGTTCAGATAACTCACAATCAGCAGCAGATAGTACCTCACCAGACAATGCTTTGTCAGATGATTCTACAAAATCTTACACACCTATTAATGAACAAGTTGAGCTGCTTGCACCTGCCCGGACAGCAGAAGACGTGCGCGCCCGGCATCAGTCTAACCGGGCTGCTTGGAACGAAGCGGCGGCGCGCTATAGCGAGGGACTTGCGCGTACGATTGCCGACTTACAAGCGGGTAAAAGCAACTTGCACCCTATTGAACGGGAAAATTTTCTCGAGCTAGGGGCCCTAGCTGACTGGTGCGAGGTAGCTGTGCATGTGCAGTGCGCGTCTGGCGAAGATACCTTGTCTCTGTGGCTCGAGGGTGCCCACATGGTCATTGGCATTGACATTGCCGACGATCATATTGTCAACGCAAAAGCTACCAGTGACGCATTAAACGCACCTGCCACCTGGTACTGCTGCGATGTGTTAGACATACCAGCAGAACTGGATGGGTGTGCAGATTTGGTCTACACCGGACGCGGTGCTATCAACTGGTTACAGGACTTAACAAGCTGGGGGCAGGTCATTGCCCGCCTCTTAAAACCTGGTGGCGTGATGCATATTTTTGACGGTCATCCGGCTATGTGGTTGTTTGAACCTGATGCTGAACGGCTCGAGGTGGCTAGGGGTACCAACTACTTTGAGCACAGCGAACGCAACCAAGGTTGGGGTGCCGAGTACATTGGCGATCTAGGTAAACCCGCCGACCAACTTGCTCACAAATACGAACGGCTCTGGACACTGGCAGATGTCTTTACGGCACTCACAAAGGCTGGCCTGGTTGTGGATCTGTTTCAAGAGCACTCAGAAGACTACTGGAACAGTATGCCCAACTTAAATGAGGATGAGCAGCGCCTCATTCCGCGCACGTTTGCTATGCAGGCGTATAAACCCAATTCAAAATAAGCATCATCTAGCAATCCCGCAAACGAGTGACACCTGCGTAGCATCTGATGGAATCTCCCATTCCCCCTTTCCCCTTAAAGCGCACAACTCGAGCCACCTATACGTGTAACGTCATCTTGCAAACCTACCAATAAAGTCTGTTCGGTGTGCTGCTAATGCGCTGACCTAAATACGTCAAACTGAATTCATGAACCGATTTTTATGGATTTTGCTGATCCTTGTGATTGTGGCAATTGTTGGGTATGTGGTGTTGCGGGTGCTGGTTGTGCAGGGCAGCCCCATGCCAAACAATCTT
>CAZMCW010000349.1:0-2451 GCA_964564405.1 uncultured bacterium
TGATGCCGCAAAGCGACATTAAAACATCACTTTAGTATAACATCTTAAAACCATTAAAAGAAATTACTCAATCAAGCATTAAGTGTGATGCCACCAATGCTGCTCGTCTTATCTGTCATTCGTATTAAAACAGCCAACAGCAAATGCAAGTGAGTAGTTGTGAGTTATTAGCCACTATGCGCCTCGAGCGCTAACTCAATAAGCTCTATAATTAAGTCGCGATAACTTAAGCCGCCAGCTTGCCATAACTTGGGATACATGCTTGTTTGGGTAAACCCGGGCATGGTGTTAATTTCGTTGACGTAAATACGCCCGTTATCAGCATAGAAAAAGTCCACCCTTGCAAGCCCGCTTGCGTCAATGGCTTCAAACGCACGAACTGCTAAAGTTTGGCACTGCGCAGCTACTGCTTTATCAATGTTGGCAGGAATTTGTAAGCTGGCACGACCTTCACGGTATTTAGTGTCGTAGTCGTAAAAACTGCTGTTGTGGCAGATTTCGCCAACTGGGCTAGCTGCGGGGTTTTCGTTGCCCAAAATGCCCACCTCGAGCTCTCTAGCGTCAACCCCTTCTTCAACAATAATACGTTTGTCATAGCGAGCAGCTAAATCAAGTGCGCGCCGCAAACTGCGGGCATTTATGGCTTTACTGACGCCGACGCTCGAGCCTAAATTAGCAGGTTTCACAAACATGGGGTAGCCTAGCGGTTCTAAGCGCGTAATAACTTCGTTGGGACTAGCGCGCCAGTCATGACGGCTCACAGCTTGGTAGGCAACTTGGGGTAAGCCAGCCGCAAAAAACGCTGCTTTCATGGCAAGTTTGTCCATACCTAGCGCACTTGCTAGCACGTTAGCACCTACAAAAGGAATACCCATGAGTTTGAGTAAACCTTGTACACTACCGTCTTCACCGTAAGGTCCGTGAAGTAAGGGAAAGACAACATCTGCATGAAGGTTGGGAATAACGTTGCTAGCGAGGCTATCTTCGGTAGGGAAAGTCTCGAGCGTTCTGGACATATTAGGTAGTGAAAACGCAGTTGGACGGTGCAGTAGTTGTTGCGATGCATCTTGGGAATACAGTTGCCCTGAGCGGTCAATAACAATAGGAATAGCGCTAAGTTCAACCCGCCCAGGATCAAGGCTAGGTTGCTCGAGTGCTGTCATAACGGAACGAGCTGAGGCTAAACTCACCTCGTGTTCGTCTGAGCGCCCACCGCAAAGCAGTAAAACGGTACGTTGTGTCATGCATTCCCCATGCTAATTCATGCCCCCAAGTTGAGCTTGGCGTCTAATTCAAATAGTTCAATACGATGTAGTTCAATACGATGTAGTTCAATACGATGTAGTTCAATACGATGGTGACGCACATCAAATATCAGCTATTCACTAAATATCAGCTATTCATTCGTCTCTTGTTTAATAACGCTCATACACTTAGAACTTGTCAATAATAACAAGTGCCGTGAACTTGTTGTGTAAATTACACACCGTGTGCATAGCGTATCGAATGCTGAAGATGGCGTCAAGAGCGTGCGTTGCATACATTCAAAAGTTGCATACCTTTAAAAGATGTAAGTCAAGCGAAAAAGCTTCGTTGATGATATGTCTTTAGTTGATGACATATCCATAGCAACATGAGCAACATGCTCAAGTGTTGAGCCATCAACTAAATGAATCTGCTGGTACTCACGCTGCTCAGTTGACGTTGAGTTGACCCAATACCAACAGCTAACGTTATTTGCGAGGCCATTTCATAACCTGATTTCAAACAGTCTATGTCACAACAACCTCACACCAAAGCATTAACTACACAGCTTCACAACCCATTAACTATGTTTTGGATAATACTAAAGTGCTTTTTGCATGGCACGTTGTGCCATGCAAAAAATGCGCGAGCGTGTACCCTTAGACGGTTCAGATTATGACATCCTCGAGTCAATTTAGTATAGGGTATAAGATAATTTAGCTAAAGACGTACCTTAGCCAAAGGTTTTTTGCTAGGCTAACACTATGAATGTTTTTAAGTGTAAAGTAGTCAAGCCTGTCATATTACTGGCGTTGATATTGGTGGTACTAGCTCTTGCTGCTTGTAGCGAGGACGACCCCAACAGATATTTAGTTATTGCTGGTGAGCGTTTAGGCGTCCGCGTAGAAATGGGCGACAGCCAAGCAAGTATTACCGCCCAATCTCCAGATGACAGTTTCCAATCTGAAGAACGTCCCGAGATTACCTACTTTTTCAACGATCCCAGAGGGGAGTTAAGTTGGGCAGTTGAAGTTTGTCCACTAGATGAACAAGTGATTGGTGCGCGCGCGTACAACGTACCAGACAGCATTAACTTGGCAACACCTGAAGGAGTCTCTATTCGCACAAGCAGGGACGAAATGTTTGAGGTTTTGGGTACGCCAGACATTACTGTGAACATTGACGTTGAACGTGCAGAAGATGCGC
>CAZMCW010000349.1:2461-5468 GCA_964564405.1 uncultured bacterium
TTACACCCGCCATATTTACCTAACACCTGTTGCTGAAGATAACGACAATAACCAAGACTTTGTATCGTTTTGGTATCCGCTTGATAATCCCAGTGAAATGTTTTTTTTGCGTACCGCCACCACTGCCCATGCATGTAACGATCCGACATTGGATAATACAATGCCGTTGATGGTCATACCATCCAATTCAGTTGAGATGCCTTACAAAATTACAAAACCAGTTCACTAAAACTGTGACAGCTGTTCTGTACAGGGCATACGCATATGAAATTTTGAGGTTGTATAGCTGAGTTAGCACCTTTCATTTCTTAGGAACTGATGCGGCTAAAATACCAATTCTTGAATGTAAGGCAACTTTAACTTTCATTTCCAAAGGTTTCCAATTCAAACGATTGGCATTAGTAGTCAAATGCGTAAGCCCTGCTGTTCTGTAAGGTGATAACAGTCTTACCGTCCTAAACTGCTTATGATATTGGATTGTACTAGCTAGGCTAATGAACGCGATTGTCTTCTGCTGAGTGCTCTGGATGCTAAGTGCTCTGGATAATGTAAGTACTCACTAGTCGCATCTCAAATCTAACAACCTATACTACCCTGCTGGAGTTAATTTTTATGAGAGCACATGTCATCACCTACGGTTGCCAAATGAACGAATACGACACCCACACCATTACCTCGGAGTTGGTGTCGGGCGGGCATGAACTGGTAACAAGTTCTAGTGATGCTGACCTTATTGTGCTTAATACTTGTGCGGTGCGCGGTAAACCCGTCGAAAAAGTTATCACCATGCTGGGTGAATTTCGCAAAGAAAAACGGGCTGGTCGTGATCTTACCGTGGCACTTATGGGCTGCCTAGCCCAACTTGAAGAAGGCCAAACTATTGCCGACAAATTTGAGGTTGATATTTTAATTGGTCCCGGTGCCATCACCGAAATTTTGCCGGCAATTGAGCAAATAGAAGCAGGGCGCGACGCTGTGCGGCGTTTGGAATTTAAAGACGATTTAGCTACCTACATTACGCCAGCACCAGATACACTTACAGGTTTTTTGACGATTATGCGCGGTTGTAACCATCACTGTACTTATTGCATTGTGCCTACCACGCGTGGCCCAGAAGTTTCCCGTCCAGTCGAGGCAATTTTACAAGAAGCTGAGATGATGATGGCAGCAGGCGTCCAAGAAATTTATTTGCTGGGTCAAAACGTGAACTCGTATGGTTTGGGAGATAATAGCTTGCCGTCGTTTGCGGAGCTTTTGCGCATGGTGGGGAGCATTGGCATTCCCAGGGTTAAATTTACGACCAGTCACCCTATGAACTTTACGTCGGACATTATCGACGCGATTGCTGAAACCGAGACCGTGTGTAACTACATCCACTTGCCTGTGCAATCGGGTAGTGACAAGGTGCTTAGGCGCATGGCGCGCGAGTACAAGCGTGAGCGCTATTTAGATATCATCCGCGAAATTAAAGCTAAAATTGAGGATGTCGTCATTTCCACGGATATCATCGCAGGCTTTCCCGGTGAAACTGATGACGATTTTGAGCAAACCTTGAGCTTGTATGAAGAAGTGCAGTACGATCACGCGTACATGTTTATGTACTCGGCGCGGCCTGGCACACCGTCTTATACCCACTTTGACGACATGCCGCGCAAAGCTAAAACGGACCGCTTGCAACGCTTAATTGAACGTCAAAAACACTGGTCTTACACCCGTAACCAACGTTGGGTTGGACGCGATTTGCGGGTGCTCATCAAAGAACCTGCTACAGATGGCGACTATGTAGTGGGGCACAGCGACCAAAATCACACGGTGCTAGTGCCTAAAGAGCAAGTGGCCAATATGGGATTGCACAGCGTCAACATCGACACAGCTACGCCCCACACGTTATACGGTACGGTCAAAGGGCACACCCCAACAACCATCCCGCTCATGATGGCCCACTAACGCTGTCAATATCCTCAACCACATTCATTTCATGACACTCACAAGAGACTTTACCGTTGCCACCTTTGTTTGGTGGCGCGGGCAAATGCTACTTCATCAGCACCCTAAACTAGGCTTGTGGTTACCTTGCGGCGGTCATATTGAACCCAACGAACTACCTGACGAAGCAGCGGTACGTGAGTGTTTAGAAGAAACAGGTGTGGCTATTAAGCTAGTAGGTGAACGGGCGTTAGAGGTAGCTACCCCAAGACAGTTGATACGCCCGCGCGGAGTACAGCTCGAGCCCATTTCCCCTGACCACGAACACATCGATCTCGTTTATTATGGTGTTCCCCAACCTAACTACGACGGCAACCTGAGCGAAGACGATTTTGCATGGTACTCTGCACCCGCGTGGCAAGCACTTGAGCTTACTGACGAAGTTCGCGCGTGGCTCGAGCTTGCTGAGCGTGAAATTCCGCAGTATTGTTCACAGTAATTTATGGAGGGTGCGCTATGAAGTTATCGGTCATCATGGTTTGTCTTAACGAAGCAAAGACAATGCGCGATCAGCTTGACGCATTGACGCGCCAAGACCCTTGGGATGAAGGTTGGGACGTGATTGTTGCTGACAACGGATCTAGTGACGGCTCACAAGATATTGCACGTTCGTATGCAGATCGTCTTAATATAACAGTTTTAGACGCATCACAAATACAAGGTTCTGCACACGCTCGCAATACGGCCGCAACCGCAGCCACAGGTGAGGGGCTACTTTTTATTGATGCTGATGACGTTGTCGCTGATGACTGGCTTGTTCACATGGGCAACGCACTTAAGCAGCATGAATTTATTGCAGCAAGGCTCGAGTTTCGCAAGCTTAATACAGACTGGGTTTATCATAGTCGCGGCCGTCCCCAAGAAAAGAAACTTGCCAAATATCCTTATGGTGACTTTTTCCCCCACGCATTTGGCGCAAGCTTAGGTATTCACAAAGTAGTACACACGTCTGCAAGAGGGTTTGATGCAAGACTTTTGCGCGGTCAAGACATGGAATACTGTTGGCGCATTCAAGCCCAAG
>CAZMCW010000350.1:0-5450 GCA_964564405.1 uncultured bacterium
CTCGAGCCCATCCAGAAGCTTCATCCCATAAGCAGCTAACGGCGTGAGCAACATGGCGTTCAACTCACTCGCCACCCGTTCCCAAGCAGGTAAAGACGTTGTGCCAGCGCGTTGTGAACGAGCGACTTTAAGCATCATCTTGTAGGTTTCAGCCTCGAGCTTAAACCCCAATTGACAGGCTAACCGCACCCCACGCAAAAGTCGCAGAGGGTCGGCATAAAAATTGTCAATGTGAATCGCGTGAATAAGCTTATCAGCAATATCTTGACGGCCGTTTAAGGGGTCATAAATCGCGCCGTCTAAGTCTACAGCAATCGCATTTAGGGTGAAGTCACGCGTGTTGAGGTCAGCCTCGAGCGTTGTTTCAAGTGGCACATAGTCTCGAGTTAAGACACCCTCAAAAGCCTCGTGAGATGTTTTGGTCACCACCCGCCAGACATTGCGCGCCTCATCTAGACAGACAAGGCTTCCCGCATGGGCATCGGCAACCTGCTTAGCAACATCTTGGGGGTTGGGCACAAGCCAGTCGATGTCATTTACAGGGCGGTTAAGGAGAGCGTCGCGGGCTGCACCGCCGACCAGGTAGCCGGCATCTGGTAGAGGCTCAAAGGGATGTAGCTCGAGCCGCTCACGGTAAATGTCTGGCACGCGTTTATGCCTAGCACCTAAGCGTTTAACAAGTTGTGCAATGCGTTCAATCAAGATAATTCAGTATCAGCCTTTTAGGATTGAGCTGCAAGTGTAAAACAAATGCCTGTAAGGTGTTTGGCGTGATACTACCTAGTTATTCTCAGGTAGACTGCAAGGTGTTTCAGAACGTCAATACCTACAATATTCAGGTTCACACGGTGACCGACCAACGCGCGGCCAAAAGCCCGCTAGACAGTGACGAACGGCGCTGGTTTGTGCCGTTTTTAGGTCAAGCGTGTACGGTGAGCGCTGCAGCCGACCAACTTGGCGAAAAGCCCAACTCGGTGCTTTACCGGGTCAAACGTTGGTTAACATCTGGCCTACTTGCTATTGACCACGAAGAACAGCGTGCAGGGCGAACTATTAAGCACTATCGCGCTGTCGCTGATGGCTTTTTTGTCCCCTTTGAAGCTAGTCTTGAAGTGGGGTTATTGGAGCTCATGTGGTACACCAACAAACCTTACTTAGACGATCTTTTCAGCGGCATGGTGGGCTCAGCAAGTCACCTTTCGGAAACTTGGGGCGTGCAGATTAGCAAAGTAGGTGAGGCTGTTCGCGTTGAAGCAGCGTTATCGGCAGGTCATGTGTTTAATCCTAAAGACGACCACATTCCGGCTGTCTTTGAGCAGTTTGCTACGCTCAAACTAAGTTTTGAAGATGCCAAGATGATGCAGCAGGAGTTGCTCGAGCTTCACAGAAGATACCGCGCTAAACAAGGTGAACAGACGTATTTGAGCTATCTTGCGTTAACCCCTACTGCACCGAAAGACTCAGAAACCTAATCCATCAAAAGCAGTGCGTTTTCTGCTAGGTGAGAGGGCATCTTGTTCCTCACCTAGAACGTGATTCATGCTCTTACATGACCAAGAAGCTCACTGATGGGCTTACTCTAATCCCTAGAAATTAAGTAAAGACATAGATAGTCAAGGTCATCTTTGGAGATTGAATGCCTCAACCTGTTTTTCGTCAACAACGCAACACACTAGTGCTTGCCATACTCGTCCTTGTAGTGAGTTGCACGCCAAGCATCCCTAGCCCTTTTGCAGAAGATACCCCCCTACCCACCGCCACACCCGAAGAAGTGGGCCTAAACACGCAAACCTTAGACCAACTTCGGGAGCTTATTCCGGATGACAGCGAGCACAAATTACACAGTTTGCTCATTGTCAAAGACGGGCAACTTGCGTTTGAGGAGTATTACAACGGTTACACCCGCCATACCCCGCAAGATTTGCGCTCGACAACCAAAAGCATCACCTCGCTTCTCGTAGGTATGGCAATTGAGCAGGGGTATTTAACCAACGTTGATGCCAGCATGATGGATTACTTGGCAGCATCATATCGAGATATTACCGACAAAGACGACATTAGCTTGCGGCATTTACTCACCATGAGCAGTGGACTCGATTGTGATGACGGTGACCGCAGCACGCGCGGGCAAGAAGACCGCATGTACCGCTCGAGCGACTGGGTTAGGTACTTTCTCGAGCTAGATGTCGTGTACCAACCCGGCGACGTTACTCGCTACTGCACTGGCGGCGTTGTTGCTTTGGGAGAGGTCATCGCCCAAGCAACCGGCGAAGATTTTGCTATGTTTGCAGACCGCGTGCTATTTGAGCCTTTGGATATTCAAAACTACCAGTGGGAACGGTTTGATAATAGCCGCAAAGTTGACAGTGGCGGACATTTGCTACTTACCCCACAAGGCATGGCCAAACTCGGTTTATTGGTGCTAGCAGAGGGTAATTGGCAAGGTCAGCAACTTGTTTCACGGCGGTGGATCACTCAATCTTTACAACCGCACACAGAGATTGACGGCGTTGACTACGGGTTTTTGTGGCGGCAGTACAACATCCCCCAAGGCGGTCGGAACATCGACGTGTTTACGGCTCAAGGTAATGGCGGTCAGGTGATTTTTATTGTGCCAGCGTTTGACTTAGTGGCTGTGAGCACCGCCGGGTATTACAACTCACCGGGGGCGCAAATTCCTTATCAGTTGTTTTTTAGTTATATTTTGCCCGCGGTGCGTGGCATCGCAAATTAGGTGGGATGCCGTCAACAACATTGTGAGGCTGACAAGTAATGTCTATGCAACACAGATAGCGTTCTTCAAAACATCATCATGCATCCATTGGGCAAGACTTTCTAGCGTGAGCAAATCAACCTTGTGGCCAAGTATATCTTCAAGATAAACCTGTAAGTTATGCAGTCCAAAAAGCCCAACGCACACGTCTAGATTGTAACTCACTAAAATATCAACATCACTGTCTACAGATGCTTCATCGCGAGCTGTGGAGCCAAATAGGTAAAGCGAGTCAACACCAAAGCGTGACCGCAAGTCAGAACTGTGTCTTGCGGGAAGTAAAACATCGGCCCGCCGCATGGGTTTAGTATACGCCTACAAGTACACACTCAAAAAAGCGACGCGCTGAAGCTGTCACTAGTTTTGAAATTAAGCAGGCTGCGAAAAGTCTTCATCTTGGCTAAGCCGTTTAATAAACGCCACCAATATCTGCACGATACTATCAACGTCTGCTAAATCAATCATCTCACTCGGTGAGTGCATATAGCGGTTTGGAATGGACACCACAGCGGTAGGCACGCCACTGCGATTTTTGGCGATGTCGTCAGCATCGGTACTGGTGTAAGCTGGCGCGCCAGCTAAGCTGTAGCTCATCGACTCGGCCTCAGCGGCTGCAATGAGTTTGTTGAGGACACCCCGGTGAACATACGACCCTGCTGAAAACTGCGGACCTGACCCAAATGGCGATTCGCCCGTGCGCTTTTTGTCGACGGTGGGAATGTCACTTGCGTGGGTCACGTCGATAGCGATGGCAACGTGGGGCTCGAGGCTATGCGATGCCACATACGCCCCAATGCCGCCAATTTCTTCTTGAACCGTTGCCACGGCGACTACTTGCGCGTCTGCATTTTCTGCTGCTGCCTGCTTGGCAGCTTCCAGCACAATATAGGCACCAATGCGGTTATCAATGGCTTTGCTGGCAACGCGCCCGTTTAGGAGTTCTAAAAAGGGTTGCTCAATCACCGCAAAGTCACCAACACGCACGTGCTGTTTGGTGTCTTTGGCATCTTTGGCACCAATATCAATCCACATATCTTCAATTTTGGAGACTTTACTAGCATCTTCGCGCTTCATAAGGTGAATAGGTTTTTTGCCAATCACACCCACAAGTTCACTTTTGTAACCAACAACTCGCACCCGCTGCCCCACCAATTGCTGGGAATCCCAACCGCCCACGCCACGAAAATACAAAAACCCTTGCTCATCTATATAGGTGATGATGAGCCCAATTTCGTCTACATGGCCAGCGAGCATGACCTTAATAGCACCGTCTGGATTAAACGTGGCAAAACTGTTCCCGTAGCTATCGGTGCTTACGGCAGCATCCATAGCAGTCGCGCGTTCGCGCCAGACGGCAGCGGGTTTGGACTCAAACGAACTGGTGCCTGGTGCAGCTAAAAGGTCACGGAGAAAGGTTTTGTCGGTGTCATTCATAAGGTGTTTTCCCAGAAAGGTGCAGGGTTCATGTTGTTATGGTAGCACTCTTGAACGGTTGGCAGGATGACTTGATGACTGTAATTGTATAAATATGACTGTGTCAGGCTCGAGCAACTTAACTCGTGACCAGTTTGTGAGGAAATGCTCGGGCTTGTCTTTGATATGTTCCAAGCTATGGCATCTTAAGGTATTGGCATCTTAAGGCACTAGGTCGAGGTATTAAGTGTCTCCATAGTAACTTCGCGACGTGGAACGTGAATGAATCACGTTCCTTAACCGCTACTGCTATCTGTATCTTGCAGATACAGATAGGAAATACTTAGTTGAGTCGATACATAAAGTAAAGCCTGGACGGACAAACACATCCTTCTTGCTAAACAATACTAAATCTGAGCTTGTATTCGCGCGTTTCACCCGGCTTGAGCATCACCAACTCACCATGCTCCCGTGCGTCTGCTCGCCCGCGAATCCCGGCACAATTAGCAGGTTCAAGCCCCAGCACGTAAGCACCTTGACCCAACATTTTCCACTGATACAGGTCAGGCAGAGTGTTACGTGAGACCTCGAGCCTTAACCCAAAACCAGCCACAGGACTCATGACTTTTGCTTGTCCGTAGGGTTCATCGGTCTGCGTCAGCACGTGATGAAATACTTGCTCGTCATAGCCTTGCTTGGGTGCGTGCATGTGTTGCCAACTGGCTAGTCCAGCTTCAGCAGCGGCATCGCGCGCGGTTGTGGTGGTTGCGTTGAGGTCTAAACTACTCCCTTCCGCCACCAGCGGAAAGCCTAAGTTACAGTGGTAAAGAATCATGTGAGGGTGAGCTTCAAAGCCTTCGTTGGTAACGGTATCCGTTAGCTCGAGCCAGCTTGCCCCAAGCGCCGTGCGGAGCGTGCGGCAAAGTAACAAATTCTCCCCAAATAATCGCGCTTGGCGTACCTTACCTTGAATGGTAATAATGTAAGCCTCATCTGTAGCTGTTGTTTCCCACTCTGCTGACCATGACACTTGCTCAGCGGGTAAATTGGCAATACGCCCGTGAATGCCAAGCTCTTCGCCGTCATCTGTGTTGGCGGCCCCAAATTGGTCGAGGCCGCAAGTTGTCACTAGCCCGCCGCCAAAACTTCTGAGCCAACCAAGACCTGCATGTTCAGCAAACGCAGGATGCGGCCAGCCAGCGGGTGAGTGCCAGCAAAGTGAGTGCCCATTGTAGCGGCACATGCCAACATCCAGCGCGCGGTC
>CAZMCW010000351.1:0-284 GCA_964564405.1 uncultured bacterium
TTTGGCGTAGCGTTTGGGGTCAGGCAGTTGGACGCGCTCGAGCAAGTCCACAACACGTGCGTTAACTTGCTTGTTAGTTAACTTTTGATGTAACCGCACAGCCTCAGCCACTTGTGTAGACACCGTTTGCAACGGATTAAGTGAGGTCATCGGCTCTTGAAAAATCATGCCGACCCGACCGCCGCGCACCCGTTGCAAGGTGCTGGCTGATACGCCTAAAAGTTCTTCACCATTGAGTTTGATGCTGCCACTAGGGTGAAAGGCTTGTGGGTAGGGAAGGAGTT
>CAZMCW010000351.1:294-5391 GCA_964564405.1 uncultured bacterium
TGCAAAATAGCCCTTGCTAGGGTGGATTTGCCTGAACCGGATTCACCGACCACGGCAACAGTCTCACCTTTATTGATTGTCAGCGACACGCCGCGTACGGCTTTGACAATGCCAGCATTAGGACCAGTATCACCGTCACCTGCACTGCTGAGGCGAAAGTGGGTCTCGAGCCCCTTAATTTCCAGCAAACTCACGCGGGTTCACCTTCTACCAGCTCATCTGATGAGGGTGTCATCACGGCCCGTCCAAGCGTTTTGCGCACGTCGAACGCATCGCGCACAGCCTCACCAATAAAGACCAAAAGCGTCAGCAACACGGCTAACGTCGCAAAGCCAGTGATACCAAGCCAAGGCGCTTGTAAATTGGTTTTGCCTTGATTGAGGAGGTCTCCTAATGAAGGCGCACCGACCCGCAAGCCAAAGCCAAGAAAGTCCAGCGAGGCAAGTGCGGTGACTGCACCAACCAGCACAAACGGCAAAAACGTGAAGGTGGCAACTAGCGCGTTGGGAAGAATATGCCGCACCATGATGGCCCGGTTGCGCACGCCCAGCGCTTTAGCAGCCCGCACAAAGTCAAAATTGCGCGCCCGCAAGACCTCAGCTCGCACCACGCCCACGAGACCTGTCCAACTAAATAGCAACATAAACCCTAACAGCACCCAAAAAGTCGTCTCCACAAAACTGCTCAAGATAATCAGCAAATATAACGTGGGAATGCCGCCCCAAATTTCCATAAATCGTTGAAATAGTAAATCCACCCAACCGCCAAAAAAGCCTTGGATAAGCCCGGCGGCAATGCCAACAAGGGAACTCAATGTTGTGAGGATGAGGCTAAATAAAAGCGTAAGCCGCACACCGTAGATGAGTCCGGCGAGGACGTCCCGTGCTTGGTCGTCAGTACCGAGCCAGTGCTGCCGACTCGGTGGGGAAGGGGCAGGTTGGGGTAAGCCAAAGTTGACGGTGTTGTAGCTCGAGTGAATGAGCGGCCAGACTGTCCAGCCATTTTCATTGATTAGATCTTGGACAAACGGATCGCGGTAATCTGCTTCGGTTTCAAAGTCACCGCCAAAAGCTGTTTCTGGGTAGGCCTGAAACACAGGGAAAAAGTGCTGACCTGCGTAGTTTACGTAGAGTGGTTTATCGTTGGCGATAAGTTCAGCGGGAAGCGATATGCCAAACAAAATTAAAAACAGCCATAAACTCACGAAGCCGCGTTTGTTGGCTCTAAACGCTTCCCAGCGCCTGCGGGTAAGGGGTGAGACGCGCACGCCCAACACGCGGGTTTCAGGCGGCGCAGGCGCGACAACACCGGTGAGAGAATCTGCTGGTGAGGTGGCTTGAGCGTTGACGGCTCGAGCCTGCACATTACCGGACACATTGCCAGAAAGGTCGCTCACACTCACACCTCCCGCGCTTCAAAGTCAATACGGGGGTCAATCACCGTATAGGTGAGGTCGCCAATAAGTTGCATGACCAGTCCTAAGAGCGTAAAAAAGTAAAGCGTAGCAAACATGATCGGGTAATCTCTGGTGAGGGCGGCTTCGTAGCCAAGTAGACCTAGACCATCTAATGAAAAGATAATTTCAGTGAGCAGTGAACCTGTAAACAGCACGCCTACAAACGCACTTGGAAAGCCGGCAATCACAATGAGCATGGCGTTACGGAACACGTGCCCATAGAGAACCTTGCGTTCCTGAGCACCCTTAGCGCGCGCTGTCATCACATATTGTTTGTTGATTTCTTCCAAAAACGAGTTTTTGGTGAGTAACGTAAGGCCCGCAAAGCCGCCAATCACCATCGACGTAACCGGTAAGGTGATGTGCCACAAGTAGTCAAGCACTTTGCCAACGGTAGAAAGTTCCTCCCAATTATTGGACGTAAGCCCGCGCAGCGGAAACCAATCAAAATAGCGCCCACCTGCAAACATAATAATCAGCAAAATGGCAAACAAAAAGCCCGGGATAGCGTTACCGATAATCACAAGAGTTGACGACCACACGTCAAAGCGTGTGCCGTCTTTGACCGCTTTACGTATGCCCAGAGGAATTGACACAATGTAAACAAGCAGGGTTGTCCACACGCCTAGCGAGATGGAGACAGGCATCTTGTCCAGCACGAGGCTGGTGACAGGTTGCCCTTTAAAAAAGCTTTCACCAAAATCAAAGCGGGCGTAGTTACCCAGCATTTGGAAAAACCGCACGTGGGGTGGTTTATCGAAACCGTAGAGGGCCTCGAGTTCAGCAATAAGCTCCTCGTCGAGACCTTCTGAGCCGCGGTAACGGCGCTCAACGTTGTCCTGCAAGTCGTTTTCTTCACTAGCGCTGGGGCTGCTGGTTTCCCCACTGCCCGCCCCACTAATGCGCGCGGTGGCGTCCATGGCATTGCCTTGAAACTGAGCTAATGCTTGTTCAACTGGGCCACCCGGTGCAGCTTGAATCACCAAAAAGTTGATGACCATAATGCCAAGTAGCGTCGGAATTATCAGAATAAGTCGGCGGGCAATATAGGCTAACATCCTGCAACTCCGCCTGTAACTCCACGACACTTGTCAGAAACCGTAGTGTAAGTGCTATATGGAAGCATCTGACGACTAAGTTTCAAATAAAACGACTGAACAATTGATACAGCATGACGTAACCATCTCAATACCCTCGATGCATGTTTTGAGATAGATAGTGCACGTAACACAATGGAACCTACAAAATCAGCAACTGGTTTCATAAAACAAACCTGCTTTTACTTAGTTCGCAGCTTGGACGGCAGCGAGTTTGTCTTCGTCAATCCACCAAGTAATGAAGCCAAGGCTGTACTTGGGTGCAATTTCAGGGCGACCGAACTTGTCCCAAAAAGCCAGTCGGTAGGCGGCAATGTGCCATTGGGGAATCACATAATGACCGTTGAGCAGTACCCGGTCAAGTGCGTGAGTAGTTGCTACTAAGGTTTCTCGGTCGGGTGCGCTGATGACTTCTTCGATGAGGGCATCTACCACAGGGTCTTGAATGCCTGCGAGGTTACGGCTACCGGTGGTGTTGGCAACCTCGCTTGACCACATGTCGCGTTGCTCGTTGCCAGGGTTAAGCGACTGACGCATGGTTGACACAATGATGTCAAACTCAAAATCCTGTACAAGGTTTTGGTATTGCGCTTGATCAACAGTGCGAATGCTTGCAGTAATACCCAGCCGCTCGAGGTTTTGAATAAACGGTGCCACAATCCGCTCAAAGTTGGGGTCGATGAGTAAAAACTCAATCTCCATGGCGTCGCCTGTGGCGGTGTTGGTCAGTACGCCCTCTTGAACGTCCCAACCTGCCTCAGCCAGTAAGCCTCGAGCAGTGCGCAGGCCGTCGCGCAGGTTGCCAGAGCCATCAGAAACAGGTAGTTCGTAAGGGGTGGTGAAGATGTCTTCAGGCAGTTGATCACGGTATGGCTCGAGAATCTCTAGCTCTAAACCCGTAGGCAAGCCGCTCGAGGCTAGCTCACTGTTTTCAAAAAAGCTATCTGTCCGGGTGTACTGTCCAAAAAAGAGCGTTTCGTTCGTCCATTCAAAGTCAAACGCATAAGCAAGTGCTTCACGCACTGTGGGGTCTGCAAATTTGTCCCTGCGGGTGTTAAACCAAAACGCTTGCATACCTTGGTTGTTTTCATTGGGGATAAGCTCCTGCGCAAACAAGCCTTTTTCTTTTTCAGGAATGTCGTAAGCGGTAGCCCACTCTCTCGCGATATTTTCTGAGCGGAAGTCGTACTCGTAGGCTCGTAAAGCCTCAATAGACACGGTGGTATCGCGGTAGTAGTCGTAGCTGATGACATCAAAGTTGTTTTTGCCCACGTTCACGGGTAAGTTAGCACCCCAGTAGTCGTCAACGCGTTCGTAGCGAATGCCGCGCCCGGCATCGACATCCAAAATGCGGTAGGGACCGCTGCCGAGGGGGGGCTCGAGGGTTGGCTCAGTAAAATCCCGTTCACGCCAATAGTGTTCGGGTAGCACAATAAGTTGCCCCATAATAAGCGGGAGTTCTTTGTTGATGTCACCTTCAAAGGTGAACTTTACGGTGAGGTCGTCAATGGCCTCAGCACTCACCACGCTACTGTAGTAACTTTGATAAAACGGGTGCCCATCGTTAATAAGGGTGTTAAAACTAAAGACCACATCTTCACTGGTAATGGGTTCACCGTCGTGCCATCTTGCTTCGGGACGTAAGTAAAAGGCAACCCAACTACCATCGGGTGGAACTTCAACGCGCTCAGCTAAGAGCCCGTATTCGCTGAACGCTTCGTCGCTCGAGCGGGTTAGGAGCGTGTCATAAATAAGCCCCAAACCCACCGAGGGACTACCCTGCAAAATAAACGGGTGCAAACTGTCATAGGTGCCAATCGTCGCTAGCCGCAAGGTGCCACCTTTAGGGGCGTCTGGATTAACGTACTCAAAATGGCTAAAATCCGTGTCGTATTTGAGCGTGTTGTGGAGGGCTATGGCGTGACCTATGTAGTTGTCAGGGTCGCCAAGTTCGCTAGCGTGGGTACTGCTCAGGTGACCCAAGCCAACAAGCAATAGTGCTATTAAAGTGTATTTCATATCTGCCTCCTGTAAAATAATTAAGCGGTGAAAAGTTGTGATAAGACTTGCTCACAAAAGTGCATTTCTAAAGCCGAGTTCAGCGCGTATTCAGGGAGTGCATCTACTGTAAGCAAATACGGCAAGTGTAGTGATTTTACCTGCTTGATGAATAACATTACGTTCTGGGGTCGCGTATATGGTGATTATCATGTTAAAAAACTTCACGCTCGAGTTCCGTGAGGTGACGATCAGTCGTATGAAGTTTTGTTCACGGTGTGGGTAGCTTGGTTCATAACCGTCATTACAACCAACTAAGTGGGGATATGTTGCAAGTAAGGTTTCGGTTTATGATGGTACTTATACAGCGTGTTGCGTCTTGTCTCAAACAGCTAGCAGCGGACAAGCAGCACTAGCTAACTAGCATTGGATAGTAAACAACGTGATTTACAAAAGTGCCAACGTCAGTAGGCAAGTGTTTGTCTGCAAAAGATGTTGATATCTAAGTCGATGTTGATATCTAAGTCGATGTTGATATCTAAGTCG
>CAZMCW010000352.1:0-5337 GCA_964564405.1 uncultured bacterium
GCGAGTACAGATTGACGGACGTGTAATCACTATGCCATATCAAGCTAAGCTTTGGGAACATCTGCTACTTGTGTGTATTTTGGCTGTGAGTGGGGTTGTACCCGCAGGTCGCCGTCATCTTTTGGCAGCCTTAGAACAGCTTAAGTGCTAACACACAACTTAATAATAAACCTGATTTTTGCCACTGTGTTTTGCTTTGTACAAGTTGCGATCTGCTAGGTTCAACATTTTTTCATGATGGCTTACGTCAATATCTGCGCAAACACCAATACTTATAGTAACAACCAAAGCATCTTGAACATCTTGCCAAGGATAATCGGCAATGCTACTGCGAATGCGCTCGCAAACTGCAACAGCATCATCTAACCCCGTTTGTGGCAAGATAATAGCAAACTCTTCACCGCCATAGCGGGCTACTGTATCTACGGCCCGCATACAACTGAGCATCAAGGTTGCTACTGCTCGCAGCACGTCATCGCCGGTAGCATGTGAAAAGGTGTCGTTAATTTTTTTGAAGTTGTCAATGTCGCACACAGCTACACTTAAACCTTCGCGAGTCCGGCGTTGGGTAGTTGTAAAGGTTTGCGCCAAAACACGATCAAAATGACGGCGGTTGTACAACCCGGTAAGCGGATCGCGCATACTTAAATAAACAAGTTCACGATTTTTGTGCTCGAGTTGTGCTTTAAGTTTTTTGAGGGTATTAAACTGCTCTTTTTGTAAACTGTAAAGTTTAGCGTTGCTGATAAGCCCCGCTACGTTGCCAGCAACCGTTTCTAGCAAGCTAAGTTCTTGGTTGTTAAACGGGCGTTCAACGGCATCTGCTTCAACACTAATCATCCCAAACACGTTGTCTCTTGCCCGCAAAGGTGCAATCATCTGTGTATCTGTAGGTGAGGTAGGAACTTGTGTGTTTTCACCATCTGCTAGCACGGCTGAAGTTGGTGGCAAGACTGGTTGTAAAACTGGTTGTGCACTTGGATGTACAATTTCTAGTGAGGCTTCTGGTAGATCAGCAACGTCGTTAAAAGCAGCAATAACATCTTCTACAATAGCAGCTTGCCCTTGATGAATTGCATTGCCAACTGCTGTGTTTTGAGTGACATCGATAACAACACCTAGTTTTGTTTTGACGCTGGCGGCGTCACCTTGATGGCTAGCACTATGATTGTTAATATCTTGGTTGTCAGGACTGTGGTTGTCAGGACTGTGATTGTCCGGACTGTGATTGTCCGGACTGTGGTTGTCAGTATCTTGGTTGTTAGCATCTTCAGCTTGGTGACTAGCATATTCAGCGACAACCTCGAGTGCGTTATCAAAGTCGCGCAGTAACGCAACATGACAACGCGTACTCTGAAACAAGCGTGCTACGTGTTCAGTAATAATAGCTAGCGTGCTGTCTAAATCTACCGCCCGCGACACCACCCGGTTTAAATTGTTGAGCATAGCTAGCTCGCCAATGCGCGCTTCTAAACTAAGGCGCTGTTCTTTTTCAAGTGCTAACAGTTGAATATTTTCTTCGGCAATGCGTTTGTAACGCGCTTCATTGGCACGCAAGTCGGCGGTTACTTGACGGTTGGCTGCATGAAGTTCTTTAAGTTCAGCAAGTTGGGCTTCTGCTAGCGCGCGCTGCTGCTTGGTGAGAGCAAGTAACGCTTCACGTTCTTGTTCGGCGCATTTTTGCTCGGTGATGTCTTGATTAGCACCATATTGGACAACCACACTACCCATTTCGTCCCGCACAGACTTACAAAAGTCACGTATCCAGCGCTCTTCACCTGATTTGGTAATAATGCGATATACGCTTACGCCACCTTCACCTTGACGTACACGCGCTTTTTGCAAATGATGAACGTGAACGTCATCTGGGTGAATAATACCTGCCCAACCACCTTTGGCATCTATTTCATCAGGCGTATAGCCAGTTAAGCGCAGTTCATTGTGCCAATTGCCCCACTCACGCACAAAAAGACCATCTTCGTTTTGGCGGTAAACGTAGACAACCTCAGCAATAACATCGGTCACATAACGGTAACGGCGCTCATTTTGACGGATGGTGTGTTCAAGCGCAAAACGCTGCAAAAGTATCGACATTTGCGCGGCCACTGTTTGTGCAAGTTCTAATACGTCAGGAGGAAATGCATTGCTGTCATCAAAGTTATCAATAAACAACATAGCCGCCAACGGTTGAGTTGTTCGAGATGTTGTTTGAGTTCTATTAGCCAAGTTACGAGAGCTTACACTATGAGTGCTTAAGTTGTGCAAGTTTAGGTTGTGAGCAGTGTTGAGCGGCGCTTTGTGCGGTGACTGGGCTAAATGTTCAGCTGTTGACGTGTTAGAAAGTACAGTTAGCTGGGAACCAGTGGAAGCAGTGGAAGATATCTTTGAGCTCGAGGACGTAGGCACTGTGCTAGCAGGCTCCAAACGTGTGGGCTCAATGGCAAATACGGGTACACACAAACTCACAGTAATAGCGGCAAGTTGATCTACTAGCGCGGTGTTGCCAGTAACCTCTACCATCTTTTTTCGTTGCTTGTGAAACGCTTGAGGGTAAGATTGTTGCCAAGAACGTACAACGGTAGGGTGCTGTTGTGCGCGAGCTTGCATATCCGCTTCGGAAAAGCTGATGGTTTGCAAGTCGCTAAGTTCATAGCCTACTGCAGCCACGTAGTAAAAACGTCCTTCGCGGGTTAAATCAGGCATGACCAAACTACCAGCTTGGGCATTGGGAATGACCTCGAGGACACACTCTAAAAATTCTTGGTGCCAACCGTCTTGAGGCACAATTTGTAGGGTGCGATTGACAAATTCTACAAGTTTACGGCGAAAATCAGCAAGATGGTGCAGTTCACCTCGTTCTTGCTCGAGAACTGCTTCTACCCGCTTGCGTTCACTTACATCACGACTATAGAGTTGAAACCCGCTTGTCACTGCTTGAATATAAAGTTCTTGCCAGCTGCCGTTATGGGGTGATTGTACGTCTAAGCACTGTGGCCGGTCGCTCGAGGTAGCGTGTTCTAGCGCGCGCTCGAGGGCATCACGAAAATGAGGTAGCAGGTCTCCCAAAGCGCGGCCATAAAGTTGCTCTTTAGGACGCCCCAACATATCAGCAGCACGTTGATTAAGATGTTGAATGTGACCTTCGTGATCAATACCTAAATAACAATCGGGAATGGTTTCATTGCCAGTTAGTAAACTGTTTGTTGTATTTTGGTTACGCTGTTGCAACACAGATAAGCAATGCGCCATGTGGGTTAACACAACTTTGAGCAAAGCGTGTTCAGCATCATCTAAGTGGACTGATTTAGCCGCTTTAGCATGATGTACTGTGTCAGTTGTTACATAACTATTTATAGGATGTTGGAGAACAACTAACAGACCCATAGGTATATCTTGAGCAGCGTCTGACTGTCTAACCTTTGACCGCTCAATATTCAACTGCTTATCGTTTGCGGTCATAGCTTTTGCAGTAACATTTGGTGCACTTGTATCTGACGCCGCTATCCCCTGCGTCTCAACGTACTGTAACGCCCCAACAGGTACAGTAGGTAAGTTCAACGCCGCAATATGCACAACCTCTACATGTTTGCTGATACCTAAAGGCGTAAGCAGATGCTCTTCCAAGTGCGCAGCTAGCTGCTTATGGTAACGCTTATAGGCGGTTGCAGGCTGCTTGAGTAAGTCCGTAACCACGTCTGCTGCTAAAAGGGCATCTTTACCTTTGTCCAGCCAGTAAATTTCACCTTCAAAACACCCAAGTCCGCATACACTTTTACCTGCACTTTTATCTAGAGGAAGCGCTAGCGTAGCTCCGTCAAAAGCATCTGCAAACAGTAATACTGTGCTCAACTCAACACCTTGCGTGGCTGCTTGGCCTATCTTAAGCAATTGGTAGCATCCGCGCACAAATTCTGAGGCAAGGTGGCGCTTTGTATCCGCTAGGTTCAACGTTTGTTGAAGTGCAGCGAGGTGCTCGAGCTGTGTCGTTATCGCCATGGTTGTCACTGTTTCCGCTGCTTTGAGCTGTGCCTTACATTGCGCTTCGGGTCGCGCTTCGGGTCGCGCTTCGGGTCGCGTTTCGGGCGCGCTGTCATGAATGCATATACTTCTTATTGCTTACGGGATTAAAAGAGAGTTTCACTGAAAAATGTCTTGTGGTGCGTGTATTACAAGCCTAGTAGTATGTTATGACAGGGCAACTACAACCAAGAGCAAGCGTTTCCGAATAGACACTACGCCAAGACAGGTACTTCATTGTAGGCAGCTACTTGCAACGTCATGTCGCGGTGTATTACCCTTTTAAGACTGTCTACATAAAAGATATCTTTTAGCTTGATAGCCTTTAAATTTGCAATTTAGCAAAACACCTTTTAATAACATGCACATCTACCTAACAAGATAGTTTAGCACGTTGCAAACGATAGTTTTAAGGTTACTTAGTGTCAATAGATAAGTTGACTTTTTAAACTCAAGCTACTTAAACAAAGCTATCTCAGCTCTACAATACCTGCGTGAACTATCACAATAGGCACGCTCAGTATGTCCGTCATCACCTTAGTTATCATCAACCTAACTGTCGTCAATTGAACGCGCCACAATTAGACAAGCTACGGTGTAGGCCCTGGCTTCAGGTGATCGTTTGGGCGATGGTCGCACTCAGTGCAACTGCCTGTACCCGCACGTACGTCGTCATTCCTGAAATGACAACTGAGGTCACAACATCGCAAGGTGAGCCTATTGCAGATGCACGTATGTACTTAGAAAGGCTTGACTGGCGTGATGATTTTGTTGTTGACGAGGGCGTGTTTAGCGCTGACGCGCATGGGCAGGTGAGACTTGACGAGAAGCTCGAGCGCGAAGGCAGCTACCCGCTAATCATGAACGGCGTACCTGACTATTATTTTTTGGTGTGTTTTAAAGCTACTGGCTACCACACAATCACCAACAGACTTACCAATGTAAGCCCTGGCGATATCATTAACGTCACCTTACCACTCAACGCAGGTACAGCTATTCCTTGTAATGAAGTCATAGATCCGTTTGACAATCCTGGTGAGCGCTTCACGCCCCAAGTTCGTGAAGATGTGCTAGTAGACATTCGCGGACGGGCTGATTTCCGCTTCTTTGTCGAATGGTTAATTGAATGATTATATCATGTCTACATCGATACACTTTTAACAAGGATGTAGTATCTAAGCGCTGCATTTTTGAAGAGCTACACCCATAAAATCGATTCTTAATTGATGCGGCGCATCTTCAAGGCCCAAAGACATTAATTTACTTGTGTATCCTACACATTATACCAAATTGACTCTTAATGTCATATTAAATGTCATA
>CAZMCW010000353.1:0-233 GCA_964564405.1 uncultured bacterium
CGCTTTACTGACTGGGTTTAAACACATCCATACAAGCTTGATAACCATCAGATTTTTTGACTCATGTCAATCTGTGGCCTCAACGTATCTCAACCTACTTAGCAGATAATTTTATTTGCCGAACAATAACCACGTTGGCTAGGCACGCTAACCTTATACAAACTTATACTAAAGTGATGCTTTGATGCCGCAAAGCGACATCAAAGCATCACTCGTGTTTACGAAGTACAGCG
>CAZMCW010000353.1:243-5332 GCA_964564405.1 uncultured bacterium
TATGACATTCAAGAGTCAATTTGGTATTACACCTAGCTCAACCCAAAATCGTGCAACGCCTAAACTCTCTCAAACCTGCTACGCTGCTCCACGCAAGGCATCTACAACAGTAGGGGTTGCTGCTGGTTGGGCTAACCCAAATCGCGCTCTGTTTTAGGTGAATGCACGCAATTGAAAATATGTTATGGTCTAAAGTCACACAGGCCATGACATACTCATGACATCATCACCTAATAATTGAGATTGGTCAAAATGAGTCCATCATGGTCATATTAGGCCGTGCATCTATAAGGAGGTAACAATGAAGCGGTTATTAGTCGTTGTTAGTGTGTTAGTGCTGTCTGGTTTGGCAAGTTCCCAAACCGACATCGATGTTTGGATAGCGTTTACCGATTACCGACTGGATTGGACTAGGGAGCGCGCAGAGGAGTTTAACGCGCAGTTTTCAGAGTACAACGTGGTCGTTTCCGGCTATGCTAGCTACAACGAAGCTTTTGATGCCACCGTACTGGCAGCTGAACAGGGTAATCCACCTGCCATCACCCACTTTTTTGAGGCCGCAACACAAAACGCGCGCGACGCTGTTAATGCTGGCGAGCCCCTTTTTAAGTCTGTGTCTGAAGCGCTAGCAGGGCGCACAGAAATCAACGGCGTCCCTGTAGTGCTTGATGATGTGGTGAGTGCCGCGTCTGATTACTACACGCTTGATGGTATTTTTACCTCTATGCCGTGGAACACCTCAACTGCGGTTATGTTTAGTAACACCGACATGCTCGAGCGCGCAGGTATTGAGGCGATCCCTGAAACCTGGGCAGAGATTGAAACTGCGTGCGCGACCATCTTAGCGATGGACGGTGCCCCCGACAACTGCATCACCTGGCCCAACCACGGCTGGTTTTTTGAACAGTCCATAGCACAACAAGGTGCAGACCTAGCTAACAACGGCAATGGCCGTGACGCCCGGGCAACTGAAGTCTTTTACAACAGTGAGGCCGCCCTTGCCTACACCAATTGGTGGAAAGACTTAGCGGATAGTGGGTATTACATTTACACGGGGCGTCAGCGCGACTGGGGTGGTACCCAAAACGCGTTTGAGTCGCAGCAAGTTGCCTTTTTAATCTTTAGTAGCTCTGACGCAACGGTGATCCCTGCGAATACTGCAGAAAACTTTACAACCGTAGTCAGCCGCATGCCCTACAACCAAGATACAGGCTATAACGGCAATATCATTGGTGGCGCAACCTTGTGGCTCAACAACGGTCTTTCAGCCGAAGCAGAAGAAGGCGCGCTAGCCTTTATGAACTGGTTAAATAACCCAGCTAACGCCGCTTCTTGGCACCAAGAAACGGGCTATATTCCTATTACCAACACGTCGTTTAATACCCTAACGGATGAAGGCTGGTTTAATGACAACCCCAACGCCGCCGTTGCCAATAATCAGCTTGATATTGTCCCAACCACGGGCGCAATTTTTGGTGGCTTTGTAGCTATTCGGGATGTTTACACCGAAGCAATGGAAGACATTCTCCTCAATGACGCCGATGTAGCGGCAACGCTCGATGATGTCAATGCCGATGCCAACACGTTACTCGAGGAATACAACTTCCTGTTTGCCCCGAATTAAGTTGCTTATCTAGAACCTCATAAAGGGATAGGGCTGCAGCTCTATCCCTTACTTTATGTTGGAGAGTGATGCTGCAGAGCTTACTTATTGTATCGTTTATTGTGACGGTTATGCTCGGCGCGGTCTATATGGCTTGGAGTTTTCGGCGTATGGAACGAAGCCTCATCCTCGGGGGGTTGCTGGGCGGCGTTGTGGGCGGGCTTGGGCCGTTGATCTTAATGCTGCCGCTCAATTTTTGTACCTTTGAAGTTGAGCGTAGCCGTCTCGACGTGGTTTTTGGTCTTATTCTTTTTGCTACAGGCGCGTGGACGGCTTTGGCTATTGTGAAGTGGCTACTAGGACTAGCCTTTGATCAAGCAACTCGAGCCCGTTTAGCTGCTGAACAACAAACCGCTGGAACGTTTAGGTCAACTTGGTTAACTCCTTTTTTGCTACTTGCGCCCACCTTGGCTATTTTGACGGTTTTTTTATACTATCCGCTGCTCGAGACCTTTCGCCTGTCTACCCTACTCGCGCGGCTAGGCGCACCGCGTACTCGCTTTCAGTGTGTCAGTAACTTCACCTCGCTGATTAGCCCTGAGTACGGGGAGGTTTTGTTTAACACCTTTTTCATTGCCACGACCATCGTGGTCGTTGGGCTTATTTTGGGCTTAGCGATTGCCCTGCTGGCCTTTCAGCCTGTGCGCGGTGCCAATATTTATCGCACCTTACTCATTTGGCCCTACGCAATTTCGCCGGCGATTGCTGGCATTATCTTTTTTGTGATGTTTGACCCCGTAGCGGGCATTATCAATCACTTTATTGAACAACTCGGCGGTACAGGGCTCGAGTGGATTCGTGACCCTTGGCTAGCGCGGTTCGCCGTGATTATCACCAGTATTTGGAAGACCCTAGGCTACAACATCCTGTTTTACATTGCAGGCTTACAAACAATCCCGAGTAATTTGCTCGAGGCGGCGGCAATTGATGGTGCTAACCTTTGGCAGCGGTTTTTGAACATCATTGTTCCTGGTTTATCACCTATCACCTTTTTCTTAATTGTCACAAACATCACCTACGCTTTTTTTAACATCTTTGGCACCATTGACTACCTAACGCGCGGTGGTCCTGCGGGGGCTACCTCAGTCAGCATCTATGAAATTTATCTGCTGGGCATTCGTAGCAAAGATTTAGGGCGCGCCGCAGCCCAATCCTTGGTGCTTTTTTTACTTGTTGTCATCGTGACCATTTTGCAGTTTAGAACGAGTGGTCGGCGCGTGTCTTATGGAGCTTAGTACGGGTTCCGATTGATTTCTACATAAACTCCTGCGGAGTTGATTACGTTAACAACGGAACCCGTAGCCGTTTCTACGCATTCTATGCGGGTTAATTCCAATTGGAATCAACCGGAAAGAGTATAAGATGGTTAATCCAAAGGGTCCTAGTCTTTCACGTAAACGGCAAAGCTGGCTTCCTGAACGCTGGTATGTTCATGTTCTACTCTGGCTTAGCGTGCTCATCATTGGCTTTCCGCTGATATACGCGATCATCGTTGCTACCCAGTCCAATGCCGAAACGCTGAGTTTTCAGATGACCTTTGGCAGCAGGTTTTGGGATAATTTACATGCGGTTGTCGTCGAGCGGCGCATGTTGCGCTTTATGTGGAACAGCACGTTACTAGCTGTCTTTGTGACTGTGGGGAAAACCATCTTGTCGCTGCTAGCAGGCCTGGCCTTTATTTATTTTCGCTTTCCTGGCAAGTGGTTGGTCTTTGGCTTTATTTTGCTCACACTCATGATGCCCACCGAGATGCTGATCATTGCGCTTTTTCGCTTGGTCTCAAACATTGGCTGGGGCGATACCTTTTGGGCTATTTCGATTCCCTTTTTAGCCAGCGCCACAGGTGCTTTTTTGTTTCGGCAGCATTTTGCCAATCTACCTGCTGAGCTCGCTGAAGCGGCCCAGCTCGAGGGGGCAACCCCGCTGCAATTTCTCTGGCAAATCCTGGTGCCCCTAAGCTGGAACGTCATTGGCGCGCTAGCAGTGATTCAGTTTGTCTATATGTGGAATCAGTACTTGTGGCCACTTCTAATCGTCCAAGATGAACGCATTCAGGTGGTACAAGTGGGTCTAAGCTCCTTACAAAACTTTGAAGGTGCCACTACCTACGGTCCTATGATGATGGGGGCAGTGATCGCGACCATCCCACCTGTGATCGTGTTTATCTTGCTGCAAAAACAGTTTATGAGCGGCTTTTCAGTCACTCGAGATAAGTAATACCAAGTCCGAAAAAACACATCATAAATCCCTGCGGGATTCATTCTGTCTGACACGGACTTGGTATCTGTTTCTGCTCGCTCCGCTCGGGTTACTTTGTTACCAAAATAACCGGAAAGGGTATAAGGACGCGTTGTATTTAACCTATCTGACGCGTGTCGTGAATCACATCGTTCGCACAGAGAATGACTCGACCATCAAGTAATTCGTCAACGGTTGGCACAGGCACAGATTTAACTTCAAAGGTGACCGATTCTTGAGGTAAGAGGGTGACGAGTTGCTCACTTACCTCAGCCGTTGGCTCGAGCTTATCGGCGTACACAACGACATCGCGTAACAATGTTTGCGCCGTCAGGTGAAGCTTGTAGCCTTCTTCTGTTGCTGTAATGTCGAGTTGATACTTTGAAGCTGGATAGTCAAGACGCTTATCAATATCAAAAAACCACCATGTGTCAGCTACGCCGTCCGCTGCCCCTGCTCGAGCGCGTATGAGTTCAGTATCCTTTTTGCGAGCGTGAAAACTATCATCAAGCATAAGTTGCTGGTGTTGTCTTGCAGGAACATCGACATGAACTACTTTCTCGCAAAGTACCTCACCTGAAAAACTATAGCGTTGGACGGTAATGGTATCTTGCCAGACCGTGTCACTATCGTTGATGATGATGAGCGCTAGCTGACTGCCTCGAGGTTGAATCGTCATGAACTTATCCGCGTAAAACCGCCGACTGGCATACCACAAAGGCTTTTTGCGGCCGTAGCCGTCTACTGCTGCCCAACTAGTCACCGGCCAGCAGTCGTTAAGCTGCCAGTAAAGCGTGCCCATACAGGTTGGTGCGTGACTGCGCCAGTGGCTCACACCGTAATCTATGGCCCTAGCTTGGTTGAGCTGAGTCGCATAGTGCCACAAATGAATGTCTTCGGGGATAGGAAAGTGCTCAGCCAAGCGGGTGTGTAATTTATCGTTGCCGTTGATGGCTTTTTGATGATGAAGCACAGCGGGACTATCTGGCTTGAGTGGGCGTTCAGAGATGGACTCTATCAAGGTTGCAAAACTAGGCGGTGCTTGGTGTCCAAACTCAGACACAAAACGCGGTATGTAGGCTCGGTAAATGCTGTAATCGGTTTGATTCCACGCATCCCACACGTGTTTGCAGCCATAGTTATCTGCAAGAGGATGAATAACCGTGCTACCCGAATACGGACTACCCG
>CAZMCW010000354.1:0-216 GCA_964564405.1 uncultured bacterium
GCGCGAGTACCAACAAACCAACTCAGTTTATAGCTCAATGTTTACGGATGTCGCTATACTTGCAGGAATGGGTAAAGTAAAATTTTGCTATAAGTACTTTATTATTAACGAAATTAACAATTGAATTATAATAGCGTTTCCACGAGTAACTGCCATTGGCAGTTGCGCCTGCGACCTAGGGGAGTAGACATCAACCCACTCAGTGCGGGGGGACTA
>CAZMCW010000354.1:226-2851 GCA_964564405.1 uncultured bacterium
CCGTATGTTATTAGGTATACCGTATGTTATTAGGTATACCGTGCAAGTGCATCAAACTGGACTATTAATACTGATGACAAGCTCAACAACAAATACACCAACACATGCAGATATTAAGTCGAAGATATTGAGGTTAAAGCAGACGCACTCATCCTGCTCTTGCACTAAATACCACTTTTAGTGATGATGTAAGCGCCCGACCTCAGCAAATATAGAAGTGTCGTACAAAATTGCAGCGCATTTTCAACGTCATGCTGACGAAACTTAGCTGTTGGTGTTACACTGCAGCTTAATACCTGACACCCCTGTTGCCAATATTTTGACGCCGACTACCCTAAGCTTGGATTTTGAAAGCTTGAATTGCAAATGCAATTGTCATGCATATAATTATACACTGAGGTAATTTATGACAGATTCAACATCAGCAACTCAGCTGAGCACAACAGCTCAGTTGAACGCTACCTCGAGCCCCACCCCAACACAACGGGCTTGACGAATACACACGCACCAAGTCGCTCCACATAACCATCAACCCGCTACAAGTTTGGTACATACAAGCTAGATACACGCAAATTCAACGCCTATCAACTTGACACAATCAACTCGTCATTGTCACACAATTGGCGCTACAACTTTAAGTTTTTGTCGGCAGATGATCTGTTAGGAGTAGTTATGGCACATCTTGATAACCTTGCAAACGAAGACTCTCAAACCCAAGACCCTCGAACCCAAGACCCTCGAACCCAAGACCCTCGAACCCAAGACCCTCGAACCCAAGCTGGCGCACGTGACCATCTAGGTGCTATGGAAGGTTACATCAGCCGTTTTGAAGAGATGATTAAGCACCCTATCCCACTTATGTTTATCGACAGTCCCCTCCCTCACCACCAGCGTTTGAACTATGCCGTCATTGGCGATACCGCCAGCGAAAACCCTAACTTTAAGCCTATGATTACCACGCCGCACGGGTTTCAAATTGGCATGGTTAAAGCTGAACCGGGTAATGGCCCGGCTTATCACACGCACGACTACATCGAGTGCTTTGTGCCGTTGACTGACCACAAGTGGCGTTTTTACTGGGGTGATGCTGAAGACAAGGTTGACGGCGAAACACTGTTAAATAAGTGGGATCTCATCAGCTTACCGCCCAAATTGTGGCGCGGCTTTGAAGTTGCCGAAGATGCTGACGGACCCGCTTGGCTTTTTGCCGTGCTCGAGCCACACGACGCGTTCACCTTCAAAGACCCTTACTGGTCACCCTATGTGGTATCTGCGGCTGAACGCATTGGTTATAAAGCAGACGAATCTGGCAAGCTAGTTGAAACGCCTGACAATTTCGACGAGCTTGGGCAAGAACTCTTAGATCGCATTAAGAGCGTCGAATAAGCTGACCTAGCCAACCTCAATAACACTTACACATAGCAGTTCCAAGATTGGTTCCCCCACACTGAGTGGGTCGATTTCTACTCCCCTAGGTCGCACGCGCAATTGCCTGTGGCAATTACTCGTGGAAATGCTATACAGTATCTTCATGCACCCATTGATGTGCGCAAATGTCATGACACACACGTCAATGTGCACATAAAGTGTACCTGATAAAATCTCCCCTTGCTCTCCTTTTAACGGCACCTTTCAACATCACTCGTCTACAGCAACACCTTGCACAACTACTGCGAGGTGTTATCTACAGTCACCTGCTTACAAATGTCTACTTGTAACTGTTCAATTGTCCTAGAGCATGAGGCAACGTACATTCTTAAAGCAGACAAACGTTTAACTTAGACATACGCCGTCAAACACGCGATAGCAAGTTAGCCTTCAGTTCATAAATTCCAAAGGAGTGTTAAATATGGCAAACGAATCAGATGCAATGGTAGCAACCGGGCAAACTACATTTGTAGATATTGGTATGGCGTTGTACGAACGGTTAACCGGCCGTGGTGCAGCTATTAACTATGAATTTAAAGACATGGTGGTGCAGGTTCCTAGAGAAACCGGCGAAAATGCCCCTTTTGCTGTCTGGAAGCTCAACGGCGCAATTCGTATTACCACAGACGAAAACAATAGTTGAGCTAGACTTTTAGCTGATTAACGTCAACCTCACTAGGTCACCTTGCAAGTTACGGTGTGTACGGTGTGTGACGTTGTACTTAGCAGCTGTACAAAACGTTTTGCATTGTCACAAATAGTACCTTAAACTTCACAACACCTGAGTCCTGTCACATCGACAGGACTTTTTTTGGACTGTGTTCAAGATAGTTGAGGTCATTATTTAATTCACTACTTATCGTGATAAGCTGATGTGTGCTTGCATCTAATGTAGTAAGTAGCGCTGTAGTGAGTAGCGTTTTAATGCGCAACGTTGTAGTAAGTAGCGTTAGCACAGCGTGCGTTTTTGGGTTCGGTAGCCACCATGTCTTCGGTAGCCGCCATGTCTTCGGTAGCCGCCATGTCTTCGGTAACTATCATGTCTGAAGGTATCACTCGAGCAGCTTCAACTAGGCTCGAGGCCGCCCTAGCTGGTTCATCTACCGGCGTTATCGACGCAGGTGTATTTACAGCCTTCCAGAGCAACATAAGTCCGCTGCTCGAGCCCGGTAACACTGACCAAAGCGAAGAACACCT
>CAZMCW010000354.1:2861-4631 GCA_964564405.1 uncultured bacterium
CAAAAATATCCTCAGCGAGTTCCTCAAAAAAACTTACTACGACGGCCAGCACGCCATCAATGTTAAAGACCGTCAAGATTTGGTCATTCATGCAGACACTAAAACTGCTAGCGATGTTGAGGTTATCTTTGAGACCAAACGCTTAGCTAGCCGCGAAATGCCTAGTGCAGGCAGCCTCAACTGCAAAGCTTTGCACGAACTTATCTTGTACTATTTGCGCGAGCGCCACCCGCAAGACAGTGCTACGCCTAACACCTCACTCAAACACTTGGTCATTACCGACAGTCTGACCTGGTATGTCTTTGATGCACGCGTGTTTGAAACCCACTTTTACCAAAACAAAGACTTTAGACAACGCTATGAAAATTTTACCAACCGTAAACTGAGCGGCACCACAACCAACTTTTTTTACACCAGCATTGCCGCACCTTACCTTGACACCTTGCTAGCAGATAACCCCAACGCCCTCGAGCACAGTATGATCAACTTAGCTGACTACGAAACCAGCTTGCGCAGCTTTCACTTGCAAGAAAGTAACACAGCACTAGCAGATGATGATTATCAGCAGCAACTGAACGCGCTCAGCAACCTGTACTGGTTTTTTTCACCCGAGCACTTGCTCAAACGCACGTTAGCTAACGACAGCAACAGCCTCAACAAAGGCTTTTACGACGAACTTTTGCACATTATTGGCCTTACCGAAGTTAAGCAAAGCGGCAAAAAGGTCATCACCCGTTGTCCACAAGCTGAACGCAACTATGCGTCGTTACTTGAAGGCACCATCAACCAGCTCGAGCGTCACGACAGAATACGCCGCTGGCCAGAGCGGCACACCTACGGGTCAACTTACAACGATCAGCTTTTTAACGTTGCCCTCGAGCTGGTCATCACCTGGCTTAACCGCGTGCTCTTTCTTAAACTGCTCGAGTCCCAACTCAAACGCTACACCCAAACCCACCAAACACCGCAGCAAGGATTTTTGAATACCACCCGTATTCCCAACTACGACACCCTAGACGCCCTCTTTTTTGACGTCCTGGCGCGCCCCACAGACGAACGAAATGAACCTTATGCCAGCCACTTTGCAGATGTCCCCTACTTAAACAGCTCGCTGTTTGAACTTAACAGCTTAGAACAGCAGATGTTTTCGGTGGCCAGCGTAAGCACCGGGCAACCCTTACCGCTTTACAAAAGCACCATTTTGAAGCAAGCCAACGGTGAACGCCGCAGCGGTAACTTGGCGACGCTCGAGTACCTGTTCAAATTCCTAGACGCCTACCAGTTCAACAGCGAAGGCACCCAACGCGTTGTCAAAGACAAAAAGACCCTCATCAATGCGTCTGTGTTGGGGCTTATTTTTGAAAAACTCAACGGTTACAAAGACGGCTCATTCTTTACGCCCGGCTTCATCACCATGTACATGTGCCGCGAAACCTTGCGGCGGGCGGTTGTGCAAAAGTTTAACGAAGCCGAAGGACTTACCTGCGAGACCCTTGTAGATGTCGCTAACAGCATCGGCACCAACACCACAGACATCGACAACGCCAACGAGATTTTCAACAGCCTCAAAATTTGCGACCCCGCCGTAGGTTCAGGCCATTTTTTGGTCTCTGCGCTCAACGAACTTATAACCATCAAACAAGAACTTGGCATTTTACGAGATCAAGATGGCAAACTGCTCAAACACTACGCGGTCACTATTGAAAACGACGAGTTAATTATCAAAGACGGCGTACAATTTTTTAGTTACGACCCCGACAACACCGAAAG
>CAZMCW010000354.1:4641-5307 GCA_964564405.1 uncultured bacterium
TCAAATTGCAAACAAACAAAGCCAAACGATACAAAAAACGCTTTTTCACGAAAAGCAAACCCTCATTGAGCGCTGTTTGTTTGGCGTAGACATCAACCCCAACTCGGTCAAAATTTGCCGCTTGCGGTTATGGATAGAGCTACTCAAGCACGCGTACTACAAACCAGCTGAGGGTAACAACCCACGCGAGTTAGAAACGCTCCCCAACATAGACATCAACATCAAAACCGGCAACTCGCTTATTAGCCGGTTTGGGTTAGACGCCAACATTGGCACGCTGCTTAAAAAGTCTGACTGGAGCGTAGCTGATTACCGTGAGGCCGTGCAACGTTACCGAGCTGCTAGCAGCAAAGACGAAAAGTACGACATGGAAGCGCTTATTGCCAGCATTAAGCAAGATTTCCGGGTCGAAATTGCCAGCAACGACCCCAAGGTAATCCGCCTAGAAAACCTAGACGCCAAGCTAGCTGCGTTTAGTCAAGAGCGCATTTTTGAAGCCAGCAAAGCTGAGCAAGCTGAGTTTGCCAAGACCCAAAAAGCTGCCGACAAGTTACGTGCCGAGCTAAAGGCAATAGAAGACAACCAAATTTATGACAACGCATTTGAATGGCGTTTTGAATTTCCTGAAGTGCTGGATGACAAGGGTAAGTTCATAGGGTTTGATGT
>CAZMCW010000355.1:0-5305 GCA_964564405.1 uncultured bacterium
GGTGGCATGGCTATGGGCGCGCCTGACTTAGCTGGCGAGATGATTACACTCGTAGATGTCCCTAAACTGGTGGGCATCGGTTATTTTAATGCCACCACCTTGGGCATGCAGCAAGCGGCCGAAGAACTCGGCAACGTGGACGTGCGCACCGACGGGCCGACCGAAGCTAACATTGACGACCAAATTGCAGTCATTGAAAACTACATCGCCAGTGGCAATGTGAACGGTGTGCTTTTTGCAGCCAACGACCCCGTGGCGATTTCACCGGTACTTAGCCGCGCGCTCGAGCAAGGCATTCACGTGGTTGGTTACGACGCCAACTCACAACCCGACGCACGCACTTGGTTTGTGAACCAAGCTGAGTTTAACGGCATCGGCAAAGCTATGATCGACAGCTTAGCTGCCGAAAAAGGCGAAGACGCCAGCTTTGGTATTGTCACCAGTACTTTCACCACACCTAACCAAGCGCGTTGGATTTCTGAAATGTGGGCCTACGCCAACCAGTGCTACCCTGAAATGGAATGGTTGGAAACTCTCGAGGCGCAAGAAGACGCCGTACTGTCGTTCAACCAAGCCAACACCCTCATCAACAAATACGGCGACGACCTAGACGGCATTTTGGGCATGACTAGCGTCGCTACGCCATCTTCTGCAGATGCTGTCACCCAAGCAGGTCTTTGTGGTGAGGTTGCCGTCGTGGGCTTAGCCACACCCAACGCCATGAAGCCTTACGTTAACGAAGGCTGCGTGGAATCTGTCGTGCTGTGGAACCCGGTTGACCTTGGTTATGCTGCCACCTACGTGATGCGCGCCGTCGTTGATGGCGACCTCAGCCCTGGCGACAGCAGCGTATCGGCAGGACGTTTAGGCGAGTTACAAGTGGTCAACGGCAGCGAAGTTTTGCTTGGCGCACCGTTTATCTTCACAGCAGATAACATCAACGACTTCGACTTTTAAGGGCGCTTGATGTCCAAACGTCTAGCTCATCAACCTGTATGCGTTAGGCGCGATTGAACAGTGATTTTTTGTGAGGTGGCGTAAAGATGTCACCTCACGTATTTTATGTTTATAAGACTTGCGAAGTTAACATATCAAGTTATGTGATGGATGCATCCATAAGCATCGCTGAAGTCCTAAAAGATGCGTCGCCAAGATGAATGCATCCTCGAGGGAACAACTCCTGTTTTACAAAAAGTAGCTTCACAGATTACTGTTATATTTAGACGGTCTACCATTATTAATAACACCACTGACACCACTGCCCTCAGTGACCTGTATCAACTCAATACATGACTTCTGTAGCAAATATTACCGCGTCAGCTACACCTAATCTGATGTCACCGACATTAAACTCACAAAGATGATTGATATCAATTAAACGTAACGTGCCATAAAATAAATACCTCATATGTTAAAGAATGGTTTGTGATGACACATCAACCTCAACTTGTTCAGGATCTCCTTTGGCTAGCACACGAACTTGGTCACGAGCCTCGCCAGTTTGCGCTGTTGGGCGAAGGAAATGTCAGTACGCGGGCAAGCGACGATACGTTTTGGGTCAAAGCCTCGGGAACCTCACTGGCGACCTTACAAGAGACAGACATCAGCTTGGTGTCGTTACCTAAGGTTTTGGAGTTGCTTGAGCACACTTACCTTTCCGATGACGCTATTGACACAGCCCTCACTAGTGATGTCCTGGCGGATACAAGCCACAAAAAACCCTCCGTTGAAACCTTTTTGCACGCGCTTTGTTTGGATGCTGGCGCAACCTGGGTCGGCCACACCCACACGCTATCGGTGAATCAGATTCTTTGTTCAACGTTAGGTGCAAACCCGTTTTTGAAGCACATTTTCCCAGATGCCATCGTGGTGTGCGGCCCCAAACCAGCCGTTATTCCCTATGTTGACCCCGGGTTTGTGCTCGCCAAAGCCGTCCAAGCTGAGCTAACGCGTTTTTACGAAGCTGAAGGCAACCTCCCCAAGGTTATTTTGATGGAAAACCACGGTCCGGTGGCGTTAGGGCAAAGTGCACAAGAGGTTCTAAACATCATGCTGATGCTCGATAAGTGGGCGAAAACATTGTCAGGAACTTATCAAGTACAAGCTCCAACGTTTCTAACTCAAGCTGATATTGACCGCATTGACACGCGTAATGACGAAGCTTATCGTCGTAAGCAGCTTGTACAAAATCCAACCAAGATATCTTCAACCAAGGTGTCTTAAAGCAAGGTATCTTGAGACATGGCAGATACGCGCGTTCACTTTTTAGCTGTTGATCTAGGGGCCTCGAGCGGCCGGGTCATTCACGGTCAATTTGACGGTCACAAAATTTACCACAATGAAATTCACCGCTTTGCCAACGTACCTGTACACGTACCGAGCATCAAACTCGACACGCCCGCTAGCCAGCACTGGGACGTGTTGCGTTTGTGGCACGACATTCAGCAGGGGATTAGCCGTTACGACGCGCCCGCACCGCTTACCAGCCTCAGCGTGGACACGTGGGGGGTGGATTTTGCGCTGCTGGACGCCCGCCAGCGGTTGCTTACCAATCCTCATCACTACCGCGACAGTCGCAATGACGGTTTGGTAGAGGAGGTGCTCGAGCAACTTGCCAAAAAAGCCATTTACGAGCACACCGGCGTGCAGTTTATGCAAATTAATACCCTCTACCAACTCTACGGCATGGTCATGCGCCAAGACCCGCTGCTCGAGGTCGCCAAGACTTTACTTATGATGCCCGACCTGTTTCACTTTTGGCTGTCTGGAGAAATCACGCTCGAGGTTACTGACGCGTCTACCACCCAAATGCTGGACGCTCGAGCGCGCACTTGGGCAACCCCCGTGTTAGACGCCCTAAAACTGCCTAGCTACCTACTCCCTGAAGTCACCCCAGATACGTCGGTTGTCGGACGCTTGCGGGCGGACATTGCCAGCCAAACAAACTTAGCTAGATGTGCCGTCATCGCCAGTGCAGGTCACGACACCGCTGCCGCCGTCGCCGCTGTTCCCAATTTAGATGAACACAGCGTTTACATTAGCAGTGGGACGTGGAGCCTCATGGGCATTGAAAGCCCCGAGCCGATTATCTCTGAAGTTGGTCTGTCGATGAACATCACCAACGAAGCAGGCGTGTTTGGGACCGTGCGCGTGCTTAAAAATTTAGCTGGGCTTTGGGTCTTGCAAGCTTGTAAGCAGCACTGGCAAAAATCTGGTGAGACTTACAGCTGGGAGGTGTTGCTCGAGCTTGCCAGCAACACACCCGCGTTTGGGCCGCTCATTCGCCTTGGCGCTGAAACCTTCCTCAATCCACCAGATATGCCTGCCGCCATTGATGCAGCTTGCCGCGCGAGTGGGCAAACCTCACCAGATAGCATTGGGGCTGTGGTGCGCTGTTGTTTGGAAAGTTTGGCGCTCGAGTACAAACTTGTCCTCGACGAACTTAGCACCGTTTCAGCGCGGCACTTTAACACTATTCGCATTGTCGGCGGCGGCGCACAAAACGCCCTGCTCTGCCAACTTACAGCAGACGTCTGCCAGCTCCCTGTCATAGCTGGCCCCATTGAAGCTACTGCCCTGGGTAACCTCATGTTACAAGCCATTGCCACCGGCCACATTGGTTCACTTGCTGAAGGCCGCCAGGTGATTGCTGCATCCGTTTCACCCATCACCTATGAACCTCAATCTAACACTGATGGTTGGCAAGATGCCTATGCACGCTTTCGCAGGCTGCCTTTGTAAACACCCTCTACCTAAGCCACTTCACATACACATAATAAAGATGCCACGAAATCTTATTTCATAGATATTTGATGGCACGTTCATGGCACGGTAAGCGTCATAATGTTAGATGAGCAATACTTGAGGCTTCCGTGAAGATAGCAGTTTATTTTGTATACATACAAAGCTGTATACAAAATACTGTATATTGTTGCCTTGATGTCTCGAGTTGCTACACTCACGTGTCCTGCGGAAGGAATATCTATGCGCTACAAGGTGTTGTTCGTCGTCTTGCTTGGCTTGCTTATAAGCTGCTCAGGAGATGACGGTACTCCCCCAACAGTCTCCCTAAGCGTCTCACCTGAAAGTATTACTGAAGGTCAAAGTGCTCAGCTAAGCTGGGACATTTCAGGCGATGCCCCCATCACTCTCTCACTTACGCCTGATCTAGGCATAGACCTCATGAGTCCCCTCACCGTCTCACCAACTGAAACCACTACATACACTTTGAACGCCACAAATAGCGCAGGAAGCGATAGCGCTAGTGTAACCATTACTGTTACACCACCACCAGCTCAAATCGATTCATTTTCAAGTGAGGTCAATGAGCTAACGGCAATGTTTAGTTGGTCAATTATATCTACAGAACCCGTAAGTTGTGCTCTAGACCCTGGTGATGGTAGCCAAGAGCAAACTTTTGACGACTGTTTGGACACCCAGACTGCTACATACACCTATCCTCAAGCAGGCAACTACACAGCCACACTCACAATTGACGAAGATACAAGTCAGTCAATTGACGTAGTAGCTACAGAAGGCGGTTTTCAACCTAACAACTGTAATGCTCAAATCCGTGTAGGAAGTCAAGAAGAACTCAACAGGCTTGGCGTTTGTACGACTATCACGGATAGTTTATTTATTGAGCCTGAAAATGGTAATGCAATTACTTCACTTGCACCATTAAACAATCTTACCGAGATTACAGGGTCACTTGTTATTTTTGATTCACAGCTTACTACGTTAAACGGTTTAGAAAACCTCGAGCGAATTGGTGGCGATTTAAGCATAGGTGACTTTCTTATAACTTCAGAGCCATTTGCTAATCCTATGCTCACATCACTTACTGGTCTTGACAACTTGACGACCATTGGTGGCGACGTAAAACTAGAAAACAACAATGCACTCGTCTCGTTAGAAGGTTTGAACAGCCTCACAACTATCGGTGGTGATCTTGACCTTCAAAATAATGTCAACTTGACACTCGTAGGACTAGACAGTCTTACTTCGATTCAGGGTGATCTTATTATTGGTGTTCTTGGTAGTCCACGCAATGAGGCTATAGCCTCTCTTGAGAACTTAAGTCGTCTTACTACCATCGGTGGCAACATATCTATCGTTGGCAACAACGAACTTTTGTCACTTTCTGGACTTGAAAACATTACAAATTACAATGATGACAACGAAGTTTTGATTATTGGCAATCCTATGCTTGACTGTAGCCTTGTAGCGCCATTACCTTTTGCAGTAGATGGCTCATTTAACAACGCTGTTGACTGTGAGACAGCCACACCCCCAACCGCCACAC
>CAZMCW010000356.1:0-5302 GCA_964564405.1 uncultured bacterium
GGTGTTGAGGGCAACACCAGGCGATTGTTCGCCGTCGCGTAAAGTGGTGTCAAAAATTTTTACGTAGGCCATGAGAAAGGTCCTTTCGGAGTTAAGAGCAGTGAGTAGCAGTTGTTAAACATGCAGTCGTTGAGATTATCGTGTTGCGTGTTAATGGAGTTGCATTGGAAATTAGCGCACATGCTGATGTTATTGGGTGCTCGAGTCACCCCATCTTGAGCCAAGTATTGCATCAACCCAGATAGTCGCTGATTGTTGCCCAACCGCCGCACCAACATAAACATTGTTATCACCACCACTCACCTCCTCTCTAAAACCTTTCGTAGAAACCTTTTGCAGTCAGTTACGAGGTCATCAAACTAGGTTCACCTGTAAGCCGCAAAATGTAACTAAGTTGACCCAAGTGATACATCTCGTGATAGGCCGCAAAGGTAAGCGCGCCCAATAAACTTGGTTCGGGTAGCGGCATGCGGAGGCCGGGGTCTGCTGCAAGTGCCTCCGCAGAAAGTTTGGGGAGATGCTCTAAAACTGCACCCGTAACTTCTTTCCACGTCTGCGCAACCTCATCCAAACTAGGCAAATCTTGCAGGGCAAAATCACTAACATTACTACCCAAAAATGTTTTTGCTGTCCAAGGCGTTTCTATAGGTAGGTTAAACATGCCTGCGATGTATACCTTGGTATCAGTTAAGTGCGCCATAATCCAAAGGGCATGACTAGCGTCGCTATCAAAACGCTGCAAAACTGTTTCACCGTTAAACATCTGACTACTCTTGCTAAACAAATGGTCATTTGTTCTAAAAATGTCAGCTATGGGTTTGAGCTGAGCTTCCATGAGGTTCTAACTAGCCTTTGATAAACGGCATCATCTTGCGCAAGCGGCGACCCGTTTGGCTAAGTAAGTGATCGTGGGTATTGTTGCGACCTGCGTTGATACGAGGTTGCCCCACGGCGTTCTCGAGCAAAAAGTCTTTCGCAAACTCACCCGACTGAATTTCACTTAAAATACGTTTCATTTCTTGTTTGGTTTCATCGGTCACAATGCGCGGCCCAGTGCGGTAATCACCGTACTCTGCGGTGTTGGAAATCGAGTAGCGCATGCGCTCAAAGCCACCTTCATAAATCAGATCAACAATGAGCTTCATCTCATGCAAGCACTCAAAGTAGGCAATTTCTGGGTCGTAGCCAGCCTCAACCAAGGTTTCAAAGCCTGCTTGCATAAGCGCTGTGACGCCGCCACAAAGTACAGACTGTTCGCCAAACAAGTCGGTTTCGGTTTCTTCTTTGAAGGTTGTTTCTAACACGCCGCCGCGCGTGCCGCCGATGGCTTTGGCATAAGCCAGGCCTTTTTGTTTAGCGGTACCGCTAGCGTCTTGGTAAATCGCCAGCAAGCAGGGTACCCCAGCACCTTCGGTATACACGCGGCGCACCAAGTGTCCTGGTCCCTTGGGCGCAACCATAAAGACATCCACGTTGTCTGGTGGATTAACCTGTCCAAAGTGAATGTTAAACCCATGGGCAAATAGAAGCGAATTACCCTCTTCTAAATTTGGGGCGATGGCCTCGCGGTAAACCTGCCCTTGGATTTCATCTGGTAGTAACACCATGACGAGGTCGCCAGCTTTGACGGCATCTGCCGTATCCATAACGGTAAGCCCAGCAGATTCAGCGTGGGCGCGGCTCGAGGAACCTGAGCGCAAGCCCACCACTACATTGAGGCCAGATTCTTTGGCGTTCAGTGCGTGCGCGTGACCTTGCGAGCCAAACCCTAAAACGGCAATGGTTTTGCCTTCAAGATGTGCTAAGTTTGCGTCGTCGTCGTAGTAGATTGTTGCCATGTCGTCTCCTAAAGGTTCTTAATGTGGTTGCGCTCGAGTGTGTTTAGCTATGCTCCGATAAGCTGGAAACAGCAATAACAGCTTAGAAAACTAGCCCACTATCAGCCGAACAGGCTGATGCTTTCAATACACTTTCACTTGCTTTCTCGTACTGAATCGCTGTCAAAACACATGCGTGCGCGTATTCATGATTAACACAGCTGTACTTTTTAGGCTGTGTTGTGAAGGTATTGAGGGAGCTCGAGGATGCTTGGGGTACTTAGCTCAGCGCCCCATCAATACTTAAACTAATGCCTTGGTTGATGTTTAGATTATGCTGTTTCTTTGACTTTTACCGACTTAGTCGCTGCTGTACGGGTCATTGCCACACGTCCGGTACGCATAATTTCCACAACGCCAAACGCATGCATTTGGTCAATGAACGCGTCCATTTTGCCCTCGTCACCAGTGACTTCAAATACCAGTGCTTCACGGTGCACGTCAACAATACGGGCCCGAAAATCCTGAGCAATCTGACGAATTTCGACGCGATCTTCTGGCGTGCGCACGGCTACTTTAATAAGCATAAGTTCACGGTCCACAAAAGACGCTTCAGAGTGATCAATCACCTTGATGACATCAATAAGTTTGTGGAGTTGCTTAGCCACTTGTTCAATTGTGTGGTCTTCGCCAGTGACCACAAAGGTCATTCTTGAAATACCCGGCACACCTGTTTGCGCGACTGAAAGCGACTCAATGTTAAACCCACGCCGGGCAAACAAACCGGCAATCCGCACCAACACACCTGGCTGATCCCTTACGGTCACGCTCATCACATGCTTATGAACACCTACCTGGGCTGGACGTGCGTTCATGTCCATGGCTCTGCTATTCATGCCCCGCCTCCTGAGCTTACTGAGGTTGTTGCTGCGGTCACGTCATCGTCCGGCTCTTGGTCGCCAATAATCATTTGATCAACACCGGCTCCGGCTGGAATCATGGGGAAGACTTTTTCAGCTTCATAGACCACAAAATTAACTAGCACAGGTTTTTTCTTCGCTAAAACTTCGGGAATAAGCGCTTTGGCCGTTTCCCGGTCAAAAACGTTATGTCCTTCAATGCCATAAGCCTCAGCTAGTTTGGCAAAGTCTGGGTTGGAATCTGCCAGATAAACTTCGCTGTAACGCTGAGCGTGGAACATCTCCTGCCACTGGCGCACCATACCCAACATGCCGTTATTACAAATAGCAATCACAATTGGCAATTGATGTTGGTAAATGGTGGCCAGTTCTTGAATGTTCATCTGCACGCTGCCATCACCAGCAATGCACACGACTGTTTCGCCGGGGCGGGCAAACGCTGCGCCAATGGCCGCAGGTAACCCAAAGCCCATCGTGCCCAGCCCACCTGAGCTAATCCAGGTGCGTGGTTCGTTGGTTGGAAAGAGGCGCGCTGCAAACATTTGGTGTTGCCCCACTTCAGTGGTAACTACACAGTCGCCACCTGTTTCTTGGTGGAACATCTGAATCACTTCTTGGGACACCAGGGGTTTATCTTGCTTGTAACGCTCGTGGTAACGCCCTTTCCATTCACGTAGGGTTTCCCACCAAGGGTCAATGTCTAGCTTCTCGAGCTCATCTGCCAGACGCGGCAAAATGTTCACCAGATCGCCTACCACAGGTATGTGGGCGTGCACAAGTTTAGATAACTCAGCTGGGTCAATGTCGATGTGAACAATAGTTGCATTGGGTGCAAAGCGGCTAATTTTGCCCGTCACGCGGTCATCAAAGCGCAAGCCTGCGCCCAAAATAAGATCGCAGTGAGTAATTGCCCGGTTAGACGTCACCGTGCCGTGCATTCCCGGCATGCCTAGTGCATTGGGGGAACCTGCTGGATAGGCACCAATTCCCATAAGCGTGGTGATAACTGGAATATTGGTTTTTTCCGCAAAGGCAGCAACTTGTTCTGCAGCGCGCTGTCCACCGCCACCAACCATCATGATGGGTTGTTTGGCAGCGCGAATGGCCTCAGCCGCGCGTTTAATCTGCTTAGCATGGCCCACGAGCGTGGGATTGTAACCAGGCAAATCAATACTACCCACGTCCAGTGAACCTGTAAATTCAGCGTTTTGGACATCTTTAGGAACATCAATTAAGACTGGTCCTGGGCGGCCGGTTGAGGCAATGTGGAAGGCCTCGTGAATGACTTTGGGTAAGTCGTTGACGTCTTTAACCAGATAGTTGTGCTTAGTCACAGGCCCGGTGATGCCGTAAACGTCTGCTTCTTGAAACGCATCTGTGCCAATGAGGCTGGTGGGTACGTTCCCGGTAATAGCCACCACTGCTGAAGAATCCATGTGGGCTGTGGCTAAGCCCGTCACCAAGTTGGTTGCGCCAGGGCCACTGGTTGCAAACACCACGCCAACTTGCCCACTAGCGCGGTAGTAGGCATCTGCCGCATGGCAACCTGCTTGTTCATGACGTACTAAAATGTGCTTGATAGGCGAGTCGTAGAGGGCGTCATAGACGGGCATAATTGCACCGCCCGGGTGTCCAAAAACAATGGACGTGCCCTCTTGCTCGAGCATCTTCAAAATAACTTCGCTACCCTTCATAATCTTTCCTCACTTCCTGCCCTAGTGCAGGCAAAATATTGCGCACGCTAGAAATTTGCGTTTTTACAGTAAGCCTTGCATATCTGCTGGTGACCTTTTGATTTGCCTAGACCTTATACCTCCCCTATCAAGGTAATTTCAATCGTCTTGTTTACGGCGCTGCTTACACATCTTTTAGCATCACATAACCCCCCTGATACATAGCAGCTAAAAAAAAACCCCGCTTATGTGAGCGGGGCGTTTGGTCATTTAAGCGTTTCGCTAAAATGCAACACCCCAACTTCCTAGAATGACTAGGACACTTAGTAGAACAATAATCAGCACAAGGGCAGCTAAGGTGCTTAGCAACACGTCATAAAGAACAAGGATATTTATGTTTGTAGAGATGCAACGTCTAAACCATAAAAAAACCGTGTCAATCAAATGCTGATTAACACGTGCTTTTGCTGATCCTCTGGAGACGTTTTGAGTTGTGCCCTGTGAAGATACATCCTGCCGAGATATACTGTATTGAGATGCACTTTGCTGAGATGCGCTATACCAAACTGCACTGCGCAAGGTTGTACGATGTACACCTGCCGTGTGCGCTCGAGCAGACCTCATGTGATTACTAGCAAGCATGAAACACAACCCCACGTTGGGAGGTGCTTGTCTTAACATTGCAGTGTTGACGCGCATGCTCATAAACGGAAGTATAATACATAGGCTAGCCGAACGGTGTCAAGGTTTTACATGTTAGCAGTATCTTAATTTGGTAATACTCGCTGAGCAAACTACACTCAAAGTACATTTTAACAGCAGTTCCAGGATCAGTCCTCCCACGCTGAGTGGGTCGATTTCTACTCCCTTAGATCGCACGTGCAACTGCCTG
>CAZMCW010000357.1:0-5285 GCA_964564405.1 uncultured bacterium
TCGCTAGCAAGGTGCTCCAAACGGTCGCGTAACCAACCCATAGATAGGTGATCGCCAATGTCATAGAACGCATGGGCGGCATCTTGAACAGTGCACGGCGCAAGCTGGCTCACATGGACAATGGCGAGGGCGCTAGGCAGATAGTCCAATAGAGAAATGTGCGCAGCTAGATCATCTGCAAAACCAAGGTTTGTAAAGTTTGTGTGGCGTTCATCGTAGAGATAGCGCTGTAACTCGGGCAGTAAGCCCACCAAATCTGTGCGTAGGGTGGTGAGCGCTGCACCGTAATTGCTCAAAAACGCATCGGCATCTTGGTGAATCTGGGCGTGTTGCACGAGCCAGTGGCTGATGGTTTCCAGTGCTTTGACCAGTTCGTGAATGGCGTCGTATTGGCCACTGGCTGGAATCGTGTTGTCCAGCGCGTAAATATCCTCAAGAAAACTATCAGCATTTAATAGCTCACTGGCAATGAGCGTGGCGCGCACGATGGTGGTGGGGTCGCTGCTGCTGTCTAGCACGGCGCGGTTCACATAGGTCATACCCATCAAGTCGATGATGCGGTTGGTGACTTCGGTAGCGACAATTTCGCGCCGCAAAGAGTGAGCGTTCACGGCGTCTGGGTAGCGGGTGCTGAGCACGTTGGGGAAGTAGCTGTGCAGGTGGTTACTTATGAAGGCTTCGTTGGGGACGGTGGACTCGAGCAAGGCCCCAAACACCTCCATCTTGGCGTAAGCCAGCAAAATCGCCAACTCCGGCCGGGTTAAGCCTGTACCAGCTTGCGCTCTCGCCTCATACGCTTTGCGGTTGGGTAAAAACTCCACTGCCGCGTTGAGTCCAGCGTGTTCCGCAAGATGGCTTTGCAAATCTCTAAAAATACCCAAGTTACTCTGACTGCGGCCGCTCGCCAGCGATAAGCACAACGACTGCGTGTAGTTGTTGCGTAAGACGAGTTCACTGACGTCATCGGTCATTGTTTTGAGCAACTCATTGCGAGCATCTTCCGATAAAGTCTTGTTCTGGACAAGTGGCTGTAAGAGGATTTTGATGTTGACTTCGTGGTCAGACATGTCCACGCCGCCGGAGTTGTCGATGGCATCGGTATTGATGCAACCGCCGTTCGCGGCGTATTCAATGCGGGCAAGTTGGGTAAAACCAAGGTTGCCGCCTTCACCTACAACTTTAACGCGCAGATCGTTGGCATCTACCCGGACGCTGTCGTTGTTGCTATCACCAACATCTGCGTGACGTTCACTGTCGGATTTCACGTAAGTGCCAATGCCGCCATTCCAAAGCAAGTCAGCAGGGGCGTGCAAAATGGCTTGAATAAGGTCTTGCCCGCTGAGTCTGCTGGCTTTAATGTCAAGTTTGGCTTGCACTTGCGGTGAAATGGGAATAACTTTGGCGTGCCGAGGGTACACCCCACCGCCCTCACTTATCAGTGTTTTGTCGTAATCTTCCCATGTTGAGCGCGGCAGATTAAAGAGCCGTTCCCGTTCTTCATAACTTGCTTTGGGATCAGGGTCGGGATCTAAAAAGATGTGCATATGGTTAAACGCAGCCAGCAGTTGTATGGTGTCGGTGTAAAGGAGGCCGTTCCCAAACACATCGCCGGACATGTCGCCAATGCCCACAGCGGTGAAGGTGTCTTCTTTGACGTTAATACCCAGTTCGCGGAAGTGCCGGGCGGTGCATTCCCACGCGCCCCTTGCGGTAATACCCTCTTTTTTGTGGTCGTAGCCTTGTGAACCACCGGAGGCAAACGCATCGCCTAACCAAAAGTTGTACTCGTGGGCGATGGCGTTGGCAACATCGCTAAACGTAGCAGTGCCTTTGTCGGCAGCGACAACCAAGTAGGGGTCGGGGTCGTCGTAAATGACGAGTCCCTCTGGCTGAATTATCTCACCATCAATGCGGTTATCGGTGAGGTCAAGCAACCCGCGAATAAACATTTGGTATTGGGTTTTCACGTACTCGCGGAGTTCTTCGCGGGTTTCGGGCGCGTTTTTGATGACAAAGCCACCTTTGGAGCCCACAGGCACAATCACGGCGTTTTTGGTCATCTGGGTTTTCATGAGGCCCAAGACTTCGGTGCGAAAGTCGTCTGGGCGGTCACTCCAGCGTAGGCCCCCTCGAGCCACTTTGCCGCCACGTAAGTGAATGCCTTCAGTGGTAGGACTCGTCACCACAATTTCAAACATCGGGCGCGGGTCGGGCATGGTAGTTACCTTGTGCGAGTTGATTTTGATACTGATGAAGTCTTTGCCAAGATAAAAGTTGGTGCGGAGGCTGGCATCAATCAGGTTAAACAATCTGCGCAAGGTGCGGTCTTCGGGGAGGGAGCTAACCTGCTCGAGCCGCGCCACAAACTTCTCGCGGCACACCTTAAACGGGCGCTCGCTAAGTTCGGGATTAAACTTGCAATCAAATGCTTCAAACAATAGCGCAGCTAATTCTGGGTGATGTAACAGCGTGTCGTTAATAAAGCGGCGGCTGGTGGCAGCATCAATTTGGGCATAGTACATCTGGTAGGTGCGTAGCAGGGCCACTTGGCGAATGCTGAGCCCAGCGCGGGCAACGAGGGCGTTTAAGCGGTCGTTGTCAACGTTGCCGCGCAACAGGAGTAACAGGGCGTCGCGCAACCTAGCTGCGTCTTGCTCAATATTGAGAAGCTCCCTGCTACTGGTTTGCACCCGAAAAATGTCGATGCCACTTAGGGGGACAAAACGGTGGTGCTCGAGCGTCGCCATGGACAAGTCGTCTGTATTAGGGTCGTGATGGGTGGCAAAATCGGCTGCATAAGAAATTTGCTCGAGCACACGTAAGCCTAGATTCTCGAGCAAGGGCAACACGTCACTTACAACTAACGTGCGTTCATGGTGATACACCGTTAAGTGCGTGGCCCCGCCGCCGTACGGGCAGTTGTCCAAATTGGCAAAATCAATCACATAATCTTGCGGATTGTCAATGTCGTTCAGGGTTTCGATGTTGGCAATATCTACTAAGGCGCGTTCAACGGAAGTGTTGGCTTGGTAGGCGTCACTGAGTGCATGGCTGTAAAAGTTGGCGAGGGCTTGCCCTTCTTGGAGGCCGTAGGTTTGTTTGAGGGAGGTCGTAAGCTTGTCTGCCCAGGTTCGAGTGAGGTCAAACACAGCGCGCTCGAGCGTCGGCAAATCTACCTCGCTAGCGGGCATATCGGTTAAAAAGAAAAAGTGGAAGCGCACTTGGGCTTCGTCTTCACCCATAGCCAGTTGATAGTCCACATGGCGGGCGTTCACGGCCTCAAACAAAAGGGTTTGAATATGGCGGCGCACGTCAGCGTCAAAGCGGTCGCGCGGCATAATCACCATGATGGCCAGCCCGCGGTCAAGTGGATCGCTGCGTAAGGTTAGCCGCACGCCTTCATCGCGTAGCAAATCCATGATGGCGCGAATGCTCTTGTGCAGTTCAGGGGTGCTACTCCAAAACAGTTCTTCACGCGGCATGGAATTAAAAATAGCGGTGATTTCTTTGTAGTTGTGCGAGCCCACCGGCGCATTGTCTAAGGCAATCACTTGGTCAAGTTTGCGCTTAAGGAGAGGAATGTCTTCAACTTGGGCAAACAGTGCTTTAGACGTAAACAGACCTACAAAGCGCTGTTCGCCTTGCACTTGCCAAGTGTCAGAAAGTTTTTTAAGGCCAACATAGTCTAGTCGGGCTGGGCGGTGCACGGTGGACTCCGCGTTGGCTTTGGTAACCAGCAAAAGCTCGCCGCCAGTAATGCGCTCGCGCAAGCTAGCTGGAATGTTAGCTAACGCGACGGGGTGCAAGTAGCGGCTGCCCTCGAGCTTGCGCAAGATACCTAGGGCGCTGTCTCGGTGAACTTGCAAATGAGGTTGTCCTTGCACGTCGATAATGTTGTACTCGCGGTAGCCCAAAAAGACAAAGTTGTCGTCGTCTAGCCATTCCAAAAAGGCAATGTAATCCTCCAAAGCTTGGGCTTGATCGCGGTGATACCCTTGGGCGCTTACCTCCCGCAAATGCCTAAGACGGTAGGTGAGCACGCGCACTTGTTCACACATAGCTGCGTAGTCGCCAGTTGCTAAGATGACATCGTTGAGGACTTCTATAAGGTGGGTTTTAAGCTTATCTTGCTTGTTAGACGGTTGTAAAAAGAACACCTCAAAAGCTTCGCGTTGTGTTTTAGGGGTGTTGTCATCACTTGTCCACAAGCGTTTGATCTGCCCGTCTGAAGCGCGTTCAACGCCTAAAATAGGGTGTAATAGATCAACCAGACCAGCGCGCTGTCGTTGCAGTTCTGCTTTAACAGAATCCACAACAAACGGACGATCAGCTAGCGCAATCATCACCACGCTGTAAGGCAATTGCCAACCGTGCTGCTCGAGGCTAGGGGTAAACACGTCTAGCAGTAGAGGCTTGTCTGCTCGGCGGGTTAGAAAGTCTAGTGCGTGTTCACTAAACGCTTTAAGTTGTGCGGTGTCGAGTTGTGCTAGTACCTCGGGGACGTCGTTGCCTAGGAGCGCACGGCTCAAACTTTGCAAGAGGGTACGCTGACTGCTGCTATCTTGAGAAATGGCGTGTTGAAGGGACTCGAGCGCAGGCTTGCTAATGGTCATAACTACCTCATTCTGATGATGGCGTCAGGCGAAGTGGTGTATCTACAAAGAAGTGGTGTATCTATAAAGAAGTAGTGTATCTACAAAGTAGTAATCAGCAGTTCCAAGATTGGTTCCCCCACACTGAGTAGGTCGATTTCTACTCCCCTAGGTCGCACGCGCAATTGCCTGTGGCAATTACTCGTGGAAACGCTAAATGTATCCAAAAATGGCTGTATCCAAGTGCGTCGCAGTTGTTATCAAGATGCTAAAAGCATACAAATCCGGCGTCAGCGCGGTATCAATCGGGGGGCAAGCTTCAAGACGGCACCCAAAAGTTAATACGCACCAGCAGTGTGTTATGTGATGTGCTGTTGTATATGCTCGAGTATAGCTGAAAATAACCTTCCTGCAAACAGTATTTTAGTATTGTCAAACCATTAAGCTAAGTGAGGTCAACTTGACGCTACCAGCATCATCTAGGAACACAGTCAACCTGCTAAAATTCCTGAATGTAAGATGAGTGCTGTTTGTTGAGATGTTAACTCCGCTTTCATAAGCTCACGTAACCATCACCGAAAGGGTGCATAACCTACTTGGGTGGCGTGCAAGCTTGCGTATACTTGAACTATATGTTTCTTGTTGTGGCGGGGCTTCTTATTGTGGCAGACCAGATAACCAAAATTTGGGCTG
>CAZMCW010000358.1:0-3109 GCA_964564405.1 uncultured bacterium
CACCTTGGGTCATCGCGTCGTAGGTGTGGATGGGGTTCCAGTTGAGGCTGTTGGGATGGGCGCGTTCAGCAAGGCGTTTTAAGAAGATGAGCACAGTTTCTGCTTGCGCGTTGGTCACAAAGGTTGTTTGCTTGAGCGGATGTCCAAAACTAGCGCACAAACTCAAAAACGAGCACATGGCGTCGGTGGGAACGAGCGGGATGGCGAGGTAGAGATTGTCCTGGCGAAGTGTGCTGGCGAGCTCGAGCACTTGCTGCCAATCTTCAGGTAAACCTGATGTCATCAAATCAGCCCGGTAACTACTCACCTGCACCGCAGCGTCCACAGCTAGGGCCCACTGTTTACCGTTGTAGGTGTAACTTTGATGGCTGGGGCCGGCGCTTTCGTGGGCAAGTTGCTCGAGCACCACCTCATCAACCACCTCATCTAGCGGATACAAACACCCGCTACTGGCAGCAATCCCCATGTGCGGGTGGTCAATCACCATAAGGTCATAATCCGCTGCCAAGGTATTGATGGGCACATCCCCAAACGCTTTGAGTGACCGCTTGTCCCAAGCAATGTGGACATTACACAAACTTGCGTAACGCTCAGCAGCAGCTTCCAAAGGTGCATAACCACGCGGATGATCCCAAGTGAGACCTTTTAGAGATACCGTCATGTTGAGGTCACCCTTTGCTGGCTCCGGCGGTAAGTCCGGCCACAAATTGACGCTGCAAAAAGAAAAATACCACCATAATGGGTAACGACACCATCACCGAACTGGCCATAAGCTCCCCGTAACGAATACCGTACTGGCCAATAAAATCGCTGATGCCGACGGATACCGTGCGCATCTCGCGGCTGCTGGTAAACGCAAGGGCAAAAATAAACTCTTGCCAGGTGACAACGGCAATCCACACGGCGGTGGCAGCAATACCAGGGCGCGCTAGGGGCACCGCAATCCGCCAAAACGCTTGCAAGCGGGTAGCACCTTCAACTAGCGCGGATTCTTCTAGCTCTTTAGGAATGTTGCCAATAAACCCCAACAGCATCCAAATGGCCACGGGCAAGGTGATGGTGATGTAGGCGATGATGAGCGCCGGGTAGGTATCTAGCAAACTAAACCGCCGCATAATTTTGTAGATGGGAATAATCATGGTGGCAACCGGAAACATTTGCGCCAAAATGATCGCGATGAGCAGAACTTTGAAGCCACGCACGCGAAAACGGCTAAAACTGTAAGCTGCGAGTAAGCCCACACTGATGGAAATGGCCATGGTTGCTAGTGAAACAAGCGTGCTGTTCAAAAAGTAGCGCCGAAACTCTGGGTAAAACGCGGTTTGGTAGTTCACGAGCGTTGGGTTTTCTGGCCACAAACGCGCTGGAATGGCAAAAGGTTCGCTGGCAGGTTTTAGGGATACGCTGAGCATCCAAAAAAATGGCAGCAGCACAATGAGCAGCAAGACAGCTTGTAGAAAAAGCGTGAGCAAGAGTTGACCGCGTTTGCGGCGACGGGTAGAGGTTGGGCTCGAGCGTTTCATCTTCATTGTTGAGGTTGTCATCATGCGTCCTGAGTGAGTTCACGTAAGTAAAGTACCGCAAACGCAGCAAGTAACAAGACTGACACCATCCCATAAGCAGCAGCCTCCCCAAAGCGCCCTTGTCCAAAACCAAGTTCAAAAATTTCCGTGGGGAAAATGTGGGTTCTATCCAGCGGGCCACCACGGGTTGTCACCCAAATCATGTCGAAATAGTTAAACGTAAAAATAGTCGTAAGGAGTAAGTTTAAACGAATGATGGCACTCATCGACGGAATCGTCACGTGGATGAACCGCTGCCACGGGTTAGCCCCGTCGAGTTGGGCGGCCTCGAGCTGTTGCTCATCAACACCTTGCAACGCCGCTAAAAAGATCACCATTGAAAACGGAAAGCCTTTCCACACGGCTGCCAAAATGACGGCGGCCATAGCAGTGTTAGGTTCAGCTAGCCAGCCCGTGGCACTATCAACTAGACCGCTACTAAGCAGGAGCGAATTAACAAGCCCAAGTTGTGGGTCGTACATAAATCGCCAAAGGAGCGCTGTTACCACACCGGGCAATACCCACGGCAATAGTACCAATGTGCGTACAAACCCTTGCCCCGGCAAGTTTTGGTTGAGGAGTACCGCACTCGCCAGTCCCAATAAATTTTGAAACAGCACCACGGCCAGCGTCCACGTGACCGAATTGCCCATAACTCGCCAAAAGGTATCATCACGCAACATGTTGCGGTAGTGTTCCAAGCCGACAAACTCGGGGTGTGGGCTTAAAAAGGCGGTGGCGTGCAAACTTTCAATGAATGCTTGCACCATTGGGTAATACATGAGGAGGCCAACCAGTAACACCGCAGGCGCAACAAACAAGAGCGCTAGACCGTGCCCGCTACCGAGGCCTCGAGCCTGACTCGGACGGTTGTGCTTTGTAGTTAACGACTGGGTTGTCATTGTTGCCTTACCAAATATGTCAAGATGATGTCATCTACCGAGTACATAATTGCTGATTACTCCATCCTCATAAGTTGTTAGATTACTGACTGGCAATTGCTTGAAATATGGTGATGTTTAAATGTAGTGGTATCTATAGCGTTTCCACAAGTAATTGCCACAGGCAATTGCGCGTGCGACCTAGGGGAGTAGAAATCGACCCACTCAGTGTGGGGGAACCAATCTTGGAACTGCTACTAAATACGTTGGCATCCAAATACGGGGTCATCAATTTGCTGACGCTACCTGAACGCCTTGGAATTAACTTGAGGCTATCAACCAATGTCTGTTATTTAAGCTGATGCTCTCGAAAGCTGCTACTCGCAAAAATTGATGCTCTTAAAGATCTGTATGAGAGACCAAAAGCCCCTCACACAGCATCATTCTCGTTAGTCAACTAGCGCAGGGCGTCGATGTCTTGGCACGCAGCGACGGTCGCATCTGCTACAGCGGTGCCACTAAAAATGGCTTGCATCATGTCCATTTGAATGTCGGCAATTTGCAGGTAGTTGGGTGACAAAGGGCGCGGGCGTGCGTTGTTGAGGTGGGCAAGAATGTCCTCGGCACCAACCCGGTTTTCGTTTATAAATGCGTCAGCAGCTTCAA
>CAZMCW010000358.1:3119-5275 GCA_964564405.1 uncultured bacterium
GGCAGGAATTAAGTCCACAACACGGCCGTTCACGTCTGGACGGGTTAAAAATTCAATAAATTGCCAGGCTTCTTCTTGGTGCTCGGACTGTTCATAAATGACCAAGTTCCAACCGCCATAAGTACCCACAGGTGTCATACCTTCGGGCGCAGTACCGTTTACAAAGCCCCAGTTGATGTCGCTATTTTGCAGGGTAGGTTGCTCCAAAGCGGGCCACCACTGGGTTGCTAAAGAGCCGTTCAAAAATAGCTCGCGCATATCGCCACTGCTGGCGTTTAAGATGCCCTCGGGCGCGTAGTCTTGGAGTGATTGCAGGTACTCGAGCGCGCCAACGGCTGCCGGCTCGGTAAGCGCGCACATACCATCTTCATTCAAAATAGACCCACCATTGGAGTAAATAAACGAGTTCATCACCACGATGGTGTCTTCACCCCGGTGGCTAAATAAGCCAATGCCAAACTCGCCGTTACTACGGTCGGTGAGTGCTTCTCCGGCGGTACTTAGACCTTCCCAAGTTTCTAGGCTAGTAGGATCAATGCCAGCAGCATCTAGCAAGTCTTGGTTGTAGTAGGTGAATTGCCACACGTCCACGTTGAACGGCACGCCCCAAAGTTGCTCGTTCCACGTTGCAGACTCCCATGCACCAGGAAAGTAGGCATCTTCGCTTACTAAGTCTGAACCTGCTGCAAAGTCATCTAGTGGCACAATGGCACCGGCTGCAGCAAACGCTGAGTTCCAAATTTGGTCTACGGTGGATATATCCGGCGCGTTGCCACCTTGAACAGCTAGTGTGAGGCGCTGTTGATACTCAGGGTAGGGTACGGTGACAACCTCAATTTGAATGTTCGGGTTTTCAGCCATAAATTCGTCGATGGCGGTTTGTTGAAACTCACTAAGACCAGATTCGGATTGTTGATTGTCCCAAAAAGTCAAAGTGACAACGTCATCTTGCGCGTTAGCGGTACCAAAAATAAGCGCGATGAGTAACAAAACTGCTAAAGATTGGATGTGTTTACGAATCATGTTGGATAGCTCCTTTGAAATATTGAACGAGGAATATTGATGTAAGCGTTAGGTCAACTCTGTGCTTGCTCTTTCTATACAAGTCAAAATAAGTTGGAATTTCTGATACATAGTAGATGTCGAGGCTATCAACCTCCTTTCGGGTGATTTAAGTAGGGCTAAGCTGACCTGCAACAATGACGTTGAGGCCAAGTTGACGAAGCTCGAGCCGTTGTGAGGGTTTCACGCCGGCGTCGGTAATGAGAGTATGAGCATCTGTGAGCGCGCCCACGCGTACGTTGGCATCTAGTTCTAAGATGGTGTGATCGGCAAGGAGTACAACTTCTTTACTGGCCGCCATCATGCTGCGTCGTACCTCGGCTTCAGCGGCGTTGACGGACGAAATGCCAAACTCTTGCGACACCCCAGCCGCCACCAAAAACGCTTTATCTGGGCGAACTTCGGCTAGCAAAAGCTGCGCGCCACGCCCTACAAACGACTGCGCAGGCGCATAAAAGTCACCACCGGTGAGTTTGAGATCGATGTTGGCGTTAGCTTGAAGTTCTTTAAATGCATCTAACGAATTGGTAATCACAGTGAGGTTCTTTTTGTCATGTAAAAACTGCGTCATGCTTTTGGTGGTTGAGCCCGCATCCAAAATAATAGTGTCGCCATCCTCAACGTAAGACGCGGCAACTTTGCCAATCACCCGGCGAAGTTCGCGGATTTCTGCTTTGAAGTCGTCGTTTACGTCAATAGCAACAGCTTCGACGCCGTAAGTTTGGGCGAAGTCATGCATGGCAGCGGCTAAACTGGCGTACCACTCGTGAGTGCGATACTGGATGACAAATGAGATGCGCTTGCCACGGGCGGCCACTAGGTCATCTTCTGAAAGCTCGAGCCTTGGAAACGCAGCCTCACCAAGTTGCCAGTGGCGCATGTGTTGAGAAGGCTTATCAACTAGCTCGGTAGCATTAGAACCAGCATCCGTCTTATCGGGTTTAACGTAGTAGTCCGATAAGGTGTCTTCCGTGAGCAGGGCGTGGGGTGTGATGACCTCGGGTAAGGCAGTTGCGCCCGCCCACAGGTCGATGATAGTGGCCACCGCAAGTTGCCCGACACGCTCAGGGAATAACGCCATAGTGGCTTGCAAG
>CAZMCW010000359.1:0-5263 GCA_964564405.1 uncultured bacterium
ACCAGTCGTGCTCGAGCTTGTAAATCCCTGACCCGCGTAACATCAGCATCCCGTGCTCCATCACATGCGTTTCTACAAAGGGCAAGGGTGTGCCTGGCGCAAAGGTCATGGTATTCACGGCCATATCCAAGCTGAGGTTATCAGGTAAAAGTTTGCGAACCTGCAAGTTGGGATTGCCCAAAAAATCTTCACTGGCAACGTCTTGAGCACGGCCCATGTACATCTCTGGCTCAGTTACATCTGCATGAGGCTGATAAAGCTTTTCGTACACGTTGAGCACAGCACCTTTTTTACTGCGCAGTCCGTGAGCGGTGCCAGCGGGCAAATAGGCAAAGTCATCTACTTGCAAGTTGGCACTTTGCCCACTACTGACCAGCTCCACTTTGCCTTCCACCACATACACAAAGCGCTCAACACCTGCTAGCGGTTCGCCGCTTTCACTATTTTGACCCATGCGTGCTAAAAACTGATGAAACTGCGCACCCATGCGGGGTGAAATAAGCGTGATGCCATCTGTATTGTGCCAGCCAGGAATGGGGTTGGCTACGTGCCCGTCAGGTGCAATAAACGCGTAGTTGGGTTTGATAACCGTGCGAGTTGTGCCAAGTTGTGTTAAAGGAAGTGTCACCGTAACCTCGTTTCGGGGATTGCGTTTTTGGTTAGAAACTCATTGGGTGTAACATTAAATTATTTAATGAATTGGAAATCTAAAAACAGCTGGCATCATAGTGTCTGTAGTGATGTTGATACTTTGTACGGATTAAAAATCACACAGTAAATTATGACATTACAGTTTTAGATGCTGCTAGACTTGATTTAAATGATGTTAATTCTACCAGCATTGCACGGAGTTGCTGATATTAGTGGTTTGACACGCATATCAGTAGCATCAAGTACGGCTGGGTTTGATGAGTTGACCACGTACACCTTCTACAACTTTACCCTCATGAAACACGCGCTGACCACGTACAAAAGTTGCAACAATACGTCCTCTTAGCGGCTGGGTGTAAAGCGTTGTGTAAGGGCTGTAGTTGTGACGGCTCAAGAGTTCTTCTGGTTTGCGAGCGGTTTTACCTGCTAGGTCGATGAGGACGCTGCGTGTGACGCAGTTAGGTTGGCAATATCTTCCGTTGTTAAATGATGCTCCATCATGTTGTTAAGCATTACTAAAAGGGTAGCCTCCACCCCAGCAATGCCACCCCAAACCTCAAAAAAGTTAGGTTTATCTTTGAGATCGAGACTCGAGGGGGAATGGTCAGAGGTTACAAAATCTACTTGACCTTCGCGAATACATTGCCACAAGCGTTGTTGTTCTTCTTGAGCTCGTAGAGGCGGCGCACACTTGAGGATGGCACCAAAGTTGAACAAATCTTCCTCGGTAAAGTGTAAATAATGGGCACAAGTTTCACAGGTCACATCTACGCCCCGGGCACGCGCGTGGGCAACCTCGAGCACACCTGTGCCACTACTCACATGAACAATATGCAAGGTGCAGCTTGTAGCCTCTGCCAAACTAATCGCTCGGCGAATAGCTTCAACTTCGGCAATAACAGGCCGCGAGGCGGCATAGTCCCTCGGGCTTAACTTGCCTGCAGCAATCATCTGCTGGCTAAGGTGAGCGGTTAGGGCGTCACTTTCTGCGTGAACTGCCACGGGTAGGTTGAGTTTGGCGGCAGTTTGCATCCCCTCGAACAAAGTTGTGTCGTCAGCAGCTTGGAAGTCGTCCATGCCACTGCCCGACATGAACGCTTTGAAGGCAAACACGCCGCAGTCTGCGAGCGCGTCCATATGCTCGAGGTTCGTTGGCGTAAGCCCGCCCCAGAGCGCAAAATCAGTGACACTATTCTGCTCAGCGACAGCAAGTTTAGCTGCAAAACTAGCTGCATCTAACGTAGGTGGAGAGGCATTGAGGGGCATATCTCCATAAAGCGTGCCACCGCCAGATGCAAACGCGCGGCTGCCTGTGGCAATGCCTTCCCAAGTTGCACGCCCAGGGTCGTTAAAGTGAACGTGGGTGTCAATCATGCCGGGTAGCACGTGCAAACCGCGCGCGTCAATGTCCTGCTGGCAATCTTGCTCGAGCTCGCCTATACCTACAATATGTCCATTATCTACTGCAAGATCAAGCGCTAGAGCCAAACTTGGATCATCGCTAGGAAACGTGCCACCACGAATAATTAGGTCAACCATAAAACTCTCCGGGGGTGTCTAAACGTTGGGACAAACCTGCGGTCGCTAGAGTCTCAATGACGTTGAGGAGCGCGTCAATAGCGCGGGCTACATCACACTCGTGCACAGTTTCATCTGGGTGATGGCTGATGCCGTTCGGGGAACGCACAAACAAAAGCGCGGTAGGAACCCGCTTGGCCATGACCATAGCATCGTGCCCGGCACCGCTGATGAGTTTGGGTGCGCCCTGCAGGATGCGCGCAAACTGCTGTGTGAGCGTGGGGCTCATAGGCGTAGCAACTTGCTCTGAGGTAATTTGCCAGGTTAATCTAAGCTTGCGTGCGTGACACAAGCTAGTTGCGTATTGCTCGAGCATTCGCACGGCCCACGTGCGCGTGCTGTCATCTGGGTGGCGCACGTCTAAGCTCAACTGGGCTTCACCTGCAATCACGTTAATAGCGCCCGGTGCCACTCGAAGTTGGCCAACTGTGGCAACCAGGCCGTCGGTATCTTTGGCGATGCGCTCTACTTCGCAGACGAACATAGCTGCGGCTACCAACGCGTCTTGCCGCAAGTTCATCGGGGTGGTACCAGCGTGTCCTGCACTACCTTGCAACACAATGTTGACCCGGCTTTGTCCGGCAATGTGGGTTACAACGCCCAAAGGTTCTCCTAGACTGGCAAGGTATGGGCCTTGTTCAACGTGAACTTCAATAAACGCCAGGGCGTCGCTCAAATTGGCATCGGGCAGGTCAGCGGGGTTGCAGCCAAAGTCAACAAGGCTTTGCTCGAGGCTGACACCACTGTTGTCTTTAAGCTTCAAAAGACCTTCATCAAACTGTCCTGAAACAGCTAAACTACCCAAAAACGGCACGCCAAACCGCACCCCTTCTTCTTCTGAAAAAGCAACGACCTCAATGTCAAACGGTAACGCTTTGGCTTGCTCGTGAAAAGCTTCAACGACAGCTAAGCTAATTAGCACGCCGAGGATGCCGTCGTACTTGCCAGCGTTCACAACTGTATCAATGTGCGACCCTAACAGCAGGGTTTCTACTGAGGGCGCTTGCATAATGTCACCAGCGTACCTACTTGGATAATGCCCAATAAGGTTACCGAGAGCGTCTACGCGTGGCTCGAGCTTAACTAGCTTCATATAGCCGCGCAATGCTTCGTGAACACGCGCCGTAGCAACCGACAAAAACGGCCGAAAGCGCACGCTTACGTCGTCACTAAACGACCCAAGATGATCGCAGCGCACCATCACCTTGTGAGCGAGTTTGGTGGCAAGTGGACTAGCTGAGGGGAGGTTGCTCACACACAACCTCGAGATATTGGTATCACGTTGACCTCATGAATCAATTGAAAATAGCTTGTCTAAATTTTGTAGCGTTTCCACGAGTAACTGCCTGTGGCAGTTGCGCGTGCGACCTAGAGGAGTAGAAATCGACCCACTCAGTGTGGGGGAACCAATCCTGGAACTGCTATTGGACGTCTTATCTAAGAGCTGCACATGCGTCAGCAGACAGAGCAAATTGCAGTCTGCAGGTTATCTATAAAGTGAAATGACCGATACAAAAACATCACTAAGATGACTAATATCATTTAATATAAATTAACTACCTCGGTAAGTGCTGTAGGCCCACGGTGACACAAGTAGTGGCACGTGGTATTTAACGTTAGTATCGGCAATGGCAAAACGTATGGGCACGGTATCTAAAAACATGGGTTCGGGTAAGTCCACGCCTTGACGTACAAAATAATCACCTACGTAAAAGACAAGTTCAAACTGGCCAGTCATCAACTCAGCCTCGGCAAGCATTGGCGTATCTGTGCGGCCATCACTATTGGTGACGGCTGTTGTAAGTTCTTTGGATACATCTTCGGCTAGTTGAAAAAGTACAATTTTGAGTCCAGCCGCCGGTGTGCCGTGCATGGTGTCGAGCACATGGGTGGTGAGTTGCGCAGGCATCACTCGCCCTGAGTTAAATCTTTGGTCGAGTCTTGTGTCATCGTTAAGGTGATGTTGCCGTAAGGTGGGCGCGGGTCGCAGTAAGCTTTGACTTTGTCGTCATCTTTAGATGTAAACGCGGTGTCCCACAAGCGGTTTTGGGCGTCAAACGAAACGGCCGCAAGTTGTGGGAAGCGCGCGAGCATACGTGTGCCCATTTCGTAGACAAGGTGCTGAATCGAACGGCTGTTAAATTCGTGGAAAACTGTGCCAGCTAGGTCGCGCATTTGCTCACTGGCAATGTAGCTAGTGAGGTCGTCATTGGTAATGCTGTCAGCGTCGCTATATTGCCACATCATGTCCAAATAGATAAATAGGGGTCGGTCGGTGTATTCGGGCAAGGTCGTGTAATCATCGCGGACAAAACTGGCAAACGAGCTGCCAGTGACTTTGATGAGTTGTAGTTCTAAGCGTCCGCAACTATGGTCGGTTACCTGAATGCTGTCACCATCTTTACGCAATTCTAATTCAGCGTAGCCAAAGTCATTGTGTGAACGCGAAAACAGCACGTTACTACCCGCAAAGCCGTCGCCGGTAGGTACTGGCATGGCATCAAAAGGTTGCTGGCTACCGGCGACAACGAGGTGATTGATGTCGTCATAAGTGGTCATAAACTCGCACCCCAAAAAATACAAAAAGCCCTCGAGCGTTGCCCCTTTGTACGTAAGCCCCTTATTCAAAATAAAGTTTTTCATGCTGTCGGTGGCAATGACTTGACGGTTGTCGCCTTCGGTGTAGGCAGGAATAAAGTGATCGCCAAGGACCATCAAGTCAACATCAACTGCAAAAAGCACGTTGCTACTGCCAGTAAACGGGGATTCGGGGATGGTTTGAACTTTCAGTGGTGTGGCGTAACTGCGGTAGAGGGTGACGTTGCGTTTACCGTAGCTGATGGATTGGATCATGGGTGGCTCCTTTGGGTTAGGGAGGTTAGTTTGGTAGGTTATGTAGTTTAGGAAAGGGGGAAGGGGAGAGAGAGGGAAGGGGAGATTGTCAGCGCGGATGTGTTGACTTATTTGATCGCTGAGGTTAGGTGTTGAGGAGGGCCTCGAGCCTAAACCTGGCAATTTTGGCTATTTCAGCAAG